>JBBTBN010000001.1:0-13505 GCA_038043645.1 Nanobdellota archaeon
ATTGGATTAAAGAAAATCCAAAAAAGATGATTGCAGGAGCAGGTTTAGCTGGGCTAATTGCTCTAACTTCAATTAAAGATAATGTTCATTTTGGCTCTGTTGCATTAAATAATCCTCAAGAAAACCATTATGTATGGGGGATTCTTCCAGAAACAGAAATAGGTGGAGAAAATTCAAAGGGAAATGTTTACACAATTGGATTACTTGCTGGAGGAAATATTCTTAAAGAGAATTCTCAGCTAACAGGAAATATGAATGCATATAGTTTACTTATAGGAAGAAATGTTTTAGGAAATAATTCACAAATAACTGGGAATATGAATGCATATAGTTTATTTTTTGGAGAAAATATTCTCAAAAAGAATTCTCAAATAACTGGAGACATTTCTAATAAAGGATTTTTGGTTAAGAATAGTGTCGCAGGTTTTTCATTTGGCTCAAATGATGTTCAAAATTTAAAAAATTATGTTGTGAGGACAAAAAAATAAAATGATAGCTAAACAAGATTTAATCAACAAAATAAAAGACTACTTTGATTTGAATATTTATGAAACAAAAGTATGGTTGGCTTTGCTCTCAAAGGGAAGTGCCTCTGCAGGAGAAATTGCAAGCATGTCGGGAGTTCCAAGGTCAAGAACTTATGATGTTTTAGAAAGCTTGGAAAAAAAAGGATTTGCTATTGTTAAAATTGGAAAACCTGTGAAATATTTGGGTGTTAAACCAAAAATGGTTATTGAAAAACTTAAAAATAATGTAAAAATAAAAGCAGAAGAAAAAATTTACAGCCTTTCTAATGTTAAGGAAACTGAAGAATTTTCGCAACTTGAAGGAATATACAAAGAAGGAATTGTTCCAATAAAAAGAGAAGAACTTTCAGCAGCATTAAAAGGGAAGGCGAACATTTCTAATTTTTTGAAAGAGATTCTTCAGAACGCAAAAAAAGAAGTTATAATCTGCACAACTGCCGACGAATTATCAATGAAAGTCAAGCTTTTTACACAAACACTTGAAAGCCTGAAAAAAGATAATGTTAAAATAAAATTGGCTCTTTCAGGAGATGAAAGATTAATCAAGCAAATAGAAGAAAAGCTTGGAATAAAAGTAAAAAAGACCGACCTTAATTCAAAGTTTTTCATAATTGATAGAAAAGAAATTATGTTTTATATTTCAAAAAATGTTGAAGCAAATGAAGATGTTGCAATCTGGCTTAACTCTGAATTTTTCAGCCAGGCTTTTGCAGTTTTATTTGAAACAGCGTTGAAAAATGGGGGAAAATGAAAACAATAAAAAATTTACTTTTAACTGGAATTGGCGTTGCAAGTTTAGCTTTGGGTGGATGCAGTGATAAAACGCAGATAATACAAGTAGGCGACTTAACTGGAGACAGCATTCAGGATGTTTTAATGTATGAAGACGACCCCATTGCATATAAAAATGGAAATATTTTATTTGTTGGACAAAAAAACGGGAAATTTGTTAAAGCCAGAGAAGTTGTAAATAATCCTTTATTTTCTCCTTCAATTTCTTTATATTTTGAAACTGAAGATGGCAACAAATACTTTTTTGATGGAAAATTTTATAGACTATCGCCAAAACAAAAATAACCCTCTATAACCAAAGATTTATAAACCAAAAAAATGTTAAAATCCATTAAAATAAAGTAGTAAAATGGGTTTCTTTTTTAGAAAAAAAGAAGCTACAATGTAAGAAAAAACTAAGAATGACAAACGAAAATCAAGAAAAAAATCAGGAAAAATCAGCTGAAAATAGTTATACAAAAAAAGAAAGTTCTTTAGAAATGTTTAGACAACTTGTTTATGAAATTCAACCTAAAAATTATAATTTAGATTTTCAAAAAAATTTACAAATGCACTATTCAAAAGATAATTCCTTTAATGTTTGTAATACTTTTTCTAGGATTTTGGTATAATTTAATTTCTTATTGAAATGAATTAAAAATATTTAAATTTTATTTCTAATAGAATGTTTTTGCTCGCACTCTCGCTCAAATTTTTCAAATTTACCTTCGGGAGAATATCTCGTGAACTTGCTCGACTCCGCAATCTTGCGTCGCTAATTAAAAATTTAAATTTTATTTCTTATAGAATGTTTAGCTCCGCAAGCTAAGCAGCGCACAAAAGAAAGCCTATCTTCTTTTATAATTTCTGTATCTGGCTTTTTACATTCCTTACATAATACGAATTCGTTTGCATATTCCTCTATTTTTTGATTTATTTTTGCGCTTGGAATTTTATTATTTAAAATTAATCTGTCTCCTTCCAAATGCCCTTGTGTAGCCAGTTCCTTAAGCAAAAATTTCTGGAAATGTTCAGCAGATCTCCGTAGATGAGAAGTTATTTGCAAAAAATTAGTTAAAATTGTTTTTTTCCCTTCAATGTGACCTTCTATTTTTGGAATTTCAAATCTTCCTCCAGCCCCCTCAATTTGTTTTACTTTTTCATATGCTTCGTTTAATAATGATTCATAAGATTCCATAATTTAATGGCGGGGAAAGAGTTTATAAATTTATTTTACTTTTAATCTTTATGGTTAAACCTAAAAAAGCAAGCGGAAGAAACCTTGCCCTTACAATTCTTCTTGGAGTGTTTATTGCAATTATGGTTATAGTTTTATTTAATTTAATTGTAGACTATATTTATCCCTCTCCTGAATATGATAAAATTTGCAATGGAACAATTCCTTCTCCCGTAAAAGAATTAAATAATTGCTGTAATTTTTCTAAAGAACTGCAAATCCAGCAAGATAATTGTTATTTAGATAAAGGCAATCCTATTTTTGAATATAATAATCTCGGTTGCGCTACTACATTAAAATTTTGTGATAAGTGTGATCAAACTTTTCAAGATAAAAGTAAAAAGTATAACAGGCAAACTTTTTTTGTATTTGCTGGAATTGGTTTTATTTTAATTGTGTTTGGTTTGTTTATTTCAAACTTGCTTTTACAATTAGTTTCTCTTCCTGCAGGAGCATCTTTGGTTATTGAGGCGGGGGTTAAGAATTTTGATGATAAATTATATGTAATAATTGTATTTAGTTTATTGATTATTGCTGCGCTTTATTTAGCTTTAAAGAAATTAGGTGGATTTAAGAAATAATCATTTTTTTATTATTTATAGAAAAATAGAATTGGTTTAATTGTAATCTAATCTATCTTTTTTATTTTATCCCAAATATCTCACCTTTCCAGGACGAGGTTCAAAAATCATTCCTTCTTCAAGCAGTCGTTGCATTTCTTGATTAATTATTTCAGGTGAAACATCTCTTATTTCTGTAATTATTCTGTCTGTTTCAAGACCGCCATCTTTTTCAGAATTTTTTACCATATCAAGAATTCTATCTTTCAATGCTTTTATTTGTTCTTTTGCTAAAGGCTCACCCTCTGAAGATTCTAAGCGCTGTTTTTCTAATTCAAGTTTTCTTATAAGCAAATATTTTGGATTTTGTTCTTTTATTATTTCTGGAGAAATATAAGTTTCATTGTTCCAATTTCTAATTATTCCAATCACCAAAACAGTTTCTCCATGTCGAATTTCTTTGAATTTTTCCATATCATCTCCAAAAACTTTTAAATGAATTTGACCTGAACCGTCGTCCAAAGTTAAAAAAAGATATTTCTTCTCGCCCTCACTTTGATATCTATCAACAATATTTCCAATTACATTTACCCTCACTATTTTTTTATTTCCTAATTCAAGAAACTGAAATTTTTCCTGATTTATAATTGGTTTTCCCATTAAAATATCTCCTATTCTTAACTTATATGCTATGTTTCGTTTAAATTGCTGTTCTGTCATTTTTAATATTAATTTTAATTTGTTTATAAAATCTTATATTCACGAAAATAATTTTTCAAGTTTAGATTGTTCTTCTTTTGATAATTCTTTTTGTTTACCTTTTGATTGAGGGGATTTATTTTTAAAAATCTTTTCACATTTATAATATTTTTCTTTTTTTGTTTTTGATTTTAATATTTCTAAAACTTCTTCGCAAGTTAACCAAACACTTTCATATTTTTTAAGAGTAAGTTTACTTAAAGCACCATATGAATTAACACAATAACCCTCTGTTTTTGTTTTAGGATTTCTTATCCAAAAATGTTTTGACATTTCAAAACACTCCTATGTATCCGTGTTTAGGACGATAGATTTCATTGCTCTGAATTAATTTTTCAATTGCTTCATCAATCTCTTGTTCTTTCATTTTATCTTTTAAATCATTTTTAATTTCTTCTATTGGGATTTCTTTTCCCATTCTACTTGAAAGCGCAATAATTGATTCTTTAACATTGAAAATTTTGCTTCTTTGGGAATGTGAAAATCCAGAACCAATTCGATCAATATCAAAAGTTTGAGATTCATAATCAAAACCGACTTGCATGAGATAATATTTCATAATTTCAATTGACTGTTGAGCGTCTTGTTTTGAAACACTCTCGCTGAGACGAACTTTTGCAGCTGCTTCAGACATTCTAACTAATGCCTGCAACTGTCTTGCAGAAATTGGAATTGGCCTCAGCGCACTTTCAGAAGGAATAGGCTTGTTTCTTAATTCTACATAAAAATTTTTTAATTCCTCTATTGCTTCTTTGGTCAGCACAGGTTTTATTTTCTGTTTTGCATACGCAACATATTTTCTAAGTAAATCTCTTGAGACAATCGGAGTTTCTATTTCATTTATATGTTCTGATAAAACATGGGTTGCTATTCTTGCATCTTTTTTTCTGTCGGGCAAGTCTCTTAATGTAAAAATTATATCAAAACGATTTATTAATGTCGGAGGAAGATCAATTTGCTGGGCAACTGGTTGATAAGGATCAAATCTTCCAAATTTTGGATTTGCTGCAGCCAACACAGAAGTTTCTGCTTTCAGCGACGCCTGAACATTTGCCTTGCTGATTGTAACTGATTGCTGTTCCATTGCTTCATGCATCGCGCTTCTATCCTGCGGATCCATTTTTTCCAATTCATCTATGCATACCAAACCTTTATTCGCCAGCACCATTGCGCCTGCCTCTAAAGCCCATCCTCTTAAATATTCATCCCGAACAACAGTTGCGGTTAATCCTGCTCCCGAAGTAGATTTACCGACGACATATCTTCCTTTTGGAGCGATTTTTGACATAAATCCTAAAATTACACTTTTAGCAACACCTGGATCACCTACTAATAAAATGTGAATATCTCCTCGCTGATTTGAACCGTCTGACAATTCTTTTTTCACCCCGCTAAACAATTGCAGAATTAATGATCTTTTTATTTGTTCATAACCCCACACACTTGGCGCAATGCTTTCTGCTAATCTATCAAAAATATTTGGAAGCTGGGATAATTCTAAAATTTGTCTTTCATCTTCATCATTCATTTCTACTTCCTCAAATGTTTCTTCTAAAGGAATTAAATTATTTGCTTCAATTGCTAATCCGAATCTTGTTGACAGGCCCCCTGTAGGCAAAGGCACAGCAACTTCTTTTAGGACTCCGATAACTCTCACTCTGCTTCCGGGAGTGGTCTTTTCTTCCATTTTTGGTTCAACTAAATCTTCTTTTAAAAAAACATTTATTTTTTTTGGCTGTTCTCCTCCTGAAAGAGATTCATGAGATTCTTCCACGACTAATCGCTGAGTATCCACCATCTCTTTTGAAATTAATTTAAATCCTCCTTTTCTTCCGCAAGAACATCTTAAAGGTTCTCTAAATTTTTTTTCCAGCTGCAAAACCTGAATAAGTGTCCCACAACTTGGACATTCAAATTTTGCATTTACAACCTGCGGTTGAACATCAGAAGCCTGTCTAATAATTCCCTCAATCACGATCATTTCATTTAAGTGTTTTGAACGAATATTCCTGATTTTTACTATCTGAAACTTTGGGAGATTTTTTAGTCTTATTCTAACGCTGTCAATTAACGGAGATTGCTCAATCGCTTGTTCAAAAATTCTTAAAGTTTCTTCTGGATCTTCAAGAATTTCATCTGAAAGAATTTTTGAAAATTTTATTAGACTTTCAAAATCCAAGAAAACAACATTGCTTCCTTTTTTCTTTGATTCCAATAACTCTTTTTTATGCGCTTCAAAGAAATTTTTTGCCTCAATTAATAAATCTTCTTGTTTTGTTTTTTTTCCTTCTGTTTCTTTTGATATCCCTTCTTCTTCTGGAAATTTATTCTCTTCCATATTTATGAGAAAAAATTATTCTTTTTATAGATTTATATGTATTTTTAAGTAGTTTTTTATTATACTTTTTTTTAAAATCATTAAAACAACCATGTCATTGATAAGGGATTAAAACACAAAGATTTAAATATAACTAAGCTATATTATTTTATGGCACAATATTATAATGATTTAATATACTTGCTTAAAGAAATAGAAAAAGGCAATGAAATTTTCCCTGAAGATGAAGACTTTAAATTAGCTTTGCATGAAATATATTCTAACCAGGAATACAAAAAATTGAATAGCCTTATTAGTGTTTTAACATATATTCATTTTAAAAAAGGAAAATTTGAAAATTATTTAAAAGCGTTTGAAGAAGCAGTAATTGACTTGGATGATGTCTATAAAATAATTAATGAAGATTATTTTAAGGGGAAAGAAGAAAAGAATATTCAAGAATTTTACAAAAATTCAATAGAAGAATTAGTTAAAATTAATTAAGAGATAAAAATTATTGTTTGTAATTTTTAAGAAGATGCTTTATTAAGCAAATTAATAATTTTCTTTTCCAAATCTTTTCTTTTTACTTTGAATTTAGGAGAGACTGCCTCTTTTATTTTTTCAAGATAGAGAGCATGTTCTTGTTTTGTTTTATGTTCTCCCATCATTTTGCATCCAGAAAATGATCTAAAATATATTTCTTTAGGATTCTCTATTGTTTCAATAAGAACAATATTTAATTCTGGATAAACTGGATATTTTGCAGTAGATACATGAAAATTTTTTTCTTTTATTTCGTCTATAGATGTTTTAAAAATCGGTCCACATTCAATGCGTTTAAGCACTTCCCTTCTAACATATTTGGAAAAACTCATAAGAAAATTAATAAGTTAGCATATAAAAACTTATATTTTATTTAAAGTATATTTTATAAAATTATTGTTTATAATTCTTTAAAGCTATTTTAACATTTTTTAAAAGCTGTCTCATGCTGTCTTCAAGCTGGTCCTTATTTTTTGTTCCTGTGCAAACCAGTTTTCCGTTTGAAAATAAAAGAAAAGTCGCTGTTGGATCAATTAATTTATAAACTAAACCAGGGAATTGTTCCGGTTCATATTCTGTATTCTCCATTTCTAAAGCCAAAAAATTTAAATTAAGTTTCAAATCAATTGTTCCTGATGCAACAATATTCTGAACGGTAATTTTTGGTTTTATTGTAACGTTCACATTTATTTTTTTTAATTGTTTTATAACAGCGTTAATAACCTGTCTGACTTGGGTGGTTGATTTTGTTCCTGTGCAGACCAAATTTCCCGACGAGAAAACAAGAACTGCGGATTTTGGCTCTTTTACTCTTAAAACAAGACCTGGAAAAGTTTCTGGATTATATTCTGTGTTTGGTTGTGTTCTTGCAAGTTTTGTCAAGGGAACAGGCTTTCCCAGGGAAGCAGTTGCGACGATATTCTGGATTTTATATGTAGAAGTTTTGGTCATTTTCTTAATTTATAAAGAGCGATTTTCATTTATAAAGGTTGCGAGGAGGAGTTTTTAAAGATACTTCGTAGAATATAAATCTTTTTTAAGTTATTTTTTTGTTAAATAATATGAAATATGGAACAATGTCTTATCTTTTTGTTGATAAACAAATATTAATGATAAAAAAGATTAAAAGAGAAAATGATCCTAATTCTGGTTTTTATACTTTGCCTGGAGGAAAATTAAAAGATTTTGAAAAGGGATTAAATCCAAATGGAAGATTAGAATCAGCGATAAGAGAAACAGAAGAAGAGACAGGATTGAAATTAATTGAGCCAAAATTAAAAGGAGTTATTTTATTTGATAATTCAGAAAGAATTTTTGATAATTGGAAAAATTCCCAAGATTTTTTGGTTTATCTTTTTGAAGCAGAAAAATATTCTGGAAAATTAAAAGAAGAAAGCAATGAAGGCATTCCCGTATGGATTGACGAAAAGCTTCTTGAAGAGATTCCAAAGAATGAAGGAGACTTAAAAATTTATGAATGGTTAAAAGATCCTCGTTATTTTATAGGAACTATTTATCATAAGGAGAAAAAATTAGACAAAATAAAGACTTTTGTTGATTATTTTTAATTTATCGTTCCCCAAATCTTCTTTGAACATTTTCAACTAATTCGCTTCCCTTTAATTGCGCGCTTGAAGGCCCCATTCTTACATAAAATTCTTCTTCATTTGAATCTGATTTTAAAAAAACGGGGTTTTTGCTTTTTTCACAACTAATTTTTATAATTGTTTTGTTGTCAATTGAAATATTTTGAATATTTATTAAATGAGAATATTTTTTCCCGATTCTATTTTTTATTATGCTTATTAAATATAAATTAAATTTATCTGTATCTGGGAATTTATCCTGTTCTATTCCCAAAATTTTTCCTTCATTGTCTATTCCAAGCAATAAAGTCCCGCCTTCTGAATTTAAAAAAGCAGTAATTGTTTTTAATGCAGAAAATTCTATTTTTTTATCAAATTCATTTGTATGGAGATTTGTTCTTAGCGTGGATTTAAATTCTATTTCTTCGCTCTCACCATTTTTTGCTAATTCCAAAATTTCATCCGAAGAATTATTTTTCTTTAAAAATAACTTTGGATTTTTTTCTAAAATTTTTCCTACTGCGTTTCTAAGCATTCCTTTTTCTGAACTCATATAAATATATCCTGCTATAGAAGCTATAACTGCTCCAATTATTACAAAGGTCATATTTTGCATAGAAAACTTATAAATTCCTATGCTTATTTCTTGTCCTAAAAATATTTTTAAATAATATTTTAAAAGTTCAAGGATAAATCCAAATGTTATTGTAAAACTAAATGTAAATAAAATTATCAAAAAATAATCTTTTTTTATCTGATTGTTTGAATAAAGAATCGCCAAAATCATAAATCCTATTAATGCGATTGCGATTCCAAAAAATATTGGAACAATAATTCCTCCGATTTTTCCAAGGAAAAGCGTAAAAACTACAAAAACCAATAATAGCCATTCAAATTCAGCGGGAATTTTTATTTGATAACCCTTTATTATCTGGGGAATAAACATTAAGATTAATAAAAAAAGGTTTGTGGACATTATATACCAAAACTGATTTGAAACAGCATTAATTATTGATAAAATTAAAATTAATTTTATTGCAAAAGAAAGATATTTTGGAAGGCCTTTTAATTTCATAAAATTTTTAGGAATAAGGAGTTTATATTTTTTGCTTTAATAGATTGATTTGGAATTATTATCTAATGATTTTTTAAGTTGTTATATCATTTAGAATAATAATTAATTTAAACTTAGTTTTTGAAAGGATTTAATGATTAAAATAAATATTCCTGAAAGTAAAAATATTTTTAATCTGACTAATGAAGATTATAGGGAACTTTTAATAAAGAATTCTAAAAAAGAATTTGAAGAAAGATCAAAACTTGAGAAAAATACTTTTAAAGGAAATTTAAGGCAACATCTCTATGATTTTGGATATCAAATCAAGACTTCAGAAATGAAAAGAGATTTTTATTTAAACAATAGACTAACTAAAATTGAAAGAAAGAATATGTTGGATATTTTTGATATTTTAAAATGGTCTGCAATTAGAGATAAATTAGCCTTTCCATTTGCAGTTTTAGGGGTTGGAACTTCTAGCTATTCTGATAAATATTTTTTTCGTTTAAAAAAATATCTGAAAGAGAATGGTTTTGATAAAGAAGATACTATTTTTGAAAAAGCTGTTTGTTATGGCGAACAATTTGTAGATTTTAAAGATTATTTGACTTATTTAAATTTTTGCACTAAGCACAATGTTAATGCTCCTTTTGATGAACAAATTAAACCTTTTCCTAAAAAACATTTTCTTGAAGATAGAGCAAAAGAACAGGTTTCTTATCTTATTCAAAAAAAAGTAAAAAATATTCTAAATAAAAAAGGAGAAGATTTGGATTTTGTTATTTGTCCTGATTGTTTTGAGTTTAATGGAATTGGAGAATATGAAAGAGACAAAATGGAAGAATTCAAAAGAAATCTTGAAAAAGATTTAATTTCTAAAAAATTTAATTTTAAAAAAGAATCAAGTTATTTGGCTAGTTCAGATTATTTTGGAAGTGGAAAAGATTTGGTTCGTTGGAAAAGTATTGAGAGCAGAGAAAAAACTTATAGATTGATTCCAGAAAAAGGAAGAAGTTTTCATTTTTATTTTAAATTTGAACTTGCTGACCTAAAAATTATGCATGAAAGAATTGATAATCATAGTTTTGTTCAATTAATTAGAAAAGGAAATATTGAAGAGTTTAGAGAGACTATTCTGCATGGAGAAAAAACAGGAAATTTTCAAAATCCTTTTTATTCTAAAAAGAAATAATCAAAACCCCTTATTTAATATTTTTCTTATCAAATTCATATCAACAAATTTTCCAGGACAGGTTTTTGTTGCATCTGAAAATTCTCTATGCCCTAAAACATTTTTAATTGGAATTTTAAATTTTTTGGTTTTTTGTTTTAAAAATTTAATTAAAGTGTGAATTTGTTTTTTAATCGGCGATTCTTCATCAAAATTTCCTATTAAACAAATTCCAATTGAATTTTTATTATGTCCATAAACATGCGCTCCAATAAACTTTTCTGAACGGCCTTTATGAATTTTGCCTTTTTTGTCAATTAAATAATGATATCCAATATCTTCCCATTTGTTTATTCTAATATGCAAATTCTTAATTCTTTTTATAGAATCAATTTTTCTTTGTGAATGATGAACTGCAATGAATTTTATTTTTTTTTAGAAGTTCCATTGTTTGATAAAAATATGAATTAAATAAAAGCATTTATATTATAATTTAATTTTCAATTATTTCATTTACTTTTTTTAACAATTCATTAAAACAATTTTTTGTAAAAATTATAGATTCCTTTGCATCATAAATATTTGCTTTATATCCATAATAATTTATATTATTTCTTAACCTTCTTAAATTTTCCAATAATTTTAATGATCTTGAACTTTCTATTTTTAATTTTAATATTTCATTTATTGAATTTAGATGATCTATTGATCTTATTCCTTTCTTTAATAAAATTGCTTCTCCCAACATTCTAAATGATTCATAAATATTTCGCACAATTGTATTCGCTGATTCTTCAGAGACGTTTAAAGTTAAAGTATATTTGATATCTCTAATGGAATTTTGCATTATGCTCTTTGCTCTTTCTTTATCTGGGAATTTATTCATTTTTTAACCTCCAAAAATCCCTCAAGTATAATTCCATTTGCAATATTAGAAAACAAATTGTTATTTATATCTCTCCTTGAAAAAATGTGCAAGGTTGCTAAAATATTCTTTCTATATCCTGTTTCTTTTATTTTTTCAAATTCCTCTATTTTAAGCTTTTGATTTCCGGATATTTCTACTGCTATGTCAATATCACTTTTTTCATTATCATCCCCTTTTCCATAACTTCCAAATAAAATTATTGATTTATATCCTGGAAATTTTTGTTTTATTTTATCAAGTATTCCAGAATTGTATATTTTTTCTAAATTATAAGTTCTTTTTTTTGTTTTATTATATTCATGAAATAGATTGCAGACAATTAACCAGCTTTTTCCTGCTATTTTTCTTTTTAAAAAATCCTCTTTTAAGAGAGAAAGAATTATTTTGTTTGCAGTTACTTTTGAAGTTCTTGTTAAACTTACTATTTCATTAAAGCCAAATTCTCTTTCTGGAAAATCAAAAAATAAATGCAAGATTTTTTGATATGCTGTTTGTTCTTCCATTTTAATAGTCTTATTTGAAACTATATAAACTTTTTGGAAACTATATAGTTTTGTATAGAACTATGTTTTGGAAACCTTTTTGAGGATAAATATAATAAGTTGAGAAAAGAAGAGTTTGAAATAGAAAATTCAACACCATCTTTTTAATTTTGGAATTGTATTGTTTGCAATTTCCCTTGCTTTGTCTTCGGGCATCCATAATTTTTTTGAAAGTTCTACACTTTTTTCTATTACTTTTTCCATCGTTAAATCTGGATTAGTAAACTTTCCGTTTTGAAAACAAAATCTGCAATATTCTTGTGTTTTAGAATCATCAGCATTTGTTCCCCAATTTTCTTCTTTATTCAGAGGCATTCCACAACTTTGACAGACATCGACTTTTCCCATATTCTATAAAAAATAAGGCAATTTAAATATTTTTAGAATTAGAAATTATTTTTTCCTGCCCTTACACTAAATTTACGCTTTTAGTGTTGGAGATTTATATCTTAATCCTCTTGATTTTTTCCCTGCGCTTGTTAAGCCCCTCAGTGCTCTTTTTTTATTTTCAGGACGACAAATCCAGTTTATTGTATCATCATTTTTAATTTCTGGCAATAATGGATCAACACAAATTATTTCATAAAAATAATGTATTCCATCTTTTCCAATTTTGTATGAATTTAAAACAACTAAATTTTTATATTTCTTTTCTACTCTTTGCTCTGCAATCCCTTGATAGTTCATCATTAGGTTTTTTCTTGTATGCATTCTTTTTGATCTTCGTCCTTTATTTGGTCTTGAACGTCTGTGTCCTCCTCTTTTAACTCTTACTCTAATTATTACAAATCCTTTTTTGTCTTTATAACCAATAGCCCTTGCTTTGTCTAATCTTAGAGGTTTGTCAACTTTTGTAAAAGCCTCCGATTTTCTCCATTCTATCATTCTTTCTCTAAGAATTTTTTTGTCTGGTTTTTTCCAAGCTTGCTTTATATAATGATACATTCCCTTTGCCATGATAATTCGATGAAAAATTAGTTTAAAAAAGTTTCTTTATGGAATTTTGCAAAAATCTAGAACAAAGTTCTTTCCATGAGAATTTTAAATTTTGATTAATTAACAACTTTTATAAATGATTTAGAGTTTAAGAATTTAATGAGGCTGTAGCTCATGGGTTTCTTTTTAGAAAAAAGAAACTACAATGGTAGAAAATGGGTTTTTCTTTTAGAAAAAGAAAAGCTACAATGTAAAAGAAAACTAAAATAGGAAACTACAATCCAAAAACATATATGAGGCTGTAGCTCAGCTTGGTAGAGCACGGCTCTGATAAGTGCGAATGAAATCGTTCATTCAAATCAGGTACAATTCAGAAAGGCCGGGGTCCACAGTTCAAATCTGTGCAGCCTCATTTTAAGGTGTAAATTTAATTGTGAAATTGTCCACATGTCAAATCCCGAGCGTATTGAGAAGCGAAAAATTTTAATTATTAATAACGACTTTTCAATGCGCGAGTAGAGCGATTTCGCGGAGGACCACCAACAAGGGTAGCAAGAAAAAAATTTAC
>JBBTBN010000002.1:0-27536 GCA_038043645.1 Nanobdellota archaeon
TTCCTCCATAATCTTCTTCTCCTTTTTCCTTAATTTCGTCCCACCAATTGTTTATTCCCTTTTTTTCAATTTCATGAGCTGTTTCAAACCCATTAATTACCGTTCCCATTCCATAAAGATTAAAATATTTTACTGCTTTATAAACTTCATAAATTACTATTTTTTCTGGTTTATTTCTCTCGGGATAATTTATTGTTCCTATTTTATTAAATTTATAATTTCCAATTCTTAAAGTATCTTCTTCTTTTGGTTGACGTATTCTAGAATTATATTCTTTATCAAATTCTTCTGCTTTTTTTATTTCTTTTTCTATTTCATCATCTATTAAAATTTTTATATTTTGTTGAGATCCCGAATATCCTTCTTCCCAATAATTTTTTCCATCTTTATCTTTCATAAACTCATAAAATTCTTTATCCGCCTCTAGCATTAATTCTCCTTCAGGAAGATTTTTTGCGATTTTATTCTTAACAACTTCTGCCGTTTTATGGAGATTCTCATTCATTGGAATTTTTTCTGCCTCTTTTTGCTGAGAATCGCTCCACCAATTTCCTTCTGAATTTTTATTATTTTTCTTTGTTTCTATTATTTTTTCTGATTTTTTATTGTCTTCTTTCCACCAATCAATATTAGACTCTCCAGAAGTAGATTTATAATTTACTGGAGAATTGTTTGCAGGAGAACTATTATATACCGGCGCTTTATTGCGCGGTTTTAAAATTTCATTAAGTATTAAAATCCCCCCGACAATAGCCCCAGTTGTTAAGATTGCTTTTCCTAACTCTGAATTTTTGTTTGTATTGCTTGGAGTAGACCAGTTAATATTTCTGCCTGGAGTTTGTTTATTTTGAGAAGGGGTTGGTTGAGTAGATGATTTAAATTCAACTTGTTTTGTTGGAGTAGCTTGATAACTTCCGCTTTTATAACTTTGAGTTGTTTTTGGTACAGACTCTGAAGCTGTCGATCTAAATCCTCCTTTTTTATCGTCTCCCGGAATTACATACCATTTTGTTAAATTACTTTTATCAACTTGCTCTTCCATCCCAGAAGAATAGTGGTTATTCTCTTTAGCTATTTTCCAAAAAGTTTCTTTATCTACTTTTTTTATCCCCTCTTCTGAATAAGTGGGATCCCCTACATAATATTCCTTATTTCCCTGAGAATATCCTGAATTCAACCCAAAACTTATTCCAAAAGTTGTTGCAAGCAGAATATTTTTTAAAGTTTTCATGTTTATTTTAAGTTTTTGAAATTTAAATAATTATCATTTTTAATTAAGGGTAAACGCTACTCCAATGATATCTTTCTTCTTTAAGCATACTTTCTAATGCATTTTTATCTTTGCTAGCATTTATCAGTCTTTTAACTCTGTCCCCAAAGCCAGGATACAAATTGTAAAGAGCTTCTTTTGTTAAGCTTGGATAATATTTTTTATCTTTAAGAGGGAGAGAATTAAAAAGATTTTCTTTAACATAGCTTAAAAAAGATTTGTGAGCAAAATACTTATCCCATTTATTTGGTGTTAAGGGGAATACTTTATATTCATAATTCACGAGCCCTGTTTCTTTGTTAATATAAAAATCTTCAAGAACTACCCGACGCATTTTATCACAGTTAAATACTCTTATAGATTCATGAAAATTATCATTATTTTTGTCAGAATAAAAAATAATAGTAAGCCCCATTTTGTTCTTTTTATATATGTTAGTTTTTTCATTTAATCCTTCTTCTTGAGCTCCATAAACTTCTTCATTAAAATCATCTTTATCATGATTCTTAAATTCTATATCTTCTCTTATTTGCCCTTTTAATTGATTAGCTCCGAAAATTAAACCAATACTTAATAAAATTGTGGATAGTGTTTTTTTCATTTTATTGTTTTATTTGAGGAATTTTTATTATTCCCTTTTCCTTAGATATTTCCTTAATCAGCTCTCTTAAGTTTGTTTCACTTTCGCAGGCATTTATTATTTTTTTTGTTCTTTCTGCAAATTCTTTATCTTGATAAATTTGATCTTTTGTTAAATTTTTAAAATTAACAATTTCTTTATATTGTTGAGATGAATTAGAATGAGACATACAATAATCTATAAGGCCGGTATCATAATTTATTTTGAATTCTTCTCGCAGTGTAATTTTGTTATACCAATGTATTTTTCTCTCGGTATAATGATTATTTTTGTATGAATTACATAAAACATAGGCAACACTTTCGCCGTTAGAATAACCTATCGCATATATTCGTTGACCAATCTCATTTTTGTCAATAGTCTCTATTTCTATATTCAATGAATCTGAACTCTGCGCAGATAAATTTTTACCGCCAAAAAGACCAAGACTTGCTCCTAATAATGCGGTTAGTAATGTTTTTTTAATTTTCATTTTTGTTTTAAAGTGATTTTATTTTTCCAATAATTCTCTTTATTATATGGAGCATTATATCTTTCTTCAAGTTTTGTTAAATCATTAAGAAAGGAGATTCTATAATTAAATGAAGCAAATTTATTTTCCGCAGTTATTTGATGTTTGTCTTTACTATAATAAATCTCTCCTTTTTCATTAACAGGATAATTGGTTGGAATAGATAAATTATTTTCGAACTTTCCATAAATATTAATTCCCCCACTTCTTCCAGCATATTCATTTATTATTTGACGTTTAAATTTATCAAAAATATTCTGTGCTGATACATTCTTATCTCCTAAAAATCCAAAACTTCCCAATCCTATTGCGCTTGTTAAAATAATTTTATTTAAATTTTTCATTTCATTTTCCAAAAGTATATTTTAGTCCGGCTTTTATTATAACTTGTCTAGGAGAATAGGCCAATCCTTTATAAGAGTTAGGAGAATGAATATATCCGCCTTTAGTAAACAATCCGTCTATGGAAAAAGAAATATTTTTTTCAGAACCTTCTTTTTTAAAATAGGGGAAAATTTCTATTCCCAGACCAGCGTAGCGAGAACCAAAATAGTTTTTTCTTTCAAAATTAGTTATTTCAGTTTTAAATGAAGATTGCCCTTGTTTAGTGCCGTATATTTCAGTATATTCTTCTATTTCAGCAGTTGTTGTTATTAGTGTTTTCCGTCCTAAAAATCCAACGTTAGCAAAAATTCCCAAAACAGGAGAAACATATCCAATTTTAAATCCAAGGCGATGAAAATTTTTTATAAAAACCTGATTTTCATATAATGTTTTAGAAATTAAGTATTTATATGCCCCCGACGGCAACCAACCAATGGGTTCTTTATCCTCTGTTCTATAAGAATCTTCAGAATTCGTTTCTGAATTCATCACAACCACATCAAGACCCATTGCAAACCCTTTTCCTTTTTTATTTGCTAATTGAGGAGTTATTCCTAAAAAAAATCCTGTATGTCCTCCCTGGCTATTTATTGCAATCCCTCCGCCAATTTTTAATCTTGCTTTTGGTTTTCTGGCTTCTTCTTGTTCTTTTCTAATTTTCTCTCTCTTTCCATATTCTATTTTTCTGGCTTCTTCTTGTTCTTTTTTAAGCCTCTCTCTTTCTGGCTTCTCCTCAATATAATTTTCAACTTTCTTAATTTCTTCTTCAGAAAGAAGTTTTTCTATAGGAATTCTTGAATTTCCAACAAGATTTTCATAAGCATTCATTTCCCATGCATGATAAGCTTCCTTTCTAACCAGATTCTCTAATGGGTCTGGATTAAATCTAGTAAATTCCTTTTGAGTTTTTACAAATTCTTGTATTCTTTCAAAAAAACCCTCTCCAAGAGATTTAGCCTCTTCGTTAGTTATCCCATTATAATCTTTTCTTATAATTCTGTCACAATCAGTTCCTTGGCAGTTTTCAGAAATTTCTAAAACATAATCTATTTTTTTTGTATCAAGATTAAAATAAAACTTTTCCCGATATTTTATTGGATAAACATTATTTTGAACACTAACATAATCATAAAAACCATCATCATCTGTATCTCCGTAATCGAACCAAATGTTTCCTTTTCCGTCTTCTTTAGGACAAGCACATAACCATGCTCTGATATTTTTTTTAAATTCAGGCATATCTGAATATTTTTTGTAGTCTCCTGTTTCAAAATAAAAATTTAAATGCCGAAGAAGTTTTTGCTCTTTGATTGCATATTCTTTTTGCATTTCAGAAATTCTTTGCATTTCAGGAATTTGAGAATAAGTCGGATTTGAAACAGCCATTGCTCCGCTCATTAGTGTTGCTATAGCTATTTTTTTTAACAAATTTTTCATAACTCCCCCAGCAAAATAGATTATTTAAATCTTTGGATTATGTTACTATGATAAAATTAAAACTATTTATAACTTTCTACTCGCGTCTGTCTTTGAATATTAATAAAAAGAAAAAGTTTGTCAAAGTCAAAACTCCCTCCACTCGATACTAAAATCCATAAAATCAATTTCTGCAAATTTGAGTTAAAGAATTACTTATAACTTTCAAAAGCTTTTACAATAATATTGCATTGTCCAGGTAATGGCTGATTTCCAAACGCGTCTTTGCATTTAATGTAATATTTTTTTCCTGCCTGCCATGAAGTATAGTGAGTTAATTCTCCAATCTCGCTCATTGCTGTTCCGTCTTTAAATTCATAAGCGCAGGCAAGATTTGATTGAAGCGTATAAACACATTCTGCTGGCTCATTAGTTATAACTTTTAAATTATTCGCGTCGTAATATGCTCTTGCAACTATTGGCGCATCTATATCTTTTTCAATTTTAAATGATATTGAACTCTTTGAAGTGTCTCCAGCAATATCATTGCATGATATTGGCAAAGTGTATTCTCCCTCGGGAAGCCAAAGAGTTTGAGTATTAATCTCTGCATAATCAAAAGACATTGAAATTTGATTTCCCAAATATCCATAACTGCATTTTGCCTTTCCATTTTCTGCTCCAAATGAAGTTTTAATTTCTAAATCAACTGGAATTACATTTCTTGCATCTTTAATTATTGAATTATTTCCTTTTCCATTTACTTTTATTGAATTAATCAATACTGGCTGACTTGAAACTTTTAAAGTATAAACTTCTGAGACGCTGTTTGTATTTTTGTCCTCGCTTCTGTCTTGGCATCTTATATAATATTTATTTTCTTCCCCATTTTCTAATCCTGTAAATGTTCCAGTACAGCTGTTTCCAGAAATTGTTGCTTGATTTATTGTTGTGTCGCAATTTGTCATGCCATATTGCAGGTCAGTATAAGTTTTATCGTTGAAGTCCCATTTACATTCTGCCGGTTCATTTGTATAAACTTCTGTTACAACATTTGAAGTGTTAAACTGAACAAAACTCTTATCTGCAACAAAAAATCCTTTTATCATCGGCGCAGTTAAATCCTTGTCCTGCACACAGAATTTTATAACAAAATTTGCTGGATTTTCATTTCCATTGGTATCTTTGCATTTAATATAATATTCATACTCGTTTCCTTTTGTAATTTCAAATTCAACATCCGCAACTCCGTCCTGATTTTCATCAGGAAGTCCAGAATTATCCACTAAATTATTTAATGCCCAGTCATTTGCAGTTGCAGAGTTAGGAATGATTTTAGTGTGTTTTTCAATTTTTAGTGCTCCTTCATCCATATCTTTCGTCATTAAATCAAAATTTTTCTCTCTGTTAGTGCTGATTCTACATTGTGCTGGCTCGTCGGTTTTTACACCTAATGTCAAGCTTGAAAAAGGCGGAATGCAATTTTGAGAATTTGAAGTTATTTCAACGCCTGTATCTGGAGGAGAAATTTCAGTGGATTTTTTATAAGTGTATGATTCAGGGAGCTTGCTGATTGTTATATTTTCAGTTATAACAGGATACTCTCTGTCGTCGGGATTTTCCCAAACACATTTTTCTTGAGTTGTTCCCTTATTTACAATTCCGCAACTTTGTCCAAAAGTTTTGCATTGATATTCGGTGCATCCAAATTCTATTTTATTACATTTATCACAATTTGCCCCTCCCTCTTGAGGTTGCCAAGCGTTTACCTGATATACAATTAATTCAAGAAGATATTCTTGATAACCAAAAAATATCCAAACTGCCATAATAATCAAAGTTACTGCCGCTGCTACCCATCCTACTGGACCTGCTGTTAATTCTGTTCCAATTATTACTACAAACATTGGAATAAAACTGGCGGCAATTCCTACAGATGCTCCAACAACTCCAGCAGTCATAATCATGTTTAGATTTTGTGGACTTGCTCCCGCTGCTTTAAAAATAAAATATATTGCGGCAGCTACTGCAATGGCTGCAAAAACTGAACCGATGACATTTAAGCTCATTGAACCTGCAGTTGAAATTGTGCCTCCGCCAGCTCCTCCACCTCCTGCAAAAAGTTGTGATCCTAAAGAAGCTCCTTGTGCACTTGCCCCTCCCACTAACATTCCTTCAGCTACTGTTGTTCCACCAGCAGGTGTAGCAGGTGTGAATGCTTGATAAAGACTTACAGAAGTAGACGCTATGCCAAGAAATTGTGTTATATAATTTAATGTATTTTCTCCTCCTGCTTGGCTTTCTGGAACTTTAATTTTTTCACCAGTATTTGTATTTGTCCCGACTTCAATTCCTTCTTCACAACTTCCAGATAATAAATTACATACATTTCCTTCATCGCAATCAGCATCTTTTTCACATGGCCCCATTTGCGCCCCAACAATCCCCACGCCTCTGCTAATTTCAATTCCTGATTTTTTCCCAATTTCTCCGACAATATAACTAAATGCCAAAATTCCAATTATTAAAATTAAAATTTGCGTTATTGATAATATTTTTTTATTTTTCATTTTATTATATTTTTAGTTTAAATTTTTTTAATAATATTTCTTTTACTAATTCATTAACTCTATTTGCTTTATTTAAAGATTCTTCAGCATCATCTTTATCATAAATTTCAGTTGGGGTCACTACTTTACCCTTTTTTTGTGAAGGGTATCTTGACCCTTTCCATTTTCCTTCAAATTGGGTTAAACAATCTAAAATTTCTTCTGCTTTTTCTTTTACATCTTTGTACTTCTCATTATTGTAAATAAATTTTACAAAAAATGAAGACATATCATGCTCTGCAACAAATATTTTCTCCATTTCTAACAATGATTTAATTGATTTCTCAACTGCTTGCTGGCTGTTAAAAATTACTCTTGCATATTTTTTATTTTCAATTAATATATCTGCAATTTCCAAATCTTCTTTAGCTTCTTTAAGAAAAGCTATTGCGAAATCATTAAACTTTTTGCTATCTTCTTCATTTGCCATATTTTTCCTCCTTCACAATATTTAATATCTTGATTTATCATTTTTGAAGTAAAATCATCAAATGTCTTAGAGAAAAACATGTTTCTGTCAAAAAGAATTTTCTTGCCAAGAAGCAAAGTGACAAATAATGGACTAAAATTTTCAAAATTATTAATTATGTCTTCTTTAGAAAATATTTGTAAATCTAAGCTATTTTTAAATTTCAATAAGTAATTTTTTCTAAATTTTGAAATATCTTCTTCCTTATAATCTTTAACAACTATAATAATGTCAATATCTGAAGTTTCATCATAATTTTTTCTAGCGCGACTTCCAAATAAAACAACACTTACAAGATTTTCATCAAAAGTATTTGTTAATTCTTTAATAATATATTTTGTTTTCATATTTTCACCCCATTTTCAATTATTAAAATTTGCGAAATTGCAATTGATTTATTTTTATTTATTTTCATTTTAAATAACACTCTCCGATGTTCCTGGATATATTGCTCCATTAAATTTAGGCGCATTTAAATCTGCTAAGTCCTCGCCTTTATATAAAATTCCTTCAACTACATCGCCTTTCCATTTTTCTTTTGTTGATGTTTGGTCTTGTTTTACTTTTTGAATCATTGTTGTTATTTTTTCAGAATCATAGCTTGGAGTTTCTCCGAGGAAGTTTGTCGTTATTCCGCAATCTCCTGAAGCTCTTGCTCTTATTCCAATAAATTTCAGCCACGACAAATGAGTATAAAATTCAGGTCGGTTGTATCTTTTACCACCATCACTATTGCCTTCATCATCTTCATCAATACAATCTACTTGATTTCCTGTTACTGGTCCACTTTTTGGACTCTCAGGTTTGTCTTTTTTATGACAATACTGACCTTTTCTATCAGATATGGGCATTTTACTTTCCCAACTTTCCCATTTTTTCCCATTCCAAAGTGTGGCTATACCTTCTTGTAATCCTGCGCCAAAATTAGGGATTGCAAAACAATTTCCTGCGCAACGCTTCTGTCTATTATAGTCTTCTTCTTTTCCACCATAGCTCCATTTTTCTCCAGTTGTTTCAGAATCTGATATAAAATTATCTCTATCTGTCGTAGTGGCTAAAACTTCATAAATAACTCGTCGTTGATCACCAGTCATCATACAATAAGCTTGTCCGTATTCTGTCCAAAATTCATTTCCAGGAGTAAATAAAGGAACACATGAACCTTGTTTTTGTTTTCTCTCGTCGTCTGAAAATCTTCCTGCATTTAATCCTTCTTTATCTACTTCTTCTTGAGTTATGCCCAAAACTGCCCCCTCATCTTCATGTCCTCCGATTATTGGAGAACTTCCTGATAACCAATAACAATCATCTATTTTATTGCATTCATTTTTTGTTTTACTTGAAAAACAAGATTTAGCATTATTAATTTCACAAACAGCTCTTGTTCGTCCTTGCTGTTCATATTGTTTACAAACTTGTTCCCTTTGACCTTTACATAGAACATCAAGAACTTCTCCCTCATAACATTCCAAAACAGCATATTCGCTTCCAGGAAGATTATATTTAATTGGATTAAATAATTCATCTTTAGAAGTTATATAGCTTCCGTTAAGATTCATTTTTATTCCAGGACCTTTTTCTTCCCAAGGTGTTCCAGGAGTTTGAGCGCACCAACTATCTGTGTTTTGATAAGTTTTTCCTTTATATTTACATTTCAAATCCCCGCAAATATTTTCAAAATTTTTTTGCTGATTTACTGGAGAAGGATCTCCTGCTTGAGGGCTTCTGCATTTAGTGCTCGAATAATAATCACAATTCCCGCATGTTTTTGCCGAGGAGCTTCCTCCAGCTACAGGAGCACAAACATCTAATGGCTCTTTAATATATGTCCAATAATCGGAATTCAAAGGAGTATTGTATTTTACAGAATTAAATATATTTGCTCTATTTCCGCAAGTATCTAAATAATAAACATCGTCTTTATAGCAGGTTGTTTTTTCTGATTGGGTGCAGTCAGTTTTTAATTCATCGGCAGTGCATAATTTTCCGGATTGAAATTCTGTTATTACACTTGTCCCAGAAACATATTTATCTAATAAGCTGGTAAATCCTGATTCTGAATCTTCTGCTCCACATTCTTTTCCGGTTGTTCTTTTACATTTTGTTTCAAAATCTGTTTTAATAATACACGCTCCTTCTTCGTCGGTAAGACTTAAACCGAGACAAGTATTTGAATTTGTAATATCTTCCCTAAAACTAAAACTTAATCCTTCTTTAGATGCTGCTTCTTTGCATGCAATTTCTGTTGAAAATAAAGTATCTTGTCCTAAAATACAACATCCTCTTTGACATTCAGGAATGTTATGAATTGCTTCAGTTTTAAATAATCCTCCGCTGTTTTCACATACTGATTTTGGGGTATTTTCAACACACTCACCACTTTCAATATTTACACAAACTCCTTTTTGACACAATGGAACCCTATCGCATGAAGTTGGAGCAGGATTGCTTGTACACTCGTTTGCTGGAACTGCAACACACTGAGCGCCATTATTTGCCAGCATACAGCATTTAGGATACTCTATTGATTGCGCTAAAATAAAATTTAATGCTACAACTAATAAAATTGCTGTAAAAAAAATTATTAATTTATTTTTTAATATCATCTTAAAATCCAACTTTGTATTGCAAATTTAAATTTATCGTCAGTGTTTCTGTCTGTTAAAATATATATTGTAGTATCGTCGCCAGGTCTCTTTTTTTCAACTTTTAACCAAGTATAAAAATCCATATAATTTTGCTCAAAACTATCCCCCATTAATATTTCCCAATCCATTATACTTTGTGCAATAGCTACAAGTTCATAAAGATTATTATTATTCACAATTACTCTAAATATTTCTCTTTTCTGAATGTCTTCTTCTTTTGAAAAAGTAAATTCATAATTCATTGTAGTTATAATTCTTTTTGGAAGCAATTCAACTATAACTTCTCCTTTTTTTAAGTTAGTCGTATATCCTCTATCTTCATAAGTTTGCTTTAAAGAATTAAAACAAAAATTTACATTGTCTTCAATAGACTTTTTAATTTCATCTTCAATGTGTTTTTCTAAAAAGGGAATCTGCACAACACATGCTTGATATTTTTGAGGATTATAACAAAGATACTGAATTTTTTCATCTTGATATAAAATATATGGTGAAGGTTCTAAAGTTCCCCCTTGTTTCGAAATTATATTAACATTTTCGTTTATTGTATCTTCAAGACAAGTTTGAATAAAATTTTCAGGAGATTGAAGTTTTTCAAATCCGACTGCAGTTTTTAATTTAGGGAATGCAAAAAGTAAAGCAACTATTGCTATGACCATTATTGCAACGATTATGAAGATTGTAATCTGACCTCTCTCTTTATTCATATTTATCTTAGCATATTTTAATTTAAAAACATTTGTTTCCGTGTCAGTCTTCTGCTCAAGACAAGAATAAATTTATATTTCATATTCTTCTTTTTTTTCTTCTTTTTCTCCCATTATAAATCTAATTTCTTTTTTTGTCAAAGTTTTTCGTCCTTCAATTAATAATTTCCTTGCTAATGCTGTTGCATATCTTTTAGCATCATTTTCTAATTCTTTTTCTAATTTTTTTAATGCTTCTTTGTTAAATCTTTTTATTCCTGCATTTTTTAGAATTTTTATGAGGTGGTTTCTCTTTATTAATGAATTAACAATTTTTTTATTATTTTTCATTTTTGATTAATGTATTAATACATAACTTTTCTTGAAATTTATTTTAAAATTATCAAAAAGTTCATCAAATATTTTTTCAGCTTCTAACGGGGCAATAAAAACTTGATTAGCTATCCATTTTCCCTTGTTAGTTTCAACAATCCCATTTTCTCCTCTTTTTCCCCTTAGAATATTTACCAATCTTACTTTATTTGAAGGAGAAAGTGAAGTAAGCATATAGCTGTATATTGCCTGATTTGAAAACCTCCAGCCTTCCGATATAAACTTTTTGCCTTTGATGCTGTAGCCCTCCCTCACCAAAGTATGAACAATAGAGGGAGAATTAATAAAAAACTCTTTTGCAGTTATAAGACTTATATGAAAATTTTTTATTGAATTTATTTTTTCATGAAGTTCTCTTGAAGGTTTTTTATATAATATCAATGCAATATCAATATCTCTTGGAATTAATTTTCCTTTTATAGAAGAGCCAAATAAAATTATATCAATAATTTCTTTATCTAAAAGCAAGCTCTTTAATTTATTTTTTATCAATGAGAGATTTGAGTTTATAGGCATATTCTCTTATATTTAGCATATCCTCCTTTTTTATTTTAAAATTATATGACTTTGTATAAATTGGAAATAGCTCTGAAACTTTTGAATAAATTTCTTTAAAATGTTTGCTTAACAAAAGAAATCTTTCAGAATGATTTTTGGGCAGGATTTTTATATTAGAATAAATAAGATAGTCGCATATTACAACTATTGCCTTAAAAAAATCAGTTGCAGAAGCGTTAAATCTCTTTTTTTTAAGATTATCTTCTCCTGACTCTAAAAACTCTTTTATATTTTCAATTAATTCCTTCATTTTAATTTCTTATTGAAATTAATAACTCAAACAAGTGTGGCAAGATCACCGCAAGGGTGACAAGACAAAAATTTCTTGTTTTTGCTTTCATTAATACATTAATAGAATATTCATTATTTAAATGTTTTGGTTAATGCATTAATTTTTGTAAAATACTAAAAATGCTAATCCTCTACTCAGACCGACACTCAAAATATTTTTTTATTTATGATTTTTGAACTACTAACTTCAAGTTTGTTTCCGTGTCAGTCTTCGGTCTCAACCCTCGGGGCAAGAATAAAATTAAGCTCCATGTTTTCAATTTTTAAGTCCATTCTCAATGGATGGTCATTTGCAAAATTTAAAATCGTTTTGTCGCAAAGTTTGGATCCTTTTATAAATTTATCTAAATACTCGACGCTGTATTTTGCCTTGCAATTTTCTGCTTTGATAGTTGCTTCATCTCCTGAAAATTCAGATCTTGTCGAATTCAAATTTTTTGCTTCAATTATAAAATTATTGTTGTCAATAATAAACGAACAGGCGTCAGCAACAACAGCGCAGTCTTCAATAGCGTCAATTAAATCAACAGAATTCATTTCAACTTTTGCGCTGAATTCCAATTTTGGAAGTTCTTTATCCTCACTTCTGATGTCAATTAAATTCAAGGTAAAATTTCTTTTGATTTTATCAGAGATTTCTATATTTAATTTATTTTCCTCTCTTTTAAAAATTAATGAAGTTTTTATTCCTGCTCGCCTCAAAATTTTCTTTAAATCTTCCAAATTCACGCCCCAAATTTCTTGTTTTACATCATCCAAATCAAATTGAGAGAATGCATCTTTTGACAGAAAAAATCTCACCATTGCTACATTTGCAGGATCGATAGCTACAACACTCATTCCAGAGCTGTCTATTTTAAACTTCACTTCTATTACAAGATTTGAAATAAGTTCAACAATCTTAGAGAACACCTGCGGGTTTTCAAGTTTTATTTGCATTTTAATTTTTAGTTTTCTTTTACATTGTAGCTTTTCTTTTTCTAAAAGAAAAACCCATTTTCTACCATTGTAGTTTCTTTTTTCTAAAAAAGAAACCCATATTTAAGCATTATTATGTTTCATAATTATAACTAATTATATAAATCTTTTAGTTTATTAAAAAATATGGTTGAAGAAGAAAAGGAAAAAAGAATCAGGAAAATAACTCATTTATATTATTCAAGGCAGGATGTTCAGAAAGCCATTTTTGATTTCTCAAAGAACAGAGAAATTTGTCCAAGATATTTTGAAGGATTTGGAAAACGTCCCGACTCTTTTCAATACCCTCAAGATGTTTTTGAAATGGTAAAAAAAGGAGCAACGTCTTTTAATTGTTCAGAAGAATTATGGGAAGACCCGATGAAAATTCTTACTGGTATGTCAGAAAAGCAAGCAAATGAATTAAGAATTGGTTGGGACTTAATCATAGACATTGACAGCAAGTACATTGATTACAGCAAAATTTGCGCCGAAATAATAATTAATTTTTTAAAATTTCACGGAATTAAAAATGTTGGAATTAAATTTTCAGGTTCAAAAGGATTCCATATAATTCTTCCATGGAAGTCATTTCCAAAAGAAATAAATGGTATACAAACAAAAAATATGTTTCCAGAATGGCCGAGAATAATAATAAAATATATAATTGAGCAGACAAAAAAGCAGTTAATTGAAAAAATTTCAGATATAGAAAGACCAAATAAATATGTAAAAAATTTTCAGGCTTCTAAAGAAGTTATGCCTGACATTATTCTTGTTTCTCCTCGGCATTTATTTAGAATGCCTTATTCTTTGCATGAAAAAACAGCATTAGCCAGCGTTGTTTTAGATTCTGAAAATATTTCAAAATTTGATTTAAAAGACGCAGACCCATTAAAAGCAGAAATAAAAAATTTTACCCCTAATTTAAAAGAAGGGGAAGCCTCAGAATTTTTAGTGCAGGCATTAGATTGGCATAAAGAAAATCATGGAAAAATTGAATCTTCTGAAAAACCAAAATATACGGAAGAATTTAAACCAATTAAATTTGACAGCATTTCTGATAAAAATTTTCCTGATTCAATAAAAAAGATTTTAGAGGGACTTAACGACGGAAAAAAAAGAGCGTTGTTTGTTTTAATAAATTTTTTCCGTTCAATAGGGATAGAGAAATCAGAACTTGAAAACAGAATTTACGAATGGAATAAAAAAAATAACCCTCCGCTTAAAGAGAGCAATATTAAATCCCAGCTTATTCAGAGTTATAAAGGCAAGATTGTTCTGCCCCCAAATTTTGATAAAGATTATTATGCCGGCATTGGAATTATTCCGACGCCAGAAGAAGTTCGTTACAAAAATCCTGTCAGCTATTTTGTTAAAAAAACACTTCAGAGAAAAAATGAATGAAATTAGGAATAGCTATAAAAAAGAACAATATTTATAAACAATTTTTAATTAATTCTTATATGAAAAAGAGAGTTGTATTATTGAGTTTTTTTATTATAATATTTATTTTGCCGTTTATAACTTCACTGAATCAAACATCTAATTCAGATGCAATAAAATGTATAGAAAATAAAGTTCAGGAAAAAGGATGTGTAACTTTTGGTCTTGATAGCAAGATTTTTGCTTTGCTGTCAACAGGTCAGTGTGAAGCAGATGTTTTAGCAGCAGATTCTAACGACGAATGCTTTGTTCCAGTAAATGCAAATTCATGCGAACTAAAAACAACTTCACAGGCAGTTTTGGCTTTGGACAGCTCTGGTTCAGATACAGATAAATATGCTAATTGGATTTTAGCGCAAAATAAAACAGCGACTGGAATTGACTGGCTTTTGCAAATTGAAACTTCAGAGCCAGCATCTTGCGATATTAAAGATTTAACTCCAAATCAATACCAAGTTTCTATAGACCAAGATAAAAAACTTTCTTTATCGGGCTCGGCAAATTGCTTAAGTTTAGATTCTACTGGCTACTGGTTAAAAATAAATCCTCAATGTCAAGCTCAGGAATTTGAAGTTAAATGCGACAAAGCTTTTCAATTAAATTTATTATTTAGAAAACAACTCTCTTCAACAATTTATGTTTTTGATGAAAGCGTCAAATCAGAAACAGCAGGAGGAACAGATTTTATCAAGGCAAGAGAATCTTTGTGTTTTAAAAAAGGAAATTCCTGCGACTACGAGGGAAGCTTGTGGGCGACGCTGGTTTTAAAAAAACTCGGCAAAGATGTTTCTTCTTATCTGCCTTATTTAATTGTTTTTGAAGAAGACAATAAAAAATTTCTGCCAGAATCTTTTTTATATTTTTTAACTGCTGAACAGGATTTTAAAATAGAATTATTATCAAAACAAATAGGAGATAGATACTGGGACGAAGCATATGATAGATATTACGACACTGCTCTCGCTTTAATGTCTATTTCAAGCGAGCAGACTGATGCAAAAGATAATGCAGTAAATTGGCTTGCAGAAGTTCAGGGCGACGACGGATGCTGGGATTCTGGAAATGTTGCAAAAACAGGATTTTTATTATATTCTTTGTGGCCAAGCTCTTCCCCTGATCCTAACGGAGATGACGAACCTCCAGAAGATTGTGAAGATTTAGGAAATTTTTGCGTTTCAAATATTGAATGCTTGGAATCAGGAGGAGATTCTCTTTCAGCATATAATTGTCCTGGTTTGTCTACTTGTTGCACCAAAGATAAATCTGCGCAAACCTGTTCTGAATTAGGAGGAGAAATTTGCGACTCTTCAGAAGATTGCGACGGGATTCCCGAATATGGAACTTCTGATTTATTGTCTGGAGAATCATGTTGTATTGGAACATGTAAAGAGCCAACAATTACGACTCAAAGTGCGTGTGAAGAAAATTTTGGAACCTGTAAAGATATTAGTTGTGAATCAGGAGAAAAAGAAGATTTAAGTTACGCATGCGACGATGTTTCTCAATATTGCTGTATGCAAAAAACTGGAAAAAGTTTATGGTGGCTTTGGGCTTTAGGAATTTTAATTATTTTAATTGCTTTGGCAATAGTGTTTAAAGATAAACTAAAAGATTTTTATGATAAATTAACAATTAAAAAGAAACCAAGTTTTCCTCCAAGACCAGGAATTCCTCAAAGAATGCAGGAAATTCCTCAAAGAAGAATTATTCCTCAACAGCAACCTCAAATGAGAAGACCTTTTCCTCAAAGAGAAAGAAAAAGCGAATTAGACGACGTTCTTAAGAAATTAAAAGAAATGGGAAAGTAGTTTTATTTTTTTAACTTTCTCTCCTGTTCTTCCCTTTTCTTTTTCCCAATAGTTTATTAATGGCGAATCTTCTTTGCCTTCAAATTCTTTAATTTTTTCTTCATGCTCTTTTATTCTCTTTTCAAAACTTTCAATAGATTTTTTCAACTTTTTGTTTTTGCCCATTTTTCCTGCTCTTTTATTTTTTTAAGAACATAAGAATATAATTTTTTAGCTTCTTCTATTGGAAGTTCATTTTTATCTTTTACTCCGGAGGAGATCCCTTTGGGGTCATTATTTTTAATTCTTAAATATCCTTCATAAGATTTTAATGAGCCGGAAATTTTTTTTATTAAATTAATTAATTCTTTTTTTCTTGGAGTTTTATTTTTAATTAAACAATCAACAATATATGTTCCTCTCAATCTTAAGATTAAAGAATATGCAATTCCATCGCTTGAATCGGAATTTGTTTCTTCGTCTAATTTAATTATTTCTTTATTTACATTCAAAGCAGATTTTGTTAATTCTATGTGCCATTTTAAATTTTTCCCAGTTAATTGCGTTTTTTTATATTTTTCAATTAAAGAACCATTAACAAAAGGTTTTGCTTCTTTTAACATTGGAAGAATTGGAATAATATTTTTTTCAAGTGCTAATTCAACTTTTTCTTTTGGAATTAAAATCAGTTCATATTTTCCTTTTTTAATTTTTTTGTTTATTTTATTAGTTATCACCAAGACATCTACATCGCTTTCCTTTGTCTGCTCCCCTCTGGCATAACTTCCAATAAGATAAACTCCTTCAATTTCCTGCAAATAGGGTTCAAGAATTTCTAAGATATCTTTTTTTATATTAAGAGGTTTTTCAATTAACTTAATTCTCGCTTTTCCATTTATCCAATTTTTTGGCAGGATAACTCCTGCCGAATTTCCCACCTTAACAATTGGTTTAATTAGTTCTTGTATCATGTTATAACAATGTTATAACTCTTTATAAATTTTGTGTTAACAAGAAAATTATTTATTTTTCACAAACCCAAATTTTATACATGTCATTAACACCATTAATTTTTTGCTTTAATTTTAATTCAGAATCTGAAATTAATTTTTCCATTCCTGTTTTTTTATATTCTTTAAAATTTTTATAATGTCCCGCCAAAATTTCATCAATAGAGATTAATATTTTATAAAAAATATTTTTTGGCCAAACATAATCAATAATTATTATTTTATCTGCAATTTTTGACATATTTTTCAAAGTTTTTATTTGAGAAGAATAATCTAAACTATGAATCATAAACATAGAAATTGCAATATCAAATTTTTCTTTTAAATTCAAATCTTTAGAGTTGATAACTTTAAATTTTAGATTGTCTGATTTTCTCTTGTTTGCAAAATTAATTTTTCTTTTATTGATATCAATCCCTAAACCATAATTTATTTTAGCTGATAATCCCCTAAGAAAATATGCTTTTCCACAACCTATGTCAATTACTTTAGAATTTTTAGGGATTAATTCAGAGACTTGTTTATAGACATTTGATAAAAAAGACATTTTAAAGAAGAAAATTTAATTACTTTCCCCTATCATCAATCAATCTTTTATCAACTTCAATCAGCATTTCATCCTTTCCAATTTTCTTTTCTAATCCAAATTTCTTAGCATCTGCTATCTTTCCAATAATCAAATATTTTGATTCTTCTCTGTTATCGTAAATTGCTGGGCAAACGCCAACAATTCCACATTGCATTTCTTTCGGCGTAATTTCATAAATTGCAGGACAAGCCATTACTCCTATACATAGCATTTCTTTTGGTGTTAGTTCCTTGATTTCATATTTGTTTGTCATTTTATTTAGTTTTTACTAATTTAGTTAATTCTCTTAAGTTCAAGGAATATATATAACTTTTCTAAGAAAACTACACAAATATTAAATATATTGTTTAAAATATTTAATAAATAGATAAATTTATAAATATCCATCTCTTTTATTGTAAAATGAAAATTCCAAATTTAAACGCAATAGACAAAAAACTTCTTGCTTATTTATATCATGATTCAAGAGAACCAACAACAAAAATAGCAAAACAGCTTCATATATCGCGAGAACAAGTTTCATATAGAATTAACAAATTTGAATCAGAAGGTATAATAAAAGGATATATCCCCTTGATTAATTATAATCGTCTTGGATATAGCGTTATTAATTTAATTCTTTTAAAATTTAACAAGCAAAGTTATGTAAAACAATTCAAGAGCCAAATAAAAGAAAGCAAAAACCGCGTAACAACAGTCGAAGTTCTTTCAAAATATGATTTAGGGATGCTTTTGATTTTTCAAAATGAAAAACAAAGAAATGAATATCTTTCAGAAATGTTAAGTTCTCACAGCCCAGAAATATCAGAATATTTAATTATAGAACCTTATTTTTCAGAATTTTATCCATTAAAATTTTTGGGAAGCGAATTTCAACCAAAGATTTTTCACGAATATAAATTAAAAGAATATGAACTTGATGAAAAAGAGAAAAAAATTCTCTCTGTTTTAAGTAAAAATGCAAACGCAAAAATAATAGATATTGCAAAAGAAACGAGCTTGTCAGCAGAATTAATAGTTTACAAACTTAAAAGATTAAAACAAGAGAATATTCTTTTAGGAACAAGAGCGTATTTTGATATGGAAAAAACAGGATTTTTTTACAACATTATTTTAATTAATTTTCATAATTTTTCAAAAAAAAATCAGGAAAAAATGAGACAATTTGCCAAAAACTCCGAGCATGTAGATTCTTTAATGTTCGTTGCAGGAAAACCCAATTGTTATATGCAGATTTTTCACAAAGATGTTTTAGAAATTCATAAAATCTTAAATGATTTAAAACAAACTTTTCCAAATGAATCAATTACAACAGATATACTTCCTTTAAAAAATGAAGGAGAAGATATAAATCCAATTCCTTTTTTATAATTTTAAAATTATTTTTTCTGATTTCTATAACTCTTTCAAGAATAATTAATACGTTTATCCATATCTCCAGTTTCTTTTTTGATTACTAAAATCTTTTTCAATTTCTTTTAAATCAGCAATTTCCGATAAGGGTTTATCTTCCCTTAATGCAGTTACTCTCGGGAATCTCAAAGCCCATCCTGAATTGTAATTAGGAGATTTTTGAATTTCTTGATATGTTATTGCAACGATAATTTTCGGTTTAATCCAAACTCTTTTCCTGTCTTCTTTTTCAATAAGAGGTTTTATCATTTCAGTTAATTGTGAAAATGAAACTTTTTCATTTCCTTCTTTTGATTCCTCTTTTTCAACAATTCCTGTTCCAACTTTTCCAATTTCTAAATATTCTCCATTGTTTTTTCCCTTGCATGAAACAATAAAACTTGAAAACCATCCAGCTCTTTTTCCCGTTCCATATTCAGCGCCAGTAATAACTAAATCTAAATCTTTTTCTTCTGGTTTTATTTTAAGCATGTATCCAACTCTTCTTCCGGGTTTGTAAGGAGCTTTAAGATTTTTCATCATTATTCCTTCCTGATTATTTTTCAAAGCCTCTTTGTAAAATTCTTTTGCTTTTTTTTCATCAGAAGTTATTATTTGTTTTGAAGAAATTATTTTGTAAGGATGATTTGTTATTATCTCTCTTACAAGTTTTGCTCTTTCCTCGAAGGGTTTTTCAATAATTGATTTTCCATTATAATATAAAACATCAAAAACATTTACTTCGACAGGAAGCTCTTCCTGAAGTTTTTCAATATGATATTTTCTTCTTATTCTCTGACTTATATGCTGAAAAGAAGTATATTCTTTTGTTTTTTTGTCATAACCAACTGCTTCAGAATCAAGAATTACTGAATTTCCTTTTACAAATTGTTTTATATACTCAACAACTTCAGGAAATTGTTTTGTAACGTTTTCAAGACTTCGTGTAAAGAGTTTAATTTCTGAATTTTTTTTGTGAATTATCAGCCTAAATCCGTCGTATTTGTATTCTAATGCGCAAGGACTTCCAAGAGCTTCAAAACCCTCTTTAATTGTTGAAACTTTTTGAGCAAGCATAGCTTTGATGGGTTTTCCAATTTGCATGGAAATTTTTTCCAATTCTTTTATATCTCTTTTTCTGCAATAATCAAATACTTCTGCAGTGTCGTTGGATTTATCAATTGCTTCCTGAATTTTTTCAGGAGCTTCTTCTGAATTTTCAAAAAAGGCTTTTGCTAAAGATTCTCTAATTGTGCTCTCCTGAGTTCCAATCCTTAAATCTCCAATTAAAGTTCTTACCAAATAAAGCGCTTCTAAAGGTTCTGCAGAAGTTAATAATTCAGTTATGAGAGAAATCTTTTTATCAACCGTGCCTTTTCCTTCAAGCTCGGGAAGTTTTCTTAAATTTTCTATGACTTTATTTACCGTTAATGCATGTGAAACTAAAGTCCTCTGCTTTTTTTCATGAATTAATTTTTTTGCAACCTCTCCTAAATCTCCTATTTTTTTCCATTCCTGAATAACTCTCTTTGAATCTGTTCCTGTTGCTTTTGAAATTGCTTTGATTGTAGTTTGATTGGAAATTCCAATTTCTTTTTCATTATACTCTGGATAAATTTTTCCAACTAAAAGATACATTACCTCTTTATTTTCGTCAGAAAGTTTTTTTAAAAATTCTGATAAAATTTTTATTTTTTCAAGACGTTTTGTTGTGCTTTCAAGCTGTTTGTAAAGTTCTGCAAGTTTTTGATATAACATCTTTTTTAATTTATTAGATCATAAATAATAATTATGAAATATTCTGTTTGAAGAGTTAGATATTTAAAAGATTATCCAATAATAACAATCAATGGTTTTAGTCTCGCAACTTTTTTTGAAATTCCTAAATTATGAACAACGTTGACCACTTCCTCAATATCTTTGTAAACTTCAGGAGACTCTTCTGCAATTGCTTTAAAACTTCTTGATTTAATTTCAATATTTTTTTTATGAAGTTTTTCTTTTGTTTCTTCTCCTTTTATTTCTCTTATTGCTTTTGACCTTGACATAACTCTTCCAGCCCCGTGAACACTGCTTCCCCAAGTTAATTCTTCTGATTTTTTTGCGCCGACTAAAACATACGACGCGGTTCCCATTGTTCCTGGAATTAAAACGGGCTGTCCGACTTTTCTGTATGCTTTTGGAATTTCTTCTCTTCCTGGTCCAAAACTTCTTGTTGCGCCTTTTCTATGAACGCAAACTTCCTTGATTTTTCCGTCAACAAAATGTTTTTCAAATTTTGCAATATTATGGCAGACATCATAAATAACCCCCGTCTCTGAATTTGGAAAAAGAGATTTTATTTCTTCTCTGACCCAGTGAGTTATTAATTGTCTGTTAGCAAAAGCAAAATTAACTGCGCAGCACATTGCAGAATAATAATCTCTTCCAAGCTGACTTTTAATTGGAGCATTAATTAATTGCCTGTCTGGAAGATTTTTAAAACCATATTCACTCTCCATTTTTTTAATATAATCTGACGCAACCTGATGTCCAAATCCTCTGCTTCCGCAATGAATTAAAATTACGGCCTGATCTTTTTTTAGCTTAAATGCTTTAGCAGTTTTTTTATCAAAAATTTCATCAACGAATAAAATTTCTAAAAAATGATTACCTGCTCCAAGTGTTCCCAATTGTCCAATTCCTCTTTTAATTGCTCTATCTGAAATTTTAGATGCGTCGGCTTCTGTAATACAACCTTCTTCTTCCGTATGCAAATAATCTTCTTTAACTCCATATCCTTTTTCAACTAAATATTTTGAACCGCCATGCAATATTTTTTTTAATTCGTCTTTTGTCATTTGAAACTTGCTTCCTCTGCCGACACCAGAAGGAATTTTTCTATCTAAAAATTCTAAAACTTCATTTTGTTTTTTTAAAATATCTTTTTTTGTTAAATTTGTTTTTAGAAGTCTGACTCCGCAATTGATATCAAAACCAACCCCACCAGGAGAAATAACTCCATTATCTAAATCAAATGCAGCAACTCCTCCGATGCAAAAACCATAGCCCTGATGCGCGTCAGCGAGGGCAATTGAATTATTTAAAATTCCGGGCAAATGAGCAACATTTTTTGCCTGCTCAAGAGTTTTATCAAGTTTTATGTCGTCAAGAATTTTTTCAGATGCATATATTTTTACAGGAACATTCATTTGTCCCTCTTTTGAAATCTCATAAATATTTTCTGAAATTTTTTTTATTTCCATCATATATTTAAATAATTCTTGTTTTTTAATTCTATTATTTTTTAAATGTCGAGCACAACTTGGCTAATAAATTTATTTTTTATTTTTTTTACAAACATTTCATTATAAGTTATTGCCTTCACATGCATGCTAATTTGATAATTTTCTGCGTCATCGCCCTGAATTTCAGCTTCTATCTTAAAATTTTTTTCATTGAATCTTAAAATTCTTATTTTTGAGGGGAGAAAATTCTTGCTGTCAATTAAAACCAAAGTCTCCTCTAAAAAATTATATAACAAACTCTCTAAATCATGTCCTTGAACTTTGATTTTAAATTTTTGTTCTTCTTTAATTTTTCCAGAATAAATTGCATTAAATAAAGCTAAAGCAGAATTTTCAAAAACTTCTTTTAATGAATTTCCAAATGCCCGGAATTTTATATCTGCTGTATGCGAGAGAAATTTGAATTTCATTTTTCCCAACACCACAATTTTAATTCTTTTGGTTTGTATTCGTCAGCTGTTGCAGTTATTAAAACAGATTTTGCATAAATTTCTTTTTCTGGAAGAGCGTCTAAATTACATTCGTCGTTTAAAATACAAATTTTTGCTTCACACTCTAAATCTTTTGGCATTGTATTGTTTATGGTATTATTAATCTCTTGACTAAGATAATCATTGAGAACATCTTGTCTTAAACTATCATCGAGTTGAATAATCTTTAAAGTCAGAGCCTGGTCTTTATAAATTTGCTCGCCGATTTTTGGTTTTTGAACTGCGTCGCTGTTTACTACAACAGCCATTATTCCCGCAATTAACAAAATTGAAACAAATACTTCAATAACTGATGTCCACGCTCTTTTATTTTCCATTACCACAAAACCACCTTAATATATCCATTTTTTATTTCTGCATCTTTAGTTAAATAAATTACTGGAACTAATTCAGCTAAAACTTCTGTTGAGGGAGTTTCTTTAAATTTTGTTTCTATTATTGGAATTTCATCAATATCCAAAAAACTAAATTCAAAATCATTTGATTCTGAAATTCCTAAATCTGTTTTGAGAGTTAAATAATTGTCTTTATAACTTTCATTTAATTTTAAAATTTTTGATTCAAGAATATAATTTTGTGATCTTATTAAACCAATTTCATATTCTTTAAGGGGGTCTATGCATTGAAAAGTATTTGTTGAAAATTCATCAGAAGAATAAATTTTAATTAATCCATTATTTTCTGAAAAGATATTTTTTCCAATCAGTCCATTTATATCAGAACAGCTTTTGCTCCCCCCCGTTTTTTCAGTTGCTGAAACAACCAAAACCTCGTCGGAAACATTTTTTATTATTTCATTTTCTAAATGTTTTAACAGAGAACTTTTGCTTGTTTCAGTTTTTTCAAATGGATTAAGAAGGCCTATAAAAAAAATTAAGAAACTTATGAATAATACAAATGAAATAATAAAACTTACCTGTGAACCTTTTTTATTTTTAATCATGAAATTCATCCTCCAAAAAGAGCATTTGAAATTGTGGAAATTAAAAACGCAGAAATCATCAATATAAATGAATGTTTAATTCCATGTTTTATGTTTTCTTCTGCAAGTTTGCCGATGATTAATCCGCTGAATAAACCCTGCACTAAAAGTAAATCTAAAAAAGCGTCGGATATTTCTTTTTTATCAAATCCTGCTCCCCCGGCGTCTATACCTCCAAGATTAACATTGCCGGCAAGACCTGAAACAAGAGGTAAAATTTGAAATTGCATGACTAATATAATTATCATAAAAACAAAGAAAATAATATAACTTTGAACTATTAATGTTGATATTGCTGATTTTCTCTCTTTTCTTAATTTATCGGTTGTGCTGACAGCCTCTGCAACAGATTCTAAAATTTTTCCAATATCTCCGCCTGCTCTCTCAGCCTGCCTGATTAATGTTATTGCTTTTGATATTTTTTTATTGCCAATATCTTTTGCAAAAGTTTGCATTGCAATGTTTAGGGGAATTCCCATAGAAATCTGGTTTGCTAATTTCCAGACATGTTTATTTAACATTTCATAATTTCTATTTTTTAATATGAGGATGCCTTTACTTATTGAAGAACCCATCTTTACACTTTCCACAAGATTTCTTGCAAATTCTAAAAACATATCTTCTTTTTCTCTTGCAATTTTTGTTTCAGAGATAGTTGAAAAAACAAAAGGAAATATCCCAATAATAACTCCAATTCCAATTATCAAAGAAAATCCTGAACTTTCCTTAAATAAAAAAGCTCCTGCTATAATTAAAACTGCTAACGCTATTCCAATTTTATGTTGTTTTTTTATTTCCATTTTTAATCAGTTTTTTTTAAATGCAAAAAAATCAGGAAAAAAATATTAATTATAGTAATTCCCGCAACCATCATTAATGAGATAGTCGATGTGGGGATTGATATCCCTAATCCGCTTATTTTCATAATCATTAATAAAAGCATGAAAATCATTGGCGCGGCAATAACAATGCTGATGTATAAATCCATAAATGTTCCCGCTGTTTTTGTTTCATTTTCTCTTTTTATCTTGTAATCAAATAATAAAGTTTCTGCGCGCGTTTCAAAGAATTTGGTTAAATCCCCTCCTGAATTAATTGTTGCTGCCAATCCGCTAAGCAATTCGCTCATTTTTTTGCTGGGAGTATTATATGCGATTGCCCTTAAAGCATTTACAATGCTATAACCCTGAACGTTTATTTGATTCATTAATTTTATAAATTCTTTTTTAACATTTGGAAATTCATTTGAAGAAATTATAATTTCAAAAATTTTTGCAGGATTGAGAAGAGAATTTGATATTGCCGCCATATTTATTGTTGCAAAAGGAAGTTCAGAATCTATTTGCGCTTCAGAAGCTCTTCTATCTAAAGAGGGATATATATATGAAAAAAGAAATCCTGCAATAGGAAAAGCGATTAAAATCCAAATTAATTTTAGCGCTCTTAAACTAAGATCTCCAACAGGTTTTATAATCGGCAAATGCGGTTGTATGCTAAAAAATAGAAAAAAAGTAAAGAGAATTATTCCTATACTGGCTGCTAAAAATGTTGTAAATAAAATTATTGAAAGATAAGTCGGAAAAAGATACATTAAGTTTGATCTTTCTAAATCTACTTGAAGCGCTTTAAATGAATCTTTTTCAACTAATTTTTTTGAATATCCTAAAAAAAGATTATTCGCAAATTTGGCATATGAATCCTCTTTTATAGTTTTTTTGAATTCTTTTTCTTTTCCAATAATTCCATTTTCTTTTTTTAATCTTTTTATTGTTTCTTTTTCTAATTCATCTTGCCCAAAATTTTCTTTTTTCTTTGTTAGAAATTCAGAAATGCTCAAAATAGGCTGAGAGATTGTTTTTGGAATAATAATTTCATTAATTATTTTTGGAATTCTTTCATTTAATTTGTTTAATGATTGTGTTAACTCTTTAATCTGCTCAAAAATAAGATTTTCATTTTCTAAATATCTCATTCCGTAAAGTCTTTTGATTTCGATTAAAATATTTTTTTGCTGTTGAATAGTGTCTTTTAAATTTTCAACTAATTCTATAAATTCTTTTTCTTCACCTCCAAAAATTACCATCTTTTTTTGATTATATCCTTTATGTCGTTAAAATTTTAATTTTTTTTTGAATTAAGTTAATCTTATTATTAGATTCATTAAATTTTTTTAAATCCTTTAATATAAAAGAATGTTCGAAATTTTTAATCTCATGTTCAAGATTATTCAATTGTATTTCAATTTCTGAAATTTTATCTCCCTCTATTTTCATATTAAAAGCAGGCAAATTTGATTATTAAACATTTTGATTATCCTGTCATCTTGAAACTCTCTTTTTTTAGATGTTTTAAACTTCAAGTTCTGCGTTCACATGAATTATTTAAAATAAAGAAACCTTTTTTAAATACTAAAATCTCTTAATATTAATGGCAGAAACAATTCATGAGATTATCCAAAGGATAAGTAATTATTATAAAAAAAAAGGCAAGCCTGAAGTAGAACATGTTATTGGTTATGATTCAGCTGCGGAAGGTTTAGAACCAATTTATTTTTTTATTACAGATTTGATGAATGATTTTGGATTAAAAACAGAAAAAATTATTGACAATTTTACTTCTTCTCCAGGTTCAGGTCATTTTGGAGAGCTTGGACAGAGAGCGACAATTATGCAACAACAGGGAGCAAAAATTTTAGCAGACATTAACGCTGTTTTAAGAAGTGTTTTAAATTTAATCTACGATTTAAAAGATTTTAAGATGAGATTATCCCAATATGGAGGGTTGAAATCAAAAGACAAATTAATAAGAGATGCGGCAATTCTTTCTCTGAAACAAATTTGGATGGATAAAGTTGATATACAAAAAGGAAATTCTTCAATAAAATCTATGGCGCTTGGTCAGGCAGGATTTATAACTTTAATTGATGCTTTTTTGTCCGTAGCAGATGAAAAAGAAGTTGATAAAATTGATTTAAACGAGCGTGTTAAAAGAATTTTGAAGCCAAGGATACAGGAATTTAATATCTGGTTGATTCAATCTGAAAATGAATTAAAGAAAAGATATGAACTAGAAAAAAATTATTTAAGAAGTCAAGTAAATAGTTTAAAACTTTATTCTCGCTGGGCAAAGCCGTATTTGAAAGCTGCGCAGCAACTTGAACAAAAAGAATCTGGAAGAAATGTTGATTTAGTTAAAACCTTTAATACGATTCTTCTTGAATTAACTTTATTTGGAAAATCAAAACTGGATATTAAATCTACAGCCCTTGCAGGAGATCTTCCTCAAGAGTTTTCAAAAGACAGCTTCTTAAAAAAACAGAGAAATTATAATGTCTGCATTTTAGTTGATTTTTATTTTAGAGGAATTCCCCAGAGAGTAAGTCAGCAACAAGCGCACTACACTTTTGGAGGAAAAACAAAAGTAACATTTAGCGCGTATGTTTTAAATGACGATGAACTGGAAAAATTAAATCAAGAACTTTCAAAATCAGATTTAGAAGATGTTTTTGGACTTATTGAAGGAGCAACAACAGACAGCTTGGGAAGATTGCAGGAAGAAATAGACTCTTTTTTAAATGAAAAAGATGAAGGGGCTGAAAAAGAAAAGAAAAAATCAAATGAAGTGAATCCGTTTTTGGCTTTGATTGGAGTTTATGAAAAAAAAGAAAAGACAGAAAAAAGTTCGCAGAAAGAAAACCAAACTAAAGAAAAAAAAGAAAAG
>JBBTBN010000002.1:27636-41671 GCA_038043645.1 Nanobdellota archaeon
GCTGAATTAATAAGACCTTTAGTTGCAAAAAAAGCATCTGAAACAGCATTTAATTTATTTAATGTTTACAAAAAAGCGCACGGGATGGCGAGCTATGTTTGATTTTTAGTAAAAATTTTATTTGCCATTTATTATCTTCCTAATTTTATACACCGATTCGTTAAACTTTTTTTGCATATCTGTTTTTTCCATACTTTTTTTAGAATTTAAATATCCGCCAAAATTTGCACAGCCATTATTTTCAGAGTCCCAGTTAGAAACATTATACCATTTTGAAGGATTGATATTTGTTCTATCAAATATTAAGAGAACCGATTTGTTATTGTATGGAATGTATACTGACAACTCCCCGCCAAAAGAATATCCTTTTTTTGCTTCCGGAACAAATTCAATTAAATATGTACCTTCGCTTTTTTGTTTAAAATATTTAGGGATTTCAAATATAATATGATTGACTTCTTGTTCAGATATGCAGGGCACTTGTTCATAGGTGTAGGGCAAATTTTTATCTGTGTTTTGTGCATAAGAATTAAAACTTAAACCGGCTCCTAAAACCAAAGTGCCAAGAGTTTTTGATATTTTGTTTATCATTTTCTCAATTTTTCAAAATATTTATTTATTTTATTTAAATCTTTTTTAGTTATTCCTTGTTTTTTATAAAAATCAATTGTTGAAATTATAGTGTATTTTTCACTTTTGTAAAATTCTTCAGAACAATATCCAAATTGTTCATTTTTATCAAAAGACTTGGTTTCTCCGCTAATACACATTTTTTCTTTATATGATTCCCATCGATTTAATTCAGTCGGCAAATATCCGGTGCACCATTTCCATCCTCCCATTTCATAAACTTTCATTAATTCATTATATTCTTTTTGGGTTGGAGTTTTAACTGCTGTTTTCTCTAATGGACTTAGATTTATTATTGGTTTTTCTAAATTAATTTTATTTGTCATTAGTCATTTCCAACAATTTCCATAAACATTTCACCTGAGCCATATTCTACTGCATCTGAAATAGAAATTTTTTCGTCTTTTAAAAATTCTCTAACTTGTTTTTCAATTGTTTTTTTAGAATCTTTTGAAAAATCATACCCTCCTTCAGTTATTGCTGGAATTATTCGTGTTTCTTTTTCTGTTTTTCTAATAAGATAAAGTTTAATTTTAGTGTCAGATTTTTCTTTATTTGGTTTTACTTTCATTCCTTTCATTAAAAGATCAAACATATTAACTTTTTCAATTGTAAATGAAATGTCGTATGATTTTAAGGAATCAATGTTGAAAATGGTTTCTTTTTTTTCATCTTTAATGCTTACATATGCGACAAGCGTATTTTTAAGATTTTGAGAATATGAATTAAAAGCTAACGCTGTTGCTAATGCTGTTCCTGTTAAGAGTTTTTTTAGATTTTTCATTTTAATATCCTTTAAATTTTTCTTTGTGCATTATTTCTTTAAGAATATTTGTATAGTTTTTTGCTAAATTTAAATAAAAATTATTGTAAGGTTCTTTTATTATTTCTCCTCTCATTCCAACATTTTCTAGAGCATCAATCCACAAATCACGATTAGATAATCCATTTGAAAAATTATCATAAAATGAGATAGTATTTTTAAGATTTTCTCCTTTGTTTATTTCTATCTCTGATCTTATTTCTAAATAAATTTTTTTATCATTAATTTCAGCATAAATTTCTTGTTCATTTTCTTTACTCATATTGATAGTATAAAATTTACCATTTTTTTCTCCTTTTTCTTTTCCAAATTTTACAAAATCTTTGTAAACTTGATTATTCTCTTGATTATATTTTTCTAATTCATTTCCTTTTTGGTTGCATCCTCCAAAAGCCAAACTTCCTGCAAGAATTCCTGTTGCGATTAATAATTTTAAGTTTTTCATATCTATAATAACCCCTTTAAGCATTTAAATATCTTTTGGTTATGTAGTAACTTCAAAATTAGAACACTACGAAAGCTTTATAATATTCAGATTTGTTATTAAACTATGCCAGAAAAAACAAAAATATATATCATCGGTTTGGATAAAACACTTAATTTTATGCCTGATGTTTATTCCATGAAAAAAATAAAAAGTTTAAGAAAATGCAACATTAAATTAGATGCAATTTTTGCAGAAGATATTGAAAAATTTATTGGTGTTAAAAAGTATTGTTTGAATCATCAAATTGAGACAATCAACATAAAATCTGACGAAAATTATTTTATATCAGTTATATATTATTCTGTAAATAATCTTGATAAAAAAAATTTAGCTGCTTTAATTTCTGAAAATAATGTATCAAGATTAAACTGGTTCTTTAAACAAGACAAAGATTTTGATTCACATATTATCTAAATTCCCTTTCTTTTTTCAACAAACTAACTATCTGTTTGGCAACATTCTTTCCAGTATTCACATCACTTGGAGTAGACGAAGTAGGGGTTTTTATTTTTGGAGATTTTGTTGAATATATCTCCCCGTGCTTTGCTCCATGCTGAAATGAAAGCCCATATTCTTTTAGAATTTTAGATTGTTGAGTTGTTGGTCGTCCATACCATCCAGGATCAAAAACTCTTCTAATTTCAGAAATTTCTTCTTTTGCAATTAATTCTTTTTCCTTTCCTGGAATTTTTTCGCGATATAAAACTTTTAAAAATTCTTCAGCAATTTGTTTTTTTGAAATATTCTCTGTTTTTTCCATATCTAAAAGCTGTGAACCATACTCTTCTTTTATTATCTGCATTAATTCAGAGTCATTTTCAATTTCTTTTATTCCTCTTTTAAATTCATTTAAACTAATATCTCCAACTTTGCTAAAATATAGCGAAGGATCTGTCATATGATAAAATTCTTCTTTTTTATGTGGTTTTTTCCCTTTGGAAATATCATACACTGCAACTTTTGATTCAAGCTCGCTAACTAAAAATAATGCAAGTCCGCCGATAAGAAACATTATTCCAATAAATGAATCTAAAGTATCAATTTTTTTGCTAACAACATTTCCCGTAATAATTGCAAAAGAGGAATTTAAAATAAAAAACAAACCAACTAAAATTACAATAATTCCCAATTTTCTCAGCCCTTTTCTCATTAAGTTTATATATTTCTCCGCCTTTTATATTTTATGAAAAAGCAAATAAAATTGAGCAAAGAGGAACTTAAAAGATTAGCAGAGGCTTTGAAAAATGGAAATAAAAAAACAGAGAAAACTGGGCTTAAAAAAGAATTGGAAGAATTAGCAAAAACCATAAAAGAAAAAAGAGAACAAAAAACAGAAGAAAATAAATTTATAGAAGCTGGAATTAGTCTGGAAAAAATTTCTCCAGTTTTAAAACCCATTGCAAAGACACAAGAAAGATTAGAGCAAATCTCCTCTTCATTTTTATTGCAAAGAAAACAAGAAAATCAAACAATAGAAAAACCTTATGAATTGGAGAAACAAAAATATTCTTCTCAGTCTGGGGAATATAAAAATCTTGAAAAAATTCAAACTGAAAACTTGCAAAATCCAACAGGAATTGAAAAAGGAATGATTCATATGGGATTTGAACAAGCTCAAAAAAGAAAATCCCAAAGTTTTTTTGAGGATAAATCAGAGCAGAAATATTTAGTAGATGTTAAGTCTTTGGAAGAAGTTAAAGAACACAAGGATAGATTATATTTTATTCGTTAGATATATAAATAATCTTTCATTTTATTAAATATGTCAAATTATAATATAGAAAATATTTATCAGGGAGGGTATAGCTCATTTACGCCGAATTACGGAGATGTTTTTACAGGCTATCATGTTCCTGCGTCGTCGCTTGGAGCTCCGACGAACCCATTTACTGCAAATCAAATAGCAGAAGTCAACAAACTTCTAAGCCAGGGAATAGTTCCAATAGAAATCGGATCTATAAAACCAGAAGATTTTGAAGGAATTCCCAGACAGCATTTTAAAGAAATTAAGCAGATGGCTAAATTAACAGGAGCAAAAGTTTCTTTACACTCTCCATTAATTGAAGCTTCTGGAATGGGCGAGCATGGATGGAGTGAGGCAAATAGACAATCTGCAGAATATCAATTAAATGATGTTTTAGAAAAAGCGCACGAATTAGATTCAAGAGGAAATATGCCTGTAACAATTCATTCTGCAAATATTCCCGGAACAGAATATAAAATGACTCCTGAAGGAAAAAAAATTGAAAAGTTGGGCGCGATAAATCAGGAAACAGGACAAATGACTTCGGTTAAAGAAGAAATTAAATATTATCCAGAAAGAAATTCCATGATGGAACTAAAACCAGAAATTGAAAAAAAAGTTCTGAGAGGTGAAACACAAGGCATAATTGACAAATCAACAGGAGAAATAAAATCAGAATATTATCAGGAAATCCCTCTTGAAAAAGGAAAAATTATTTCTCCTGAAAAACAGATAAAAATGTTAAATAATTCTGAATGGGATAATTCTATATCTCAACTTTTGTTTCAAAAAGAAAGAGCAGATGAGATTCTTCAGCTAAATGCTGTTCCAATTTCACATTTATTAAAAGAACTTGCTGAAAAGAAAATGAGTCAAGAAGGATTAAACGAATTTTTTAATAAATCTCCAGAGCAAAGACAAGTGTATAATCATTTTATGAATTCTCAGGAATATTTAAAAGATGTAGAAGAACATTTAAGCAGTTTATTTAGCAAAGCATATAAATATGGTTCATCAGAACAAAAAAAAGTATTAACTGAAATTAGAAATAATTATCAAGAGCAATTAGACAATTCTTCAAAGCAGGAAAAATATTTGGATAAAATCCACTCACAATCACAAGCAGTGCAAAATTTAATGCATAAATTAAAAACTCCTGCGCTTGCTCCTGAAGTTTATGTTCCTGTTACAGATTTTGCAATGAAAGAATCTGCAAAAACTTTTGGAAATATTGCATTTAATTCTTTTAAAAAATACGGAGAAAAAGCTCCTGTAATTTCTATTGAAAATCTTTATCCCGGCTACGCATTTTCAACTGGGGAAGAAATGAATAAATTAATTTTGTCGTCAAAAAAGCAGTTTGTTGAAAATGCAATTAAAGACGGGCGTTCTAAATCAGAAGCAGAAAAATACGCAGACAAATTAATTGGCTTGACTTTTGACGTCGGACATTTGAATATTCACAGAAAACACGGATTTTCAGAAGAAGATTTAAGAAAAGAATTTGAAGCAATGTCAAAACACGTTAAGCACGTTCATTTAACGGATAATTTCGGTTCTTATGATTCTCATCTTCCTCCCGGAATGGGAAATGTTCCATTCAAGAAATATTTTGAAGAGCTGAAAAAAAAAGGTTATAAGGGAGGAACTATCGTTGAAGCAGGAGGTTTTGCTAAATCATTTGAAAGATCTCCTTATCCAATTACTTTGGAAGCGTTTGGAGCTCCTCTTTATTCAAGTGGCGCTGGTCCGTATTGGAATCAATCAATTGGATTACAGCAAGGATACTCTTCAGGTTATGGAGAAATTTTTCCAGGAATACATTATGAAACATTTGGTTCAGGTTTTTCAAATTTACCTTCTGAACTTGGAGGACAAAGAGGCGGTGGCGGAGCAGGAAACAGGATGAGCGGAAGAGGAATGGAGTGATTAAGTTTATTAAATAAAGAAATTATAAATAAATATGCCAAAAAATAAATCCGGAAATACTCAAACAGCTATTAACGAATTAATTAATTCTTCTGTTTCTGAAGGTGTTGAAGCAATTATAAAAGATCACCCAAGATTTAAAAATTATGAAGATTTTATTTTAAAACATATAGATAAGAAAAAACTAAATCACAAAGTAAGCGAGTTATATAGTGGCGCGGTTTCACAAAGACTTTCTTCTGATGAAGCAGGAAATTATATTCATAAAGCGCTTTTAAATTATATTGCAACAGGGGCTGCTTTTGACGATGCTGGAAAAGAAGTTATTTTAAAAAAGAGTCTTGAAGAAAGAGCCGGAAGCGGATTTTTTAAAGGATTTTTTTCAAGAAGAAAATTAGAAGGCGAGAAATATTTAGATAATACTATGGAAGCATTTCAGGATTTATACGCCTTAATGCAGCAAGGAAATCATGCAGAAAGAATGCCTGAACTTGCAAAACCTTTAACGACAATTTATAATCTTGGTTTTTTAGATCCTGCATTAGATGTTTTGCAGCATTATGGGTTGATAGATGAATCTAAATATCAATCTATAAAAAAATCTGTTTTTAAAGGAGTAGACAAAGCAAGAGAAGAAGTGGTTAAAGGAATAGAAAAATATGCGAGTTATCAACCAGCAATGGAAAATCAGAATAGTTATCAAAAAGCCGCTGCAATTTTTTTAGGAATAGTTGGTTTAGTAATTTCAGTTACTTCTAAGAATATTCTTGGAGCGACAATAGGCAACGCAAATAATAATTTTTCTAATTTTATCGGAATAGTTTTAGTTTTAATTTCTATGCTTTGGTTCTTAAAAGTTTCTAAGATAAGAAAAAAGAGATAATTAAAAAAATTAAAATCGGGATTATCACCAATTCAGTAAATTTAAAAACTAAAATATATATTAAAGTATATAAGTTTAAAACAAAAAAGATGGTTTCAAAAAATTCTAAAAAAAAATCTGCAAAAAACATTCCAACCCTGAAATTAAAAAGCGAACATGACATTGCTATGGATTTTGCAACAAAAGCTTATAAAAAATTTGAAAAGGCAATAAAATCAATTATTCTCTTTGGCTCAACAGCAAAAAAAACGCAGACAGCTGGTTCAGATATTGATATAATAATTGTAATTGATGACGCGTCTATAAAATGGGATCAGGAATTAACTGCATGGTATCGACAGGAGCTTGGCGCGATTTTAGGAGCAAGTCCTTATCAGGCAAGTCTTCATATTAATACAGTAAAATTAACAACTTGGTGGCAAGATTTGTTAAGGGGCGATCCAATTATTTTAAATATTTTGAGAAATGGAGAAGCCTTAATTGATATGGCTGGATTTTTTGAGCCATTGAAATATTTATTAATTCAAGGAAAAATAAAATCAACTCCGGAAGCAATTTATAACGCTCTTCAAAGAGCGCCGACGCATCTTGCGCGAAGCAAAGCCGCAGAATTAAATTCTATTGAAGGTTTATATTGGTGCATGGTTGATTCTGCCCACGCCGCTTTAATTGCAGCGAATGTCTCTCCGCCGTCGCCAGAACATATTCCGGAAGAACTTGTGCAAACTTTTGTAAATAATAAAAAATTAAAAATCGAATATGTTCAATGGTACAGAGGATTGCTTGTGCTTCATAAAGAAATTTCTCATGGAAAAACAACTGATTTAAAAGGCACTGATATTGATTTGTGGCAGAAAAGAACAGAAGAATTTTTAGATGTAATGGCAAAGCTGGTTAGGGAAATTGTGGAGTGAAATTAAAGATTTTTAATTATTATTTTTGATTATACTAATCTTTTTAAACATTCTTTATATAAAATTTTATGAGAAAAAATCTTGTTAATGCAGTTAACTTGCCGAGTTCCAAGAATTTTATAATTTGGCCTGATAACAGCATTAATAAAATTAATCTTATTAATTTGTTAGGTGAAGCTTATTCGAAAGGTCTTTCAGGAAAACAAGAAATAATTGCTTATCAAAAAGTGCGTGACCCAAAATTAAATTGGGATAAAATAGATAATCCTCAAGATGAAGACTATATTGATAAAAAAAGAATTTTTTCTTACGAGCAATTAAATAGTTTTTATAAAACTTTAGAAGGGGTTACAGGGGATTATTCTCCCGAAGAGGAAAAAGAAAGATTTAATTTTGTAATGTTTGCCAATGAGAAGTTAGGCTATCTTAATACGATTGGACACATTACTTATAGAGATGTTTTTAATTAATTCTAATCAACAAAAACATTTAAATAGTTCTTTTTTATAACATATGTTATATGATAAAACCAATCGTTCATAAAAAATATCTTAAATTATATGGAGAAACCGCTAAGAAAAAAATAATTGAAATTTTGTTTAAATATCCTGAAAAAGAATTTAGTTTAAGTGATTTGGCTAGAGAGACAGGAGTAGCAAAGGCAAACATTGGAAACATTTTAGATGAATTTCAAGAATTGGAATTAATAAGTATTGAAAAATTAAGCAAAATATGGAGGATAAAATCTAATCAAACAAATTGGCTTTTTATTAGAAGTAAAATACTTTATAATTTAAATTTTATTTATAAAAGTGGATTAGTTGAATTTCTTGTTGATTTTTTCAAAAATCCGAAAGCAATAATTCTTTTTGGAAGTTTCAGAAAAGGGGAAGATACTTTTAATTCAGATATAGATATTGCTATAGAATCAGACGAAGTTAAAGAATATAAGATAATTGAATTAAAAGAATTATCAGAATTCGAAAAAGTTATTGGAAAAAAAATACAAATACATTTGTTTAGCAAGAAAAATATAAATCTTGGAGTGTTTAACAACATTGCAAACGGCATTTTGTTATGGGGATTTTTGGAGGTAAATATCCCTCACATTTTAAAATGAGACGAGAATTTATAGATTCTTGGCTTAAAGCAGGAGCATTGCGAAATAAGCAAAAAGATACAGAGAAAATTAAAGCGATGATAAATTCCGCTGAAGTAAATGTCAGAGTTGCTAAAGCAATTAAATTAAATGATGATACAGCAACTTTAATTTTCAGAGAGATTTATGAATCAATTAGGCAATTAGGGGATGCTAAATGGAATCTTCTTGATTTTGAACCCGGCAATCATGAAGTAAGCATGGAAATACTTAAGGAATTTAATATAAAAGATAAAGTTAAATTAAATTCTCTTGACAGATTTAAGAAAATAAGACACGATGTTAATTATAGGGGTTTTAGAACTACTATCTATCAGACAGAAGAGATTTTGGATTTTTGGAATAAGTGCGGAGAAGAAATACTCGGGATTTTGAAAAAAGAATAATTGATTCAAGGACTTGTAAAGTGATTTTAGAATAGATAATTATTTTAATTATTATTTTAGTTTATACTAATCTTTTTAAATTGGTTTTATATAAAATTTTATGGGAAAAAATCTTGTTAATGCAGTTAAATTGCCAAGTTCCAATAAAATTTTTGGTCATGATGATGATTCTTTTGAAGAAAGTGTTTTATTTTCTTTATTAGAAGAATCTTGTAAAAGGAAATTATCTAATAAAACTAAAATAATTATAACTAATGAATATCTTCCTGATATCGCTTTTTCTGATGATGCTAATCTAAGATTGTATTTTAAAACAAAAAAATCTACAACAACTTTTGCTAAACTTAAAGAACTTTATAAAGAATATTGGAAGAGAGATTATTCTCCTGAAAAAGATAGAAGCAAAAACAATCTTGAATATTTAAGGAAAGAAGGTGAAAAAATTTGGGCATGGTTGCCATATCAATTATCTTTGAAAGAAAATTCTTAAACAATCCAAAACATTTATAAAGTATACATTTGTATACATAGATATACATAAAGTCAAAATCAAGTCAAAGCTATAAAGCACGGACACGAAAACGACACAAAAAGAAATGGAAACGGAAACAACAATACGTTTGAACGTTCAAACTAAAGAAGATTTGGACAAATTCAAGCAATACAAAAATGAAAGTTACAATGAATTAATTAGAAAATTAATTTACATTGTAAAGCTGTGCGAAAATGAACCAAAACTATCACAAAAAACAATTAAAGAAATTAAAGAAGCAAGAGAAAAAGTTAAGAAAGGAAAATTCTATACAGAAGCAGAGGCAAAGAAAATTCTCGGTTTGTAAAATGTATAAACTAGTTTTTGAAAAGAAAGCGCTTCATGATTTAAATAAACTTGAAAAAGATATAAGAGAGAGAATCTGGAATAAATTACAAGATTGCAAGGAAAACCCATTTAGATTTTTTAAGAGATTAGTTGAGACACAAGGATTCAAATTAAGAATAGGAGACTGGAGAGTTGTCGCAGATATTATAAGAGAAAAAGAGGCAATTGTTGTTTTGAAAGTTGGACACAGGAAAAATATTTACGAAAATTAATTTTTCATTAAAATTCTTTTGTAGAATTAATCAACAAAAACATTTATAAAGTATACATCTCTTGTGTATACACTAAAATATATACAAATTTAAATGACAGACATATTTGACCAAAAAATTTTGTGTGGGAAATGCGATTCTGAAATGAAAAAATCAGAGATTTCTAAAAATGGATTTATATTCAGAGCAGTTGCGTGTTCAAATGGAAGATGCAATGAAAAAATAATTCACCCTGCTGATGAAGCAGAATATAATAAATTTATAAATTTAAAAAATAAAGATTTTAGAGTTAAAATGAGACTTGTTGGAAATAGCTACGCTGTTTCTATTCCAATGGAGATAGTCAATTTTATGGGTGAACAGCAAAAAAAAATGGATGAAATGGTTAAATTATCTTTTGAAAACATGGGAAGATTAAGTTTGAATTTCAATCAACCAAATTTAAAAACAAATATAAATACAAGAATTATTAAAACGAGAGAAATTAAAATTTTGAAAAATGGAAAATTAGTTCATGCCGAGCGACTTCGCGGAGGACAAACTTTACGACTAATAAAATTAAATAACCGAGCGGGGTCGGGAGTAGGACAATTTTCAGATTCAGCGCATCCGAGCGACTTTGCGAGACAAACTTATCAAACCAAAAACGAGCGGGGTCGGGAGCATGAACGAAATAAAACACTTATAAAAAAGGATAAAATAGAAAATGACAGATAAAATAAAAAAATTAAATAATCTGGAAGAATTGGGGAGATTAAGTATTGGAGAGAGAGTAAATATAATTTATTTTGAGAGAGACGAAGGGAATGGCCTTTATGTATTTGAAAAAAGAATTAAAAAAGAATATCATTTTATAGAATTTTATCCTCTTATAATGCATATTCATAAACTAAATAAAGAAAATATTAAATTTAAAAACGGCATGATTCAAGTAAAAAATTCCAATAAAGTTCCATATGGAGAATTTTATAATCTAGGAACTAAAGGATATAAAGAAAGATTAAATTTAATTCCAAAAAAATTAAGATGGTAATTCAAAATGACAGATAAAGAAATTCAATTAAATGTTGTCGAAGCAATGCAGGACGATGTTTACAAAGGAATCGCGAGAATAGACAGCGCTACAATGAAAGATCTCGGCATTAACAGAGGAGATGTTATAACGATTAAAGGAAACAGGGAGACAGTTGCTATCGCTGACAGAGCATATCCATCAGATGTTGGAGAAAAAATTATTCGTATAGATGGCATTTTAAGAAGAAATGCGAGAACAAGCCTCGGAGAAATTGTTAAAATTTCAAAAGCAAATATTAAGGAAGCAAAAAAAATTACAATTGCTCCTGCTCAAAAAGGGATTATGGTTCAGGCAGATTCTAACAGCTTAAGAAGAGGGCTTTTAGGCAGAACAATGCTCAAGGGAGATTTAGTTATTCTTGGAGCTGTTCAAAAAAGAAGAGATTTATTATCAGAAGATTTTGGAGATGATTTTGGGGGAATGCTCGGAGATATGCTCGGAAATATGGGCATGGGAACTCTTGGAAGAACACAAATTAAATTCCTCGTCGTAAATGCTTCTCCTACTCAGCCAGTAGTCGTTACAGAAAATACAGAAATTACTTTAAATCCTAAAGCAATGGAAATTTCTGAAGAAGATCTTCCTGGAATTAATTATGAAGATATTGGAGGATTAGAAGAAGAAATTAAAAAAATTCGTGAAATGGTTGAAATTCCAATTAAACACCCAGAAATTTTTGAAAGATTAGGAATAGATTGTCCAAAAGGTGTTTTATTGCATGGCCCTCCGGGAACAGGAAAAACTTTATTAGCCAAAGCAGTTGCAAATGAATCTGATGCGCATTTTATTTTACTTAATGGTCCAGAAATTATGTCAAAATTTTATGGAGAATCTGAAAAAAAGATTAGAGACATTTTTGAAAATGCAGAAAAAAATGCGCCTTCAATTATTTTTATTGACGAGCTTGATGCAATTGCTCCTAAGAGAGAAGATGTCGGCGGAGAAGTAGAACGAAGAGTTGTTTCGCAATTGTTAACTATGATGGATGGCTTAAAATCTCGTGGCAAAGTTATTGTAATTGGCGCAACTAATAGAGTAAATGCAATTGATCCTGCGCTTAGAAGACCTGGAAGATTTGACAGAGAAATTGAAATTAGTGTTCCAAGCAAGGCTGGAAGATTAAGTATTTTGAAAATTCATACGAGAGGAATGCCCTTGACAAAAGATGTTAAATTAGAAGATCTTGCTGCAGTCACTCATGGTTTTGTCGGCGCGGATTTAGAATCTTTAGCCAAAGAAGCAGCAATGGTTGTTCTAAGAGGATTGCTTCCTCAGATGAAATTAGATGAAGAAGAAAAAATTCCCCCACATTTATTGGATAAATTAAAAATTCATTATTCAGATTTTACAGAAGCTTTAAAAGTTGTGCGTCCAAGCGCAATGAGGGAAGTTTTAGTTGAAACCCCAAATGTCAGCTGGGAAGACGTCGGTGGTTTAGAAGAAGTTAGACGTGAATTAAGAGAAGCAGTTGAATGGCCAATTAAATATGCAGATCGTTTTAAGAAAATGGGAATTCGGCCTTCTAAAGGAATTTTACTTTATGGTCCTCCGGGAACAGGAAAAACTTTACTAGCTAAAGCAATTGCAAAAGAATCAGAAGCAAATTTTATTCAGGTTAAAGGGCCGTCGCTGTTAAGTATGTGGGTGGGAAAATCAGAAGAAGGAATGAGAAAAATTTTTGAGCGCGCAAGACAGGTAGCTCCCTGCATTATCTTTTTTGATGAAATTGATTCTCTTGCAGGCAGAAGAGGAGATGATCATGGAACAAAAGTTACTGAAAGAGTTTTGAATCAAATGCTCGCTGAAATGGACGGCATTGAGGCTATAAATGATATTTTAGTTATTGGCGCGACAAACAGACCAGATATGCTTGACCCTGCGATTTTGCGTCCAGGAAGATTTGACAAAATTTTATTAGTTAATGCTCCAGATGAAGTTGGAAGAGAAAATATTTTAAAAATTCATACAAAAAATATGCCTCTTGGCGACGGAAAGAAATTATTAAAAGAGAAGGAACGAGAAAGTTTAATTATAGATATTGCAAAAAAAACAGACGGATATACCGGCGCTGATCTTGAGGCTCTTGCAAGAGAAGCTGCTTTGCTTTCTTTAAGAGAAAATATTGATGCCGAAGAAGTGCATAAAAAACATTTTGAAGAAGCCCTGAATAAAGTTAAGCCAAGTGTAACAACAAACACAATTAAAGTTTATAAAAAAGTTGAAGAGCAATTCTTAAAATCAGCAAAGACAGCAATTCCAATGGAAGGAAGTTATTTGGGATAACTTCCCTGTGTAAACACAGCATCATTTTGTTCCAAAATGTTGAAGGAAGTTATTTAGGATAAAAATAATTAAATAATTGTAAATAAAAAAATTAATTTTCATACAAAATCTTTTTTAACAAAAAGTTTATATAATAACGCTTTTTAGAGATAATATGGAACAAATAAAAGTAAATGCAAAAGAAATAATAACAAAACTATCCAGGATTCAAGCAGACATGAATTATGTAAAAGAACATATTGAAGATATAACTTTAACTGAAGATGATTTAGAAGCAATTAGAGAAGCAGAAAATGAATATAAAGAAGGGAAAACTATTTCTTTAGAGAATTTGAAAAAAGAATTAGAAAGATAAAATGCATGCTCTTGAATTTTCTAATCAGGCTAAAAAATTTCTAAAAAAGTTAGATCAACACATTTTTGATAGAATTATAAAAAGACTGGAAAATTTAAGACAAGAGCCTGTTCCAAGCGACGCTAAATTTATTAGCAGAGATGAAAATGGAGAGAAAATTTTTCGTTATAGAATTGGCGAGTATAGAGCTTTATACAAACTAAAGGAAAAAGAAAAAGTTATTTTGATTTCTAAGATTGATAAAAGACCGAGAGTTTATGATTAAGCAATAGATA
>JBBTBN010000003.1:0-9186 GCA_038043645.1 Nanobdellota archaeon
AATTATAATTTTAGTATTAATTTTATTATTAGTTTCTGCTTTTTTCATAGTTAAAAATTTCACAGGAAATGTTGTAAAAGATGAAAGCAAGAAAGAACTTTGGCTGGAAAATAATTGTGAATGTGTTAAGAGAGAGAAAATAAAATGTTCTGAAGGATATAAATTAATGGATGAAAAAAGACTTTGTGAAAAAGTCAGTGAAAAATGTTTTACGGGAGAATTAAATAAAATATCCTGCGAACCATTTGTGCAATATTCTCCTGTTCTTTTGAGCTGTTCAGAATATAATTGCGACGGAGAACTTTGGAGAGTGAAATAAAATGGTAAAATCAAAATTAAAAACACCAGACTGGATTTTGAAAGGCGGGAAAAAACCAGATAAAAAGAAAGGGAAAGAAAAAACTTTCAAAATTAAAGAATGTCCAAAGTGCAAAAGTGATGAGGTTGGAGTTATAATTACGGGAGAAGAATGTCGTGGTGGAAAATGTGATTGGGAATGCAGGAAATGTAAATGGGTAGGAACAAATATTGTTGAAAAAGAATTAACAGAAGATGAATTTATGAAATATTTAGATGAAAAAAATGTTGAACTTCCAGATGAAGAAGAATTAAAAAAAGATTTCAAAAAAACAATTGAATCTTCTAATGAAGAGGATTTTGGGGGATGAAATGACAGAACAATTTGATTATTATATTTTCATTGATTATTCAGAAAGTTTAATTGGATATGATATTCTTGAGAGGGATAAATTAAATGGATTACTCCCTAAATTATCCAGATTTAGACATTATAAAAATTCTAAAAAAAGAAAATTATATATTAAAAAAATAAGTGAAACAATTCAGAGAGAAAACATTAAAGATTATTTTTTTAAAATCAAGATAAAAAATAAGAATAATTCTCTTGAGATTTATTCAGATGTTTTAGAATTCTTGAAAAAACATGATAGTTGTTTGGTTTTTATTTCAGTTGATGACAACCAATTTAGAAACTTTCAGAAATTAGTTAAAATTGTTAATGTTAAAGGAACAAAAATTATAAAAGAAAGTGAACTTAAACAAGGAAGTGTTGAATATAAAATTAGTTTAGTGCTTGATAATCTATTAAATATTGAAAGGAGAAACAAAAAATGAGTAGTAAGTCCGTCTATCCTAATAACCATGTCAAGCATGGGGTTCGTCAGGACTTGTTCCTCAATATAATTAGCACAAACTTAGAATATATAAACTTTTTGGTTGTGATAAGAAGGGAGGAAGTTGCATGATTGAAAAATTAAAAGTTAAAGGAAATAAAATTATTAATTCATCAGGAAAAGAATTTTTAATTAAAGGAATTAGTATAAATTCGCCGGGTATTTTGAAATATCAAGAAGCTCATGATTTTCTGCAGGATATAAAAGAAATTAAAAAACTTGGAGCAAATGCGGTTAAAATTCCAATTTGTCCTGCTTATTGGCAGTCAAAAAGGAATTATTGTGAAGAAATTTTAAATCCAATTGTAAAATTAACTAAAAAATTAAAATTATATTGCTGTTTGGATTGGTATGCACAAGGAAATCCAGATAAAAATATAACACGGGAAGAAAACCAAACTATTGAAGGATATAAAAAATATGATACAGATAAAAAGATTGCAATTAATGCATTAAATCTTTTAAGTAAATTATATGGAAAAGAGGAGCATGTAATTTTTGATGTGTTTAGTATGCCAATTGATATTGAAAACGAAAAATGGGCAACAATCGCACAAGAGTTTGTTGAGGTGATAAGAAAAAATTCTGAGAATATAATTATTATAAATGGGACAAATTGGGCATCTGATTTAAGTTGGGTATTAGGGAACCCTATTAATTCTGAAAATATTGTTTATAGTTTTGATTATTATCCAATGGAAATGTTTCAAGATTTAACAGGTGTTTTAAAAGTCAAAAAGAAGTATCCAGTTATCTTTTCTGAATGTGGATATACAAAGGAAGGATATTTCAGGGGAACAAAAGAAGATTATGGGATGAAATTAAAAAAATATATTTTTGAAAACAAAATTGGTTTTTTTGCTTGGGCTTATCATCCAAAACGAGTTCCGGTTATTTTGAATTCGTGGAATCCAAAAGATTTATCTGAATGGGGAAAATTCTTAAAAGAGGAGTTATTAAAATAAAATGGTAAAATCAAAATTAAAAACACCAGACTGGATTTTGAAAGGCGGGAAAAAACCAGATAAAAAGAAAGGGAAAGAAAAAACTTTCAAAATTAAAGAATGTCCAAAGTGCAAAAGTGATGAGGTTGGAGTTATAATTACGGGAGAAGAATGTCGTGGTGGAAAATGTGATTGGGAATGCAGGAAATGTAAATGGGTAGGAACAAATATTGTTGAAAAAGAATTAACAGAAGATGAATTTATGAAATATTTAGATGAAAAAAATGTTGAACTTCCAGATGAAGAAGAATTAAAAAAAGATTTCAAAAAAACAATTGAAAGCTCTGGGGAGGATGATTAATAATAAAATGGGAAAATATCAAGATATAAGCATTAAAAAATTAGTTAAAGGAATTAATGAAAATTATTTCTTACCAGAAATTCAAAGAGAATTTGTTTGGGATAATGATAAAAATAAATTTGAAGATAAATTATACAATCTTTTTGATTCGATAGTTCGAGGATATCCGATTGGAACTCTTTTATTTTGGGAAGCAAAATATGACAATTTAATAAATGATAATATTACCGTTTTAAAATTTCTTTCAAATTCAAATAAAGAAAATGAATCTATTGAAAGACATAATTTTAAGGAAAGAAAAATTAATTTGGTTTTAGATGGTCAGCAAAGAATGACGATTTTGAATCTTGCACTTCGAGGAGTTTTCGAAGATGATCACAGAAATAAAAAAAGAAAGAGATATTTATTTTTTAACTTATTAAGTAATCCCGATGATAATAGAGAAATTAATGAGAGAAATTATGAATTTGAACTTTTTGACAACGAAAAAGAATTTTTTATGAAAGAAAATAAATTTTGGTGGAAGATTAGCAATGCAATAAAAGAAAAATTTAGCATCTTTGAAGAACGAGATGAAATTTTGTCTGGTTTAGAAATTCACGAAAATGAAAAAAATTTGATTGGAAAGAATATGGAAAAATTGTTTAATTCTCTCAATTCAGAAAATATTTCATTTTATGAGATTGATTCAGAAAAGTCCGATGAAGAGGCATTGGAAATTTTTGTTCGAGTTAATTCTGGAGGAGTCGCTTTAACTTATTCAGACATTTTATTTTCCAAAATAAAACAATATTGGAAAAAAGGAGAAATTTCCGTTGATGCGAGAGAAGACTTTAAAGATTTTTTAAATTTAATTAATCGGAATAATTTTTCTTTTGATAATGATTTTATATTAAAAACGTCATTAGTTTTAATTGATAAAGATATAAAATATCAAGTTAAAAATTTTAATAAAGAAAATGTTGAACTGATGAGAGAAAAATGGGAAAACATAAAGGAATCCATTAAGATCGTCATAGATTTTTTAGAAAATATTAATATTAGCTCCAAGAAATATCTTAGAAGTAATAACGCAACTATTCCTATTATCTTTTATGTTTATCTAAATAATTTAAAAGAAATCGATATGACTTCTAAAGATTTTGATTTAATAAGAAAATATCTTTATTCTGTTTTGTTAAATGGAGTTTTTGGCGGACAAACAGATTCTCTTTTAATGGATTCTAGAAATATAATCAAATCAAATAAAAAAAATTTATTCCCCATAGAAGAATTACTCAAGGCGTTTGCAAATAGAAATAAAATTGTTCGTCGCGGAGAAGATTTGAAAGAATTAATTGATGATGTTCGGTATAATACAGATAAAAGCAAATTAATTTTAAGTATTATTTATGGAAATTTTTTACCCAGTGAATTTCAAGAAGACCATATGTTCCCGAGATCCAAGATGATCAAAGTTTATGAAAAAAATAAAGTTGACAACATTGCGAATATACAAGTTCTAGGAAAAGAAAATCAAATTAAAAGTGATAAATCTTTTGAAGACTGGTTGAATGAAAAAGAAAGAAGTGAAGATTATTTGAAAATTCATTTAGTTCCAAAAATGGAAAATTATGAAAAGGATAAGTTTTTAGATTTTTTAAGAAAAAGAAAAGAATTAATATTTAATAAACTAAAGAATTTTTTTAATTAAAATGACAGACGACGAAAAAAAAGAAAAACAAACCAAACTTGAAGAAGAAAAAGGTGTAATCCAGACTGAAATTTCGGGTGAAATGAAAAAAGCATATTTAGATTATGCTATGTCTGTAATTGTAAGTCGTGCAATTCCTTCTGTTGAGGACGGCTTAAAGCCTGTTCAGAGAAGAATTTTATATGCAATGCAACAATTAGGATTAAAGCCAAATTCTCAAACAAAAAAATCAGCGAGGATAGTTGGAGATGTTATTGGTAAATATCACCCTCACGGCGATACTGCGGTTTATGAAGCAATGGTTAGAATGGCGCAGGATTTTTCATTAAGATATCCTCTGGTTTTTGGACAGGGAAATTTTGGATGTTTTACTGCAGATACAAAAGTTAAACTTACTGATGGAAGAAATTTATCTTTTATTGAGTTAATAGAAGAAAATAAGCAAGGAAAAAGAAATTTTACATTTACAATTGATGAACTGGGATTAATTAAAATTGCTGAGATAAAAAATCCAAGAAAAACCAAAAATGATGCAGAAATTATAAAAATAATTCTCGATAATGGAGAAGAAATAAAATGCACTTTAAATCATAAATTTATGTTAAAAGATGGAAGTTACAAAGAAGCTAAAGATTTGAAATCTGGAGATTCATTAATGCCTCTTTACCATAAGCTTTCCATCACAGAAGATAATTCTAATCCTAAACTAATTGATTATGAAATGATTTTCCAACCTAAATTAAATTTATGGAATTTTGTTCATGTTCTTTCAGATGATTGGAATTTGAAAAATGGAATTTATCAAAAATCTGCTGGACGAATAAGGCATCATATTGATTTCAATAAATTAAACAATAATCCTGATAATTTAAGAAGAATGCAGTGGAAAGAACATTGGCAGACGCATTATAATTTTACTTCAAAGAAACACAAAACTGATGCAGATTATCGAAAGAAACTTGCAGAAGGAAGAAAAGAATTCTGGAGCAATCCTGAAAACAGGCGAAAATATTCCGAGAGATTAAGTAAGAGAAACTCGGAAAATTGGAAAAAAGACGATTATAGACAGCAAATGACTATAACTTTGAGTGAAGTTAATAAAAAATATTTGAAAGAACATCCTGAAAGAATTGAAGAAATAAGAAAAACAGCTTCTATAACTATGAAAAGACTATGGCAAATCCCAAAATACAAGAAATTATTTCATGAAAAAATTACGGCAGTAAATAAGAAAAGAGAGCATAATTTAACAGGAAAAAAGAAATTCTTAAATATCTGCAATTATCTTAAGGAAAATAATTTAGAATTAAATCAGGACAATTTTGAAAGAGTAAGAAAAGATATTTTTGGAATAAAAAGTTTCACTTCTTGGGATTTAGGAATTAAAAAATATTATAATGATGATAGAAATTTATTATTATGTGAAATTAATGGAAACCATAAAGTAGTTGCGGTTGAATTCTTAAATGAATTCACTGATGTTTATGATTTAACAATAGATAAAACGCATAATTTTGCTTTGGCTTCTGGAATTTTTGTGCATAATTCTGTCGACGGAGATAGTGCAGCTGCAATGAGATATACCGAAGCAAGAATAATGGATATCTCTTCAGAATTATTGCAGGATCTCGAAAAGGAGACCGTTAATTTTGTTCCAAATTATGACAATTCTTTGAAAGAGCCGGAGCTTCTTCCCGGAAAACTTCCAAATTTATTATTGAACGGAGCGTCGGGAATTGCAGTTGGCATGGCTACAAATATTCCTCCGCACAATTTAACTGAAGTTTGCGATGCAATTATAGCATATATCAAAAATAAAAATATAACCTTTGAAGAACTTTGCGAGATTGTCAAGGGACCTGATTTTCCAACGGGCGGAAGTGTTCAGGGAGACATGCTTGAATTGTATAAAACAGGAATTGGAAAATTAATTATGCGAGGAAAAATTACAACAGAAAAAATCAAAAATCGGGAAGCAATTATAATCACTGAAATTCCCTATATGTTAAATAAAACTATTTTAGTTACTCAGATTGCTGGGCTTGTTCAGGATAAAAAATTAAAAGATATTTCTGATTTAAGAGATGAATCTTCAAGGGGAAAGACAAGAATTGTTATTGAACTTAAAAAAGATGTTAATACAAATTTTGTAATTAATGCTTTATACAAATATACAAGAGTTCAGGATTCTTTTAATGTTAATTTATTGGCTTTACACGCTGGTCAGCCAAAAGTTATGAATCTTAAAGAGGTTATCGACGCATATGTTAATTACAGGAAATTAATTATTACAAATCGTTCTAAATATGAATTAAAAAAAGCAAAAGAAAGACAGGAAATTGTTCAGGGATTATTAATTGCTTTAAAGGATATTGACGGTGCTGTTACTTTAATTAAAAAATCAAAAAACGCAGCAGAAGCTTCTGAAGGGTTGATAAATAAATATAAATTAACGAAAATACAGGCTCAGGCTATTTTAGATATTAAATTACAGCAATTGACTTCTTTGGAAGTTTCTAAATTAGAAAAAGAAGAACAAGAACTGAAAAAAGAAATTGAAGAGCTTGAGAAAATTTTGGGGAATATTGAAGAAATTCTTAAGATTATTATCCAGGAAGTTAGAGGATTGAAAGAAAAATATGGGGACAATAGAAAGACGCAAATATTAAAAAGACAAATTGGGGAAATTTCTGAAAAAGATTTAATTCAGAAAAAAGAAGTAACTATAACAATAACTGAAAAAGGATATTGCAAGAGAATGGATATTCAAGATTATAAAGAGCAAAAAAGAGGGGGCAAGGGAGTTATTGGAAGCACTCTCGCCAGCGATGATTTTACTAAACAATTAATCACTTGTTCAACCCACGATTATTTATTATTTTTTACTACAAGAGGCAGAGTTCTTTGGCTGAAAGCATATGATATTCCTGCTTCTGAAAAATACAGCAAGGGACGGGCGATAACAAATTTAATGGAATTGAAAGATGAAAAAATTACAAATGTTATTTCAGTAAAAAATTTTGAAGATTCTTTATTTATGGCGACAAAAAACGGAATAGTCAAAAGAATTTCATTAAAACATTTTTCTAAGCCAAGAGCGTCGGGAATAAGGGCAATTAATTTTCCTGCAGGAGAGTCAGATCTTTTAATTGGTGTTGAAGTTGTCAAGCCAAAACAAGAAGTTCTTTTGGCAACCAAAAAAGGAAAAGCAATTAGATTTAATGCAGAAGATGTTCGGGAAATGGGAAGAGCGAGTTATGGAGTTACAGGAATTAAATTAGATAAAGATGATGAGGTCGTGAGTTTGGAAATTTTAAACACAGAAGCTATTTTAACAATTACAAAAAAAGGATATGGAAAAAGAAGCATGGTTGAAGATTATAGAAAAACTTCAAGGGCAGGCAAAGGCGTGAAAAATTTAAAAATAACGGACAAAACAGGAGAGATTGTTACAACAGCTTCGGTAAATGGAAAAGACAGCATAATAATTACAACAGCTAAAGGAATTGTGATTAGAACTTCTTTAGAAAATATAAGAATAATGGGGCGTGCAACTCAAGGTGTAAGAATTGTCAAGCTTCAGCAAGGGGATTATGTCAGCGATTTAGTTAAATTTTATGAAGTTGGGGAAGAGATTTAAAAAATAAAAATCTGTTAAGTTAAAGGGAGCTGAAAGTTCGAATCGCTTTATAAGGAGATAATAACGAAAAGTCTTTAATTCTTGTTTTTGATGTTAATGTATGACTGTATAGGTTCAGGACATATGTCCTACCCCTTAAAATAATTTAGAAAAATCAAAATAAATTTATTTCTTGGAGTTAATTTTTTTCTTTTTATTTAATCTATTTTCTAATTTGATTCGCTATTTTATAAAATTCTTTTTCTGGAAGACCTTTTTGTAAATTATTTATATTTTTTTGGTATTTCTTATATAATATTTCGAAGTTCATTTTTCTTTTAAATAATCGACACACTTTTTTAATAAAAACTCAAAATCTTTTCTTTCTCTCCAAGTTTTTGTTATAAAATCTCTTAATTCTTTATGTGTTTCATATCCAGAATCAGAATTAAACCATAAATCAATAAATTCTAAATTTAATATAACTGTTAAAGCTTCTTTAAGATCACTAGTTTTTTCTTTTCCAATTTCTTTTTCAATAGAATTCCAATAAAATTCATGAAAATATAAATGCATTATTTCATGACCGCAAGTACTTAGGTTTTTTGGAATAGAGTAATAAATAGAAAACATAAAAGAAGGTTCATTAGGATCATATGAACATGTCCCCGAACTTGTTAAATAAGCAGTAATCTTTTTAGAATATTTTCTTTTAATTATTTTATCCATTCTTTTAAAGAATTCTTTTTCTATTTTTTTCCAAGAATTTTCAACACAGATTATTGTTTGATTCATCATTTCTGATTTATAAAGTTTTGAAAAGTATTTTTCTAATTCTTTTTTAGATTCTTTAAATTTTTTATTTTCACAAATTTTTTTTATATTTGGGTCGATATTGGATTTAGACCAAGGACTTTTCCAATTAGCTTTATGCCATTGATTCCAAAGATCTTTTTCTTTATCAAATTTAAATATTACTTTTTGCATATTACTATTCATTTTCTATACCTTTTATTTCTTTTTCAGGATTAAAAATCATCCAAAATAAAGGGCATCCTCCGGAACAAGGTTCATTGCATTTTTCTTCATTGCATTTTGAAGAAGCATTTTTTCTCATTTTATTTCTAAATTCATAAGGAACTCCTTCTTTATTATTATATTTCTCTAAAAATTCTTTTTTATTTAATATGAGATTATTTTCAAATATATTAAATAAAGGAAAACCTGTTAAATGGGTGCAAGGAACAATATCTCCATTATATTCAATTACAAAATTTCTTCCGTGACTTAATTGACAAGGTCCTCCAGAAATTATTTTCTTTTCTTTTAATTAAGTAGAAATCTCCATCTTTAAAGATGGAGTAAAGTTTCTCCCG
>JBBTBN010000004.1:0-4309 GCA_038043645.1 Nanobdellota archaeon
ATTTTATATATGCAACACTTTAAAATTTTTAAAATCTTGAAATTTTTCCTGTTTGGTCTGAACATCTCTTACCTGAGCATTCTTTGGACCGACTTTACAAACTTCAATCATTTTGTTAACATCTTCAGAATTTCCCTCTAAAAAAACTTCTACTCTGCCGTCTTCTAAATTTCTGACAAACCCTTTTACATTATATTTTTCAGCATTCTCTTTAATAAAACTTCTAAAATATATTCCCTGAATATTTCCCACAATGTATACTCTTACAGATTTTTTCATTTAAAGAACAATTTAATTTAGTTTATTAAGTTTTATTTTTTTGAAATTTTTTCTTTTCCATCAAAACAATAAGTGCAAAATCCTTCTTTTGAAAGAAATTTATTTTTTAACATTCCTTCAAGACTTAAATAACCAAGAGAATCTGCGTTAATAAATTTCTTAATCTCTTCATTATTTTTTTGAGTATATGCTATTAGTTTTTCTTTTTCATGGGTATCAACACCAAGATAACATCCATATTTATAAGGAGGAGAACTTATTCTCACGTGAACTTCTTTTGCGCCTGCGTCCCTAATTATATTAATTAATTTTTTGGAGGTAGTGCCCCGAACAATAGAATCATCGACCAGCACAATACGCTTTCCATCTAATACTGATTTATTTACATGATGTTTTTTCTTCACTTTTGCGTCTCTGAGTTGTTGCGTTGGTTCAATAAAAGTCCTGCCAATATAATGGCTTCTAATTAATCCAAAATCAAATCCTATTTTAGATTCTTCACTATATCCTAAAGCAGCATGGTTGCCTGAATCTGGAACAGGAATAACAACATCAGCATCAGCAGGATGTTCTCTTGCTAATTGTTTTCCAAATTCTTTTCTTATAACGCTATTTGTATCTTCACTTCCAAAAGAAAAACTATTTGGCATTGAAATATAAACATGTTCAAAAATGCACGCCAAACGTTCCTCTGGCGGAAATAATTTAATTTTATTTAATCCATTATCATTGATAACGACCATCTCTCCTCTCTCAACTTCGCCTATATATTCTGCTCCAATTATATCGAATGCGCAAGTTTCCGACGCTATTGCATAGGCATCGCCAATTTTTCCGATTACTAATGGACGAACTCCTCTTGGATCCCTGATTCCAATTAATTCATTTGCTGTGAGTATTCCAATTGAATATGCCGGTTTTATTTTTCTAAAACTAAAACGCATTATCTCTTCGATGTTTCCTTTAGGAGCATATGAAAAATTAGCAAGAACAATTTCAGTATCGCTGTTTGTAGTAAAAATATGACCATATTCTTTTAATTTTTTTCTAGCCCCTTTCCAATTTGCAAATTCTCCATTATGGGCAATAGCTAATTTTCCGTTTTTTGTATCTGCATATAATGGCTGGGCATTTTTCAAATTAGAAGATCCTTCTGTTCTATATCGAGTATGTCCAAGAGCGGCTCTGCCTTTTAATTTTTTAAGAATCTCGTCGGAAAATGCATCCTGAACAATTCCTTCCCCCCAATGCTTGTAAAATTTTCTTTGTGATTTAGTTACAATTCCGCAATGTTCCTGTCCCCTATGTTGAAGGTTGTGTAAAGCCAAATAAGCATACTCAGAAGCATTATCAACACCCCAAATTCCAAAAACACCACATTTATCTCTTATAACATCATCAAGCATAAAGATTATTAAATTTTTTTGCTTATATTAATTTTGATGTTTTATTATGTATTTTAAAAATTAAATATTTCTCCTATCAAGTTCATTATTCACAACTGCAATTGTCTGGCTTGCAAAATAAGTTTTCGGACCTATGGAAACAGGCGTCGCTGTTTGCTTTAATCTTTTTAATTCTTTTTTTGGCAAACCTTCATGGTCCCCTAAAATAAAAACACAATTATCTGAAATTTCTGCGTCACGAATGTCTTTTCCCTTTTCATCTAAAATAAAGATTTCGCATCCTTTTTCTGCGAGTTCTTCTACAACTTTTAAAAAACTTTTTTTCTCAATAAAGCATCCTGGAATTGGTTCAGTTCTTTCTCCCTGTTTATATTTGTAAAGAATTTTTTTAATTAAGTTTCCAATATCTTTTTTTGAAATTTCTAATTCATCTGTAACTTGGATTTCAATATGCTTTGGGGGATCTGGTTGTCCATAAAAAACAAAATGAAATTTTACATCTTTTCTAAATCCATGAGATAAAAAAACTCCCTGAATAAAACTATGTATTGCAATATCCATTCTTCCAGCTTTCATTAAATCTCCTTGTGAAAGAGCGCCTCCAGAAGTTACAGCTGAGCTTGAAAAATAAATTAGGTGGCGCATTTGAGAATTAGAAAAATAAAAGTTATAAGGTTATTGTTTTAGAGAACTGATTTTTCCAGGATTATAAAAATTACATCTCAACTCACTCTCTCTTCCTTTTCCACAATCCATTGCTAAAATATAATCTGGCCTATAAATTTCACCGCCATATCCAGAAGTATTATTTTTAATAAAAAAATTTTTCATTTCCAAATATTTATGAAATTCTGCCATACTTTTTATTTTTTCTTTAAAATAAATCTCTGCTTCCCACCATAATCCTCTTTCTTCAAGAGAAAAATGAATTGACTTAAAATCATTTTTTAGCGCATAAATTTTAACCATATTTGACAGCACTTCTTTTGAAATTTTTGTATCATTTAAAATTTGTTTAACAAGTCCTGCATTGTTTCTTATTAATTCTTCCATAATCTCTTTATCTAAACTTCATTTAAAATCTTTATTATTTTCTAAAAGATATAATCATCCCCTCATATCCTGCATTACAAATTCCGCCTTTGCAAAAATATTTTTATCTTTTATAATTTTATACATTCCAATAAATCTTCTGTCTGAAAAAACAGAAACAATTTCTTCATTCTCAAATTTTTCATTTTTAATTAAATCTTCTTTAAAAATCGGCTTCCCAGTTAATATTTTTTTCAAATTGTCTTTTTTTATTTCAACTGCAGGATAAATTTCTCCAACGATTTCAGCAGGAAAAATTATTTTTCTTAAACTTTCTTCATTTCCATTTTCATATTCATCAACAGCTTTTTCAAATTCATATAAATTTACTATTGAATCTTCTTTGAAAATTCCTGCCCTAATTCTTCTTAATTCTAACATATGCGCGCCAACCCCTAATTCTTTTCCTAAATCGTCTATTAATTTTCTAATATAAGTTCCTCCCTGAACCTCTGTTTTAAATAAATAATCTTTTCCTTTATTCTCCAAAATTTCAAAAGAAATAATTTCTCTTTCTCTCTCAACTCTTTTAACTCTTGATTTTACCGGAGGCATCTGAATAATTTTTCCTAAAAATTTTTCTTTAATCATTTTTTTAATTTCTTCTAATTCAACATTTTCATGCATCCTCATTATTCCAACATACTCTTTATCCTCTCCGAGAAAGAATCCCGTAAGTTTACATGCGCGATTTAGAGCAATAGGTAAAACCCCTGTAACTTTGGGATCAAGTGTTCCAAGATGGCTTGTTTTTCTTAAATTTAATTTTTTCCTGACAAAATCCGAGATATTAAAACTCGTAGGTCCTGAAGATTTATCAATATTGATTATTCCAAATTCTAAAAGTTCCTTAAGGGATTTATCTTTGTATAAATTCATTAATGAAAATCTTTGATTTTCTTGAATCGTTTTTTTAGATTTTATTTTTTCTATATCCATAAACTTTAGACAAAAACTAAGATTAAAAGATTAATCTTCTATTTTAATATATAAAAAATAAAAAGATTTAAATAGTCCGAGTGCATTCGGAGTGTATACTGAATGCCCTAAAAATCACATGGAACAAAATTTTATCTCAGCAAGACTGGAATTAAGTGAATATGCAAACAGAGTTCTTGCAGTAATTAAAGCAAAATACGGATTAAATGATAAATCAGAAGCGCTGAATAAAATGGCTGAAATTTTTGGGGGAGATTTTGTTGAGAAGCAGGCAAATGAGAATTACGTTAAAAAAGTTATTTCTATAGCAAACTCTCATTCTAAAAAGTATGGCAATAGAAAAATGAGTTTACAAGAACTAAACAAACTCTGTGAAGAATAAATGTTTGATTTTGATTTATCTGATGAATTAAAAATAATTCTTAAAAAATTAGCAAAAAAAGATAAGAAAAAAGTTGAAATAATTAACAAAAAAATTAAAGAAATAATTAATTGCGATAAAATTTCAATCAATCATTATAAAAATTTAAGATATGATTTAAAAGAATTTAAGAGAGTTCATATTGATAATAGTTTTGTTTTAACTTTTAAAG
>JBBTBN010000005.1:0-23934 GCA_038043645.1 Nanobdellota archaeon
TTCTTTAATTTGGCTTCCTGAAGGCCCAGCAGGGTCATCCCTTTGGGACGAATTACTGGAAAAATTTCCTGTTTTTGCTTTATCGCCTGAACCCCTGCCTGGGTGCCGATTATCTTCAAGTTTGTTTAAATTTTTTTTGCATATTTGCCTGCTTTTTTTATCAAGAAAGTATAAAAATTCTTTTGCCTCTTTAGAAATTTCTACATCGTATTTCATCTGATGTCTTTTAATTTAACCCACTCTCCTTCGCCTCTTTCAGCCCTGTTAAATTTTTCTGCAAGTTCAAGTCTGTGCGCTTCTTGTATTAGTTTTTGAAGAAGTAAATCATATGTTTCACCAGCTTCTTTCATTTTTCCCAATACCCTCCAGGTTTGTTCCGATACAGGTATATGTTTTAAAGCCGTCATTTATAATCTTTATAAGATTTATACTATTTAAACTTTTATTCTCTTTTATTCTTATTAATTATGGAGTGACGAAAGATTTATAAAGCTGGAAAAATAAGAAAGAGTATGGAAAACTTATTTAACAAAATATCAAAAAATGTATTTCTTCCTTTAGCTGTTGCTGGGGGATTAGTTCTTGGCGGATGTGGAAATAAAGATTTAGAAGAATTTAATCAAGAAAACAAACAAATTTATTCAGATTTTAAAAAATTTTGTAATGAAAATCCAAATAAAAAGGAATATGCTGAATCACAATATAAAATTGAATTTCCTAATAATAAATATCATATAAATTTTGCTCCTACCTATCTCCATATTTCTACAAACGGGGAAGATTTTTTTGACTATAAAATGGACGGATTAGATAATGGACCATTTGATTCACAAACTTTTACAAACAAAAATACTGGTTTAATTGAAAACGAATATATCAAAAACCTCTCACCAGAAAAACAACTCTTAGTTGCAGAAGAATATAATTCTCTTCTAAAAGAAATAATGCACGACGCAAAATATAAAAATTATTAATTCGCTATAAAATTATTTCAAACTCGCCCAATTCTTTTTTCAGCAATTCAAAAACCTTTGGATTAATTTTAACTTCTTTTTTGCCTTTTTGTTTTTCAATTGCTTTAGCAACTTCATCCATATCAGCGTCTTCAATTTTATCAGTTAATTTTCTGACTTTATTATCTTTAAATAAAAAACTCACACCTTCGCAATTCAACAATTCAGAAGTTCTTTCTGTTTCCTTAATTTGGCTCGTTAGAGACGAATTTGTCAAAAAATTTCCTGTTTTTTGTTCTCCTTTGTCTTTATATTTAATGAGCATTTTTCCTTTTTCTAAAGAAACCAACTCGCATCTCTGGGAATATTCAATCAAATTATTAATCAACATGCTTGCATTTTTTCTTGCATTGTCAACTTTGTGAGAATCTAATTTACCTTTTTTAAAGTTACTTTTTCATTCTTATTATCAAATGAAATAACAAATTCATCAAAAAATCCTCTTCTACCTAAAAGAGGAGGAATTTCATCAGGACCAAGAATTACTTGTACAGGAATATTAAGATCATAGTTTTCATGATTTTTTCTTATGTTAACATTTACAGAACTATTTATAACAGAAATTTGCCCACCAATCCCATTAGCTTTTTCTTTTTTTCCATCTAGATTTAAATTAAGAAATTTTGCTATTCCTTCAGGGATAACAGAAATATCTGCTCCAGAATCAATCAAAGCAACAACTTCTATCGGGGTATTATTGTTTCCTTTTAATGTAATTGGAATACTTGGAGTTTTTATTTGTGCTCCTTTTTTCATTGGTTGGATTTTATATTTATAAGAAATAGACATTTTTAATAGAGCATTGTTCCTTCTTCAGGCACTTTTGCAAGCATAAATTTTTTATTTGGATGTTTTTTACTTGCTTCATCTAAAATTTTCTTAATATCTTTTCCAACAGCAATTATATTTTTATCAAAAATTACTATCCATTTCCCTCTATAACTTTCTAAATTAGCATGCAAATAAGTTTCATAATTAACATTGTCTGCCATATTAAATATTATGTTTAATGCTTTATAAATTTATTTACAAAACAATCTCAAATTCTCCAATTTCTTTTTTCAACAATTCAAAAACTTTTGGATTAATTTGAACTTCTCTTTTGCCTTTTTGTTTTTCAATTGCTTTAGCAACTTCATCCATATCAGCGTCTTCAATTTTATCAGTTAATTTTCTGACTTTATTATCTTTAAATAAAAAACTCACACCTTCGCAATTCAACAATTCAGAAGTTCTTTCTGTTTCCTTAATTTGGCTCGTTAGAGACGAATTTGTCAAAAAATTTCCTGTTTTTTGTTCTCCTTTGTCTTTATATTTAATGAGCATTTTTCCTTTTTCTAAAGAAACCAACTCGCATCTCTGGGAATATTCAATCAAATTATTAATCAACATGCTTGCATTTTTTCTTGCATTGTCAACTTTGTGAGAATCTAATTTACCTTTTTTAAAGTTACTTTTTCATTCTTATTATCAAATGAAATAACAAATTCATCAAAAAATCCTCTTCTACCTAAAAGAGGAGGAATTTCATCAGGACCAAGAATTACTTGTACAGGAATATTAAGATCATAGTTTTCATGATTTTTTCTTATGTTAACATTTACAGAACTATTTATAACAGAAATTTGCCCACCAATCCCATTAGCTTTTTCTTTTTTTCCATCTAGATTTAAATTAAGAAATTTTGCTATTCCTTCAGGGATAACAGAAATATCTGCTCCAGAATCAATCAAAGCAACAACTTCTATCGGGGTATTATTGTTTCCTTTTAATGTAATTGGAATACTTGGAGTTTTTATTTGTGCTCCTTTTTTCATTGGTTGGATTTTATATTTATAAGAAATAGACATTTTTAATAGAGCATTGTTCCTTCTTCAGGCACTTTTGCAAGCATAAATTTTTTATTTGGATGTTTTTTACTTGCTTCATCTAAAATTTTCTTAATATCTTTTCCAACAGCAATTATATTTTTATCAAAAATTACTATCCATTTCCCTCTATAACTTTCTAAATTAGCATGCAAATAAGTTTCATAATTAACATTGTCTGCCATATTAAATATTATGTTTAATGCTTTATAAATTTATTTACAAAACAATCTCAAATTCTCCAATTTCTTTTTTCAACAATTCAAAAACTTTTGGATTAATTTGAACTTCTCTTTTGCCTTTTTGTTTTTCAATTGCCTTAGCAACTTCATCCATATCAGCGTCTTCAATTTTATCAGTTAATTTTTTAACTTTATTATCTTTGAATAAAAAACTTACGCCTTCACAATTTAGCAATTCAGAAGTTCTTTCTGTTTCCCCGTCTTTATATTTAATGAGCATTTTTCCCTTTTCTAAAGAAACCAATTCACATCTCTGGGAATATTCAATCAAGTTATTAATTAACGTGCTTGCGTTTTTTCTTGCGCTATCAACTTTATGCGCGTCTAATTTGCCTTTTTTAAAATCAGCTTTAGCTTTAACTATATCGTTTAATATTCTTAAATGCTGATGAGTAAATTTTCCAGATTTAATGAAATTTTTTTCAAAAAATTCAATAATTGTTTTTTGGGATTTTTCTCCAGTTATTTGTTTTAATAATTCAAAAACATCATGGTATATTTGTTCAATAGTTTTTTCACTTGTTCTTTTTTCAATTTGTTCTCTTAATTCTTTCATTCTTTTAATATAAGATTCCATATCTCCCAAAAGTTTGTCAACTTCTTTTCCCGAAACTTTTTTAATTTTGCCGTGTTCATATCCTTTGTAATAATGTATAACAATATTTTCAAGAATATCTAAATATTTTTTTTCCAGCATCTTTTCTTTATCAACAAAAATATTTTTCATTTCAGAAACAACTTGTTTTGGCGTCGGAGGAGGCAGACCATAAAGCATAAGCAAGGCCTGGCTTGGAGTTATTACGCCCCAATAAATCTCTCCGATGACAATTTCTAATAAAGTTCTTTCAGCCCTTTTTGTTGTATTGTCGCCCATTGACATAAACATATCAATTGCTTCTGGAGAAGGTTTAAGTCTTCCCATTTGAAGAAGAGTTTTCCAGGGCATAAAAGTTCCTCGATCATAAAGTGGAACTCCGTCGCGGATAAAAGTAAACATTACTGGGTGAGCGTCTTTTACAGCTTCCCAAAAATCAGTCAAAAGATAAATCTGCGGTTCAAGTTTGTTTTCAACTCCTGCAAGAGCAGAAGCTTCTGCAACATACTGATAAATAATTCCTCTTAATCTTTCCTTTAACTCCAAGCGAGGCATTCTTTTGACGTCGGTATCATTAATAATAACAAAAACATCAACATCTGAAGTTTTTATCGCCTCTCCTCTGACTAAACTTCCAGCAATAACATACGACACAACATATTTCTCAAATTTTTGCAAAACTAATGACTTGTGAATTTCTGCAACCCTTAATGCTCCGAGAATTCCTTTGTCATAAAGAGGAAAAGACATCGAAATTGCTCCGCCTAATTCAAATTTTTGGTCAAGAAAAATTTCCCAAAGATTAGAAGGAGTTCTTATATGCAACCAAACTTTTGGATGTGTTATTTTTTCAAGTTGTTTTACAATTTCAGATTTTATTTTAGGAATTTCTTTTTCTTTTTCATCAGGCACAATTAAATGCAAATGTGTATGCTTTTCTGCTTCTTTCGGCACATCTTCTTCTTCAATAAAAAATCTGATTGCCTGCGGAGGTAAAATGCTTATTGCTTTAATATAAGGAAATTTTTTCAGAATAAAATTTTTTAATTTTTCAAGTTCTTTTTTGGTTTTTTCTATTTCTTTTTTAAATTGTTCTGGATTTGGCTGTTGTATATTCGCTGATTCTTTTACTTGCTCTCCAGAATATTTTTTTCCTAAATTCATTTCAGGGATATCATTATTAACCATCTTAAAGAAACAGATTATTTACTTATAAATATTACTAATAGAAGCTTTTAAAAATTAATTTCCTATTCTTATAATATTGGGTCCGTTAGTCCAATGGCAGAACAGCTCGTTTACACCGAGCAAACACAAGTTCGATTCTTGTACGGACCATTAAAATATTTTGTACAAGGATGGCGCAAAATCTAAAAAGATTTTGCTTATTCGATTCCGAGCGACTTTGATTTCAATCAATTCCGAAGGCATTTATAAAAAATAGAAATCGGGGTCGGGAGTTTGTACGGACCATTTTTCAAAAAGATTATATAGTTTATTTTTTTGAGATAAATATGGAATCGGTAAATTTAATAGACATTTATAAGAAGCTAAAAGAGATAGAAAAAAATATGATAACAAAAAAGAATTAGATCAAACTATGGAAGCATTTTATCTAATGAAGGTAGTCTGCAACAAATTTAATCGGGATATTAAAAAAGGAAAATTCAAACAAATAATATCTGTTGAAGATTTATAACGAAATGGAAAGTTATATCTACTGAAACAATTCGCACTAAATCCCCTAAAGGGTACAAGTAAATTAAAATGTTTATATATTTTAAACAAATAGCGTTATATGAAAATAATTTTATCACATCATGCTAAAAAAAGATTAGTTGAAAGAGGGATTAAAATGCAAGATATTCAAGAAACTATTGAGATTCCCGAGTATACTATCTTTAAAGGAAATAAAAAAGAAGCTTACAAAAAAGTAAAAAATAAAACTTTGAAGGTTGTTTACATTAAAGAAGATAATTATATAAAGGTAATAACTTTAATATGGAAATGAAGATAGAATATGATAAAGAAGTTGATGCAGCATATCTTTATTTCAAAGAAATAGTGGACGGAGAGATAACACAAACCATTTCTTTAAACGAATCTGTAAACTTAGATTTAGATAAAGAAGGGAGAACTTTAGGAATAGAAATTCTTGATGCAAGCAAAAACCTTCCTGTAAATGCAATAAAATCTGCGGTTTTTGTTGATTAATTTCTATTTATTATATTATAAAATGTTTATAGATATTCATTCTCATCTGGATTTATGCAAGAACATTCCCGGCATTATTGAAAATGCCAGAAAGCTTAATGTAAAAATTTTAACACACGGAGTAAATTCAAAATCAAACAGAAAAATCTTGGAATTAAAAGAAAGATTTCCCGAAATAAATCTTGCTTTAGGAATTTATCCAACAGATGCATTAAATTCTGGAGAAGGCTCAGCAGAGTCATCCCTTGGGGAAAAAGCGATTGATTCTGAAATTGAATTCATTAAAAAAAATAAAGAAAAAGTTTTTGCAATCGGAGAAGTTGGCATTGATTTAAAGGAAAACTCAGAGCAAACTTTAGAAACTCAAAAAGAAAATCTAAAAAAATTTGTTAATTTAGCCAGAGAATTAAATGTTCCTATTATAATACATTCAAGAAAAGCTGAAAAGGAATGTGTGAATTTATTAGAAAAATTAAATTATAATAAAATAATTATGCATTGTTTTAGCGGAAATATGAAATTAGTTGAGAGAATTATTAATAATCAATGGCATCTATCAATTCCCGCAAATGTCAAACATTCAGAGCATTTTCAAAAAATAATTGAGAAAACCCCTCTTAAACAATTATTCTGCGAAACAGATTCCCCATTTTTGCATCCTGACAAACTCAGAGATAATGAACCTGCAAATGTAATTGAAAGCTATAAAAAAATAGCAGAAATAAAGAAAATGTCTTTAGCTGAAGTTGAAAAAATAATCGAAGAAAATTATGGGAAATTATTTATTACAAAAAGAAAATAAAAAGAATCAAATAAAGAATAGGAACTAATCCAAACATAGTAAATTCTGTTGCTCTGTGAATTTTTTGCACTAATTGATCTTTATGTTGTTCATGTAATTCCAGCAAGAAGACATTGAAAATAAAACTTAATAAAATTATAAAATAAGTTAAAACCATAAATTTATCAACAAAAGTTAAATAGCTTACTGGAGGTATTTGATTTCCCAGTGAAATATGGAACATTACCGACGCGACCAAAGCAGAACCAACCATTGCTAATCGAGTAGTTATTTTATCTGGATCTAAAATAAAACTTGAAAGCATGACTAAGAGTATAAATATAATTGGAAGAAAAGTTTTGAAAACTGCATTTATTGTTATTCTTGAAATTGGTATGGAGAAAACGTATTGTGAATAATCTTCGTCATATATCTCATAACGATGGATTTTAGTTTTTGCTTCCCATTTATTAAGATTCCATCCAACAAAAGAGATTGATTCATCAATTCCTGTTGTCTCTAAGTCCGGAACATATTCTAACTCATCAATAGTTTTTTTCTTATCTTCAAGGATAATCTCTAATTTCTGTTTATCAAAAGGAAATTTCTTTAAATCTATTGGACTAACTAAATTTGCTTGTATTCTATAAAATTTTTCATTTGGATTATCTATAATTTTTTCCAAACTTGATGCTCTCCCATTCATAAACTCAAATTCTTGTTTTGGGCAAACATTCTTGCAGGTTAAAGACAAATAAAAATCCGCAGTAAATGAACCTGTAGAAAGATCAAATTTTCCAAGATTTAAAATATAAATTCCAACTTTTATTTGATTTTCTGGATTTAAATTTGTTGTTTGATTTTCTCCAGAAGAAACATCTTCAAAGCCTGTTTCAGTTTTTGAAAGGATTATTGTATTATCAACTAAACTATCAGCAAATATTACAGGAGCAAAGATTAAAATTATTAAAATAACGGGAAATAATTTTTTCATACTTTTTTATCATAATTTTGTTTTTAAATTTTATTATAAAAAAATATACTCTTCTTCTAAATAATAATATTCCTGTATGGCTTTAGCTAAAATGCGGAATGCGGGAATCGAACCCGCATTTGAACGTTGGCAACGTCCTATTCTACCACTAAATTAATTCCGCTTGATATTTATCAAAATATTTAAATAAATGACATTTAAAAAGATTAATGCTTTTTCCTTATAAATTATTTTGTATTAATATTTTCTCTTTTAACTCTCTGTTAAAAATCTCAGTGCTATAAAAAAATATATGTCTGCATGGCTTTAGTCAAAGTTAAAATTTTGTTAAAATTACAAAAATAAAATTTATAGCAGTTAAAGAAATTTTCAAAGATATAAATTACTAAACAGATATATATTTAAATCTCCGTTGATAAAAATATTTAGCAACCCGCAACAAATGACATAATAATGTGTAAACTTAATAATAACAACATAAACGAAAGATTTATAAACCACATTTTCATGGATTAAATTATGACAAAAAACAATCTCGTAAAAAAAGTTTTAAGTGGAGCAAAAAATTTTGCTTTCGGAGCATCATTATTCGCTTTGCCTCTTTTATATTCTAGCAATGCAAATGCTCAAACAAAAGACAAATTTGTAGAAGGAGCAAAAATTAGTGTTCTCTCACCAAGTGGTGGAATTGTGCAGGGAGAAATGCAAAAAATACACAACCATTGGTATTCTGTAGTAGATGATAAAGAAAATAAAGCTAATAATGTTTTAGGAATAGCTCTTGTAGATGGAGAAACTCTTGATAGAGTTGGAAGTTATACTGGCGGGAATATTTTATTCAAACCAAACTTATATTTTATACCTGAACAGGCAAAAGATAGCGCAGGAAATGTAGCTGGAAGAATTGAACTTCAAGGTCAAGGAGTTTTTGCTGCCGATGGAAAAAAAACAAAAGAGATTATAGAAGAATCTTCTAAACCTGGAGAAAACACTTTATATATTGCTAAAATAGGAAATCAAGAACTTTTAATTCCTTTATATGGAATAACCTTATCAGGATCAACATACTTTGTTCCTTTCTTACCTTCAAAAAATGATAGTTTAGTTGAAAGTGGCAAGAAATTAAATTTTGCTTCTATTCCTACTTCAGATAAAAAAGGACATTCAACAAAACAAATTGTTGAATATGACGGCGATGTTTCTTTAGCTAATCCTGAAGATGTATATACTTGGAAACTTGATGAATCTCGTTCAACTAAAGACATTTATGAAAATGCAGAATTATTAAAAAAACTTTTAGTTGACGGAACTTATCCTTCAAGTGAACTTAAAATATCTCAAAATACTGGAGAGTGTAAAAAATTCTTGCAATATACAGAAGAAGAAAATGCAGAAGAAAAAGAAGAAAAAACTCCTTCAAATATTAACGGAAGAATAAAAGCAGGAGTAGGATACACTATTCCAAAAGGATTTGAAGCATCTATTAATCCGCAAATTCAACTTAGTGAAAATTCTTTTTTAGGACCTTATGTTTCATTTTCAAATTCGTCAAAATCTCTTGAAAAGATTACTAACGAAGAGGGTTTTAGACAAGTAGTAAGTGTGCCTGCAGATATGTATTTTGTAAGCACAGGAACAGAAATAAAAGAAAATACAAAAATCACAAATGCTCTTAGTCTTGGTTTAAATTTTTCATACAAATTATCTGAGAACATGGAAGCATTTGTTAAAGCTGGTCTTTTAGGACAAAAAATAGAAAAAACAATGACAAGTTCAGGCGAGGAATATATGGAAATTGCAGGAGCTAAAGAAGATGTTCAATCTTACAATGAATCAAATACTTCTATAACTAATAAATCTCTTTTCAAAGGAAGCCCAGTTTATGTTGGCGCAGGCGCAGAATATTTCCCTCTTAAAGGAAAGAAAATATTAGAAAATATTTCAGTTTATGGTGAAGCAGGATATATAAATGGAGAATATTCAGGAGCATTAGGTTCATTAGGAATAAAATATACTTTAACTAAACCAAAAAAACAAGAAAAATAAAATGAAAAACTTATTTAATAAATTCACAAAAAATATAATTCTTCCTTTAGCCGTTGCTGGAATTAGTTATATTAATGTTTCAGCGCAAAACGTCTCAGAATTGAAAGTAAAATTAGATTCTTTACAAACAAACGCTGTTGAGGAATATAAACAAATAAATAATTTTGAGGATTGTTTTCTAAACCAAAAGGATCCAACTGAGTGTTCTTACACTATTTTGGAAAACCTTAATTCATCAAAAAAATCTTTTGAAGAATATGTCTCTATTCTTAAAACTAAAAATATCCCAAGAAAATTAACTTCTCTTAGAACAAATACTTTAATTTCTAAGGAAAAAATATTAATAAGTAATATAAATAAATACTTAAAAAATCCAAGTAAAGAAAATGCAAAACAATGTATAAAAATTTACAATGATTTTACAAAATTTTTAAATGAGAGTGTTACACAATAAAATGAAAACAAAAAATATATTCGGCGCAATTTTCGGAATAGCTTTTTTATTATTAGCTCTTGCTCCAATGGTTTCTGCAAACATCTGGTTTGATTTTGAAGCAAATCCAAGCGCAACTTCAATGACTATAAATCAAGGTCAGAGCATTAATTTTGTTCTAACTGCCTCTTCACATAATAACATAGTGGTTTCTCAAGAAAAAATTGAAGCAGTTTCAGTAGGCACACTTGCAAGCTGGAACACTCCAGGAACACAATATGGTTCTACAAATTTATGGACAAAAACCTACACTTTAGATTCTAATACTCTTGGAGTAGGAACACACACAATTAGATTTTCAGCTACAACAAATAATGGAGTAGAATCTTCAGATTTAACTTTAATAATTACTCCTCTTCCTCCAGTTGATACAACTGCTCCAGTAATTACTTTATTGGGAACTAGTCCAATAACTATTGCTCTTGGAAGCGCTTACACTGACGCTGGCGCAACTGCTTTGGATAATCTTGATGGAGTTATTACAGCAAATATAGTTGTTGTAAATAATGTTAACACAGCTGTTGCAGGAACATACACAATAACATATAATGTTCAGGATAATGCTGGAAATTCAGCTACTCAAGTTACAAGAACAATAATTGTTTCTACAAGTTTAGATATAAACGCTCCAACAATTACAATAACAAGTCCTACAGCTACAACTTATACAACTGCTGTAACAAATATTAATTATGTTCCGTCTGACATTAATTTAAATCAATGCTGGTATTCTTTAAATGGCGGAGTTACAAATTCAACTGCAGTATCTTGTATTAATGGAATATCAAATTTATTTTCTGGCTTACTTCCTGTTCAAGGTTCAAACACCTGGACAGTTTATGCTAATGACACTGCTGGAAATTTAGGAACTGCTTCAGTTACATTCACTATAAATGATTTAACGGCACCGACAATAACTGCAATTGCTCCAATAAATAATGCAATATTAGATGATACAGACGTTACATTAAAAGTTTCTACAAATGAAGACGCTGTTGTTAAATACAGCATAGACGGCGCAACAAATGTAACAATGGTAAAAACATCAAACTTTGCATTTCAATCAGCGTTATTAGACCTTGATGACGACGAGGAATACACAATTATTTATACTGCAACAGATTTAATGGGGAACACAGCAAGCTTAACAATCAAATTCAAAATTGATGAAAACGTTAACAACGAAGATGTTGAAGACACTTCATTTAGCACAGAAGATCTAAGCGGAATTACAATAGAACCAACAATTGATTTTACTGACGAAGATGCGTCAAGTTTAAACTGGTTCCAAAGATTCATTAATTGGTTATGCAGACTTTTAGGATTAGAAGAGGTTTATTAGGGGGAAAAGATGAAAAACTTAATCACAACTTTATTTCTTGCGGGAAGTTTGGCTCTTGGAGGATGTGGAGAAAAAAACAAGAATACTGAATTAATAACTTCACAAATAACCCAGGAAGATTTATTTCCTGAAAAAGATGATAATAAAAAAACAGAATATGCTCAAGATAGTTGCAGTTGTATGCCTGAGATAGGAATAACAAAGAGCCCATTAAAATTAATTGGAACTTATGATATTGATAAAGACGGAGATTTAGATTGTATTTATCAAGAGTCTACAAGTGGAAGAATACTTCTATATGAAACACATAATAATCTACACGGACAGAGTTTAGTAGGAGAATTTTCTAAACAACATTATAATGAATAAAATGAAAACTCTTATTTCAACTTTATTTCTTGCAGGAAGTTTAGTTCTTGGTGGATGTGAGAGAGAATCTATAAACATAACCCCCCGATATTTAAATGATGATAAGCATATGGATTTTTGCATTGAACAACCTTATTTCTTTGGGAAGAAAATAACTCTTTTTCTGTCAAATGAGATAAACGGAAAATTAATGTATTCTCAAACAGAAATTGAAGAAAATTCAGAAATATATAAAAAATATTTTGCAAACTAAAATAATGCGCGACGAGAAATATAAAAATTATTAAAAAATTCAGATTAATAAATTTCACCAATCTCTTCTAATAGCTTTTTCTTTTTCCTCTTCTGTTTCTCAGGAGCATCTAAAAAGTTTTCTTCAGAAATAATTGTCCCGCCTGGCTTATTTCATTTGTTAAAATTGCAAATTCAATTTCCTCTTTAATGCCTCTATTTTTCCACTCATCTGTAAGCTCCTGCCTAATCGCAATTCCTCTTAATCTTTTTTCAATCCAATCTTTAGAATATCCTTTTTGTCCATATAATTTTTTCATTCTTTCTTGAGCTAATTCAGGATTCTCAATTTCCTGTATTCTTTCATAACCAACTTTTGCAAGCCATCTTTTGAATGGTTCTGCTTTTTTTGAAGGAATAGATTGAATTATTCTGAAAATTCCTTCTGTATCTGCACAATCTGTTGAATATTCTTTTCCATCTCCTGATTTTAATTTCAGTTGTCGACAAAATGTCGATAGCTCAACTTCGCTTGATTCTAATTCTCTCTTCTTTAATCTATACCAGTAATCATTCGGGTCTGTACTTTCAGTTAAAATCCCAATAATATCAATAACAGAAAAAAACCATTTATCATCAACAAATTTTCTTCTTATCGCATTTCCTTTAAAAATTGCTATATGCGTCTCATCTTTTTCCATAATTAATTAAACAAACAATAGTTTAAAATTATACTGGTTTAATAAAAAATGAAAAACCTAATAAACAATCTAAAAATGAAAGAATTGTTTTAAAAGATTATTAATTCAACCTCAAACTAATTTTAATGACCTAAATTATATACAAGCAAAAAAGAACTATTATTTAATATAAAGCGCAGTTAATAGAATCAGAATAAGCGAACTCAAATCAAGTTTCTTGAGCAAATTTCACTGAGGCTTGTTCCTCAATTTCAACTAAAAAGGGAATTATCTTCTTTTCAAAATCAGAATATTCACTTTCTTTAATCTCAATTAAAGTTAGTTTAGACCTCTCTTCAATTATGCTGTTTCTGTTTTTAGTTAGCGTCTCTATGTTTTCTTTTATTCTTTTAGGAAGCCCCTTGATAAAGGATTTAGAACTTACTATTTTATTTACTATTTTTTCCTTGTCGAGGCTCTTTTCAAGATTTATTATTTTTGACATTAAAAAAAGGTCAAGAAGATCTCTTTCTTTTATTGCTGGCCTAGTTAAAATTGCCCTTATCTTTTCTCCAGCAATTTCTTTTAAATCATAACAAAGGATGTTTTTTCTTAGTTGTATCTTAATGCCTTCAGCAAATTCTAAATCTTTAATTAATTCTGAATCAAATAAGTGTTTAATATCTTCAAATAAAACCGAATAGATTAACTCATCATTAAAATTAACTTCAAATTTAATAGACTCTTCTGCGCCATAAACTGGTTTATAATGCATTTTGAAAACATAAACATTTTTTCTATCCATAACCTTGCAATACTTTTTATCTTTTTTATTTGTAGAAAAATCTAAATTAAATTTTTTGCTTATTCTATTAATTTCTTCTGCTAATTCGCCAGTGAAGATTGTAATAGCCTTTTTCCTTTGTTTTGAAGATAGTTTGTTTAATTTTTTATTTTCTAGATATGTAAAATCAAGGTCTTCACTTATACGATGATAATTTAAATAGGTTCTTGTCAATAAGGTTCCTCCTTTGAAAACCAATTTAGATAAAGGAGATTTCTTATCTTCATCTATGCGCTTGCTAATCTCATTAAGCAGGAGTGTGAGATAAAAATCTTTCTCAATTGTCGGTTCATTTATTTCTTTATGCTTTTCTTTTATCTGAACCACAAATCTTTTTATAATCTCAGCTGAAACCATTAAAATGTCCTCTGGATTTTCTTGGAATAATTCTTTGCATATTTTTTAAGCTTGTTTTTTCCAACCTCAAAATCTAAATTTTTCTTCATAGTTTCAATATCCTTTCTTTTGTAAAAATAAAGAAAATCAATATAAGTTTTTTCTAAATCTGAATAGAAGTATGTAACTTTATTATTTGTCTCTGCCTTAATTATCCCAAAATTAAATCTCTTTTCTTTTGTTTTAATAAATTTAAATTTAGAGTTTCCTATTTTTTTAATTCCAGAAAAATGATTGTTCACTATGATTATAACATTAAGGACCTGCCAGGTAATTTTATTTTCCTTTAATGCGCTTTCTAATCCTAAATACCATTTCAATCTCATTTTTTCTAAAACAATAAAAACTAATTCTTCTTCTGAAAAATTACAATAATGACTGTGTCTTTCTTCTAAAGAATAAACATAATAATAATCTCCTAAGATTCGCTTTATGTAATTGTCTTTTCTTAGATAAGTCCACAAACTTATCATGTTTACTTTTATTTTATAAATTTTCTGATATCTTTCTATTGTCTTGATAATTTCTTCTTTAGAAAGCATCTTTTCCTTTTCAGACCTAAGTTTATCAATAATTACTCTTGATACTTTGTTTTTTGCAGTAACCATTTTAGTTACTATATAAAATGAATTATTTAAAGGTTTTGGTAGTTAGAAATAGCCCAAAGCAGAATAAAACCAAATAAAATATTTACTTTAAATAAAAATCTTATAATTAAGATATTAGCAAAACTAAATATCAAAAAAAGTAAAGAAATAATTAATAATTTAAATTGATGAATAAAGAAATAATGCGCGACGCGAAGTATAAAGAATATTAACTTTTGGAATTTGATGGTGTTATTTAAAAATGACTAAATGTTTATAAAGAATGTTTTTCTATGTGGATTATGAAAACTCTAATTAACACTTTATTTCTTGCAGGAAGTTTAATTCTTAGCAGTTGTGAGAATAAAGAATTAAAAGAAGAAACAAAAACAGCGTCTATAACTCCTTTAGACAAATTCAACTTAGAAAATAAAAACATTTATAACGATTTTTCAGAATTTATCAGAAATAATCCGAATAAAATAAAATATAATAAAAACCAATATCAAATAAAAGAGTTAGGAATAAATTTTACAGAAAACAGAGACACCCTAATTTATCTGGATGTTCAGACTGAAAAAAATTCACCAATAACTTTTTCCGATAATGAATCAAACGGATTAGATGAAAAATTTGTAGATTCTTATACATTTAAGGAAAAAGAATCGAATTTAATTAAAACTTTTCTTATTAAAGATTTCTCACCAGAAAAACAATTAGAAATCGCAAAAGAATATACTGAATTAATTAAAAAAATAATGCATGAATCAAAATATAGATATTAAAATGAAAACTCTAACAAAATTATTAATTCCATTTATCGCAGGAAGTTTAGTTCTTGGCGGATGCGGGAATAAAGAATTAGAAGAATATAATAAAAAAAACCAGCAAGTTTACAAAGATGCCACGCAATTTGTTATAGAGGGGGCGAAAATAAGAGTGATGAGAAAGAAATATCTTTTCTATATAAAATATTTAATTCTGATTCAACAGAAAAATTATCAATTGAGCTTAAGAATAATAAAGATTTACAATTAAATGAAATAAGAACGCCTAAATCTACAAACCCCTTCTATCTTAAAATTATCGATTATGGTGGTGATGGATTGAATAAGGCAGGGTGGGTGGAAATTCTACACGATTATAGTTTTGATTACTTAGAAATTGATCATAATCATGAAATTGATTGTGCAATAAGATATACAGGAGCTTTAAAAGAGATAATGCGCGACGCGAAATATAAGGAATATTAAATTCTTCTTACCAAAAAAGTTAAAAACTTCATTTGTTTAGAATAAAGATGGAAATGATAAAGGTGAGCAATGAAGTTATATCCAATTTAATTAATCAAATAAAAATACTTCAATTGCAGATGAATGAACTTAAGAAAGAGAGATTGTTAGTTTCTCAAGATTCTCTTGTTAAATTATGGAACAATGAATATGATGAAAGATGGAATGAATATTAATCAAAGGGACATAATTCTTATTCCTTTTCCTTACACTGATTTATCGCAAAATAAAAAGAGACCTGCAATAATTTTATCTAATAATGAACACAATTCTAAGAATCAAGACCTAATTTGTTGCGCTATAACAAGCAATCCAAGAGAATATGTCAATAGCGTTAAATTTTCATTTAAAGATTTAGATATTGGAAATTTGCCTTTTGAAAGCAGGGCAAAACCAAATAAAATATTTACTTTAAATAAAAATCTTATAATTAAAAGATTAGCAAAGTTAAACATAAATAAAAGTAAAGAAATAATTAATAGCTTAAATTTTTTTATAAAAATTGATGAATGAATAATGCACTCTGTAAAATTTAAGAATTACTAACTTCTTTAACCAAAAAAGTTAAAAATTTAATTTATTTATAATAATTATGGAAATGATAAAGATTCCCAAAGACGAATATGGGGAATTGAAAATGCAAGCAAACATAGATGTAGAATTATTGCAACAATTAGTTAGAAGTTTAAAAGACATTAAAGAAGGCAGAGTAATTAGAGTAAAATAAGGGATTATGTTTTTTCGTTTTGTAAATTATCTTTTCTTGTAAATAATATTATGATGATCAAAATCATCAAAGTTGAGAGTATCTGTAGATTTGTTGTATTGGAAAACAAGAACAAAATGTCCGATATGAACTCTTTTTGAGTCTTTCATATTGTATCTTAAATTTTTGTAATGCTCAATATCAAAATTATTTATTATTTCGTTCATCTTCTTTTTTAATTGTTCATAAAGAGAAATGTCTTTTTTATTGAGTTTAAGAAGAATTTTTTCTAATTTTTCGCTTATGCTAAATTTATGCATTTTTAGATTTTATGTGTCTGTCCAATTCATCAATAGAATTAAATTGGGCATATTTTCCTTTCCTTATTTTCTGAAGTTTTTTCAAATATTCAGGTCTTAATTCAGGCTCAAGAAAACTCTCTTCGTAAGTTTGGGTTACAACTGCAACTGCTTCGCTCTTGTTTTTCAAGCCGAATTTAGCTTTAACAATATTTAAAACTCTATCTTCTCTTTCTCCTATCTCTATAATATTTTGTACCATCTTAATTACTTCTTGTTATTTAAAGTTATTATTTATAATAATTCATTATATTTAAACCTTTTGGCTCAGCAAAAAATTACGCGTGTGCCTCTAACAAAATATAGATAATCTTGTCATTTTAAAATTAAAACAACAGAAAAGCTTATATAGCATTAATTTTTTAAAATAAAATGAAAAACCTCATTTCAACTTTATTTCTTGCAGGAAGTTTAGTTCTTAGTGGTTGTAGAAATAAAGAAAAATTAGAAAAATTCAATCAAAAGAATAAACAAGTCTACAAAGATTTTGTTGAATTTATTGAAAAAAATGGCGAGAGAAAATATGATGAAAAGAGTAGAGAAAATGGAATTGTATTTGATTATGTCAAAGATGATAAAATAGTTCGAATAATAGTTAATCACCGATTAAATGCAATTTATGCTTATTCTTTATCTGATGGAAATATGTCAATAGATAACAATATGGATGGTTTAAATTCAGGGTTATTTAAATCCGATGAATTTTTTGGAACTAAAATAGGACTTGATTCCATTATAGATATAATGTGCGCTCAATTATACACCAACGCTATAAAAGAAATAATGCGCAAAGAAAAATATAAAAATTATTAAAAATAAAAAATGAAAAACTTAATAAATAAAATAACAAAAAATATAATTCTTCCATCAATAATTTATGCGGGATTTAATTCTTTAATATATGGCCAAGAAAAAAAGATGAATGATTCAATTGCTTCACCAAAAATAATTAAGATTATAGATAGCAATGGTGATTCTCTTCCCGATAAATATTTAATACTTGAAGATTTATTAGATAGCGTTAGTCAAATGAGTTATATTGATATAGATTTTAATGGAATTTTTGATTTATTAAATTTAGATTATTATGATAAAAAAAAATTTTCAATAAAGAGTTTATCGCATATAATTGAAAATGATAAAGAAATTTCAGATTCTTATAGAGAATTTAAAATAGGAGAACATTTTATTAATTGCAAAAAAGATGACATTGATAGGTTATCGCTTATAATAAGATTATCAAAAAAAGATTCATCTAAAACATTCATCCGCTCCGTAGATAATAATAAAGATGGTTTTTCTGATGAATACTATTTATGGGAAGAATCTAAAGAAAATATTTTTAGTTCTAAATATTTAGATGCTGATTATAATAAAAATTTTGATTTACTTATTTTAACTGAATATGATAAAAAAACAGGCAATATTTTAGAAAAGCTTTATAATTTTAAAGGTAAATTTCCAGAATTATTTGAAAAGCTTAAACCTGAAGAATCAATTGGTTCTAAAGAGGGATATGTTAATATTAAACCAACAAAAATTCAGGCTTTGGATGTTTATCCTAAAGATGGGATTTATGATAAATATGTTTTATGGCAAGATTTACCGGATAAAATAATGCAAATAAAATTCTCAGATCAATATCATAATGGAAATTTTGACGTTTTAGGCTATTCTTATGATAAAAAAACAAATGGTGTGAAAATGGAAATTCCAAGAGATTATGCTGAAAAAATAATGTTAATTAAAAGTTTAGATTTAAAAGAAGGAGATAACTTTTTTTATTGTAATAAAAATTATTTTAAAACCTCTATTTCAGATTATATAAAAAAAGAATAAAAATGAAAAACTTAAATAAAATACTTTTTGGCGCAGCGCTTTGCGCAAGTTTAATTATAAACAATTCTTATTCACAAACAAATAATTCAAAAATAAAAAATCGGCAAATTAAAACAGATTCTTTTTATAAAGAAATAAAAAATCTAATGTTCGATTCTGCATATATAATATTGGAAGATGAAAATAAAGACAAAATTATAGATAAAATAATTTATGTTTATTATTATCCTAAAAATTCTTTAAAAATATCTTCTTTAGATAGTAATTATGATGGGTTTTTTGAAACAACTATTAAAAGACTTTCTGATGAAAATGGATTGACTGATGCAGGCGAATTTGAAGAAAATTTAAACGATATTTCTCAATCTTTTAAAAATAAACCCGAAGGGAAATATAAAAATTATTAGTTTAAATTCCAACAATAAATTGAAATTTTCAATAAAACCCTAAACAGAAATATTTAAATATAAATTAATTCTTGATTTTGAATGAAAAAAAATCTTAGTTTATTCTTTTTTGCTTTTATTATTTTAATTTTACCTTTAGTTTTAGCAGTTGACTTGGATGTCCAAAAGACGAGTTCAGATGAAGTTATGATTATTGATTTAAATAAACCTGCAATTTTTGAGCTATCTATAAAAAATAACGGACCAGCAGATAATTTTATGATTTACACAATTTTTGGCTCTGGCTATCTTCCGCAGGAAAAATTCACAATTAATTCTGGGCAGACAAAAAAAGTCCAGTTTATAGTTTCCCCTCCATATGATGTTGTAAGAACAGGACCAGTAGTTTTTAGTTATTTTATCAAAGGTTCAGATAATTCAGAATATGAAGGCGCGCTATCTGTAAATGCAATAAACTTAAATGAGGCCTTTGAAATTGGCTCAGCAGATTTTGACCCTGAATCAAGTTCTGTAGAAATTTATATTAAAAATAAAATAAATTTTGATTTTGAAAACCTGAATATAAAATTTTCATCTAATTTTTTTACTCTTGATAAATCATTTTCATTAGCTTCAAAAGAAACAAAAAAATTTGAAATAACTCTCAATAAAGAACAATTTAAACAATTGACAGCAGGATTTTATACAATAAATGCGGAAATAATCGCAGAAGACAAAATTGCAAATATTGAAGGGATTATGAAATTTGCAGAAAAAAAATCAATAACAACAGAAACGGAGAAACAAGGTTTTTTTGTAAGCACAACTACTATCACTAAATCTAATAGCGGAAATCTTCCTGAAATTGTGCAAACAACTATTCAGAAAAATATAATTTCAAGACTTTTTACTTCAGTAAATCCGTCGCCAGATAATGTTGAAAGAAACAATTCTAAAATATTTTATTCTTGGAATAGAGAGTTAAAACCAGGAGAATCCTTAGCGGTTAACGTCAAAACAAACTGGTTTCTTCCATTAATTTTTATTATTTTAATTATTTCAATTGTAATTTTTGTAAAAGAATTTGTAAAAACTGATTTGAAAATAAAGAAAAGAGTAACTTTTGTAAAATCGAAAGGCGGTGAATTTGCATTAAAAGTTTCTCTGCTTGTTGATGCAAAAAAGCAAATTGAAAATCTTCTTATAGTTGAAAGAATCCCTCCAGTATTAAATTTATATAAAAAAGTATTTGGAAGAGAAATTCCAACAAGAATTGACGAGAAAAGCAAAAAAATAGAATGGCAGTTTAAGAGATTAGAGGCTGGAGAAAAAAGAATGATTAATTATGTAATCTATTCAAAATTAGGTATTCTTGGAAAATTCGCGTTGCCAAGAACTGCAGGATTTTATGAAAGAGACGGAAAACTTCACGAAGCTTCATCAAATCAAGCTTTCTTTCTTACAGAGCAGAAGGGGAAATAGTTAGATTTTTAAATTCCCTACCAAGAGCATATCGATACTGCGCAATTTAAGAAAATCCAAAGTTTTTGGTTTATGCATGAATAGAACAATTATCTTTCACAGAATTATTAATAGAATATGCAATGCCCAAATTTTGATATTGAATTTCAACAACCTTAAACATTGAGCACACTTCTTCAGACATATTTTCTTCTATTAAACTCTTTGATTTTAATTTCTCTTTCAATTTTAAATATTCGTCTGCGCATGACCTTGAAATAAAATCTATTTCTCTGAAATCAAGCACAATTTTATTTTCTTTTAGTTTCTTTAACTTTTCAAAAAATAAAGAAATTGTGCTTCGAGTAAAGATTTTATTGCCAAAATGTTTAAACAATTTGACTACTTTTTTCATGTTATTCTAAGTAAGGATATATATTTAAATCTTTTGAGGGAGTATTAATATGAATATAAATTAGCGTCCCTTTCAAAGTATTTTTAGGGAAATTATATTTTTTTGAGAACAGATTTGGCTTAAAAATCAATACTCCCTGTCTTGAAATTAGATATAATTCTCCATCACACAAATCTCTTACAATTTTTTTAGTAGTTTTAAGACCAAATCCTCTCGTCCCGTCTTCTTTTTTGGTTGTTGTTCCACTCATCGCTTTTGTAATTGCGTCGCAATCATCTGTGAAAGAAATTATATTGTTTTCAAAAACTTTTGGAATACTAAGATCATTGTCTAAAATCCCTATATCAACATGCTTTTTTTGAGGGAAATATTGTGCCATAATCGAAGCGTGTGTAAATTTAGAATGTTGTTCAATATTGTCTGTTAATTCACCTAACAGATAAGAAATACTCGCTCCAAATTGTTTAGGAAGTTTATTCTGCATATTATCTAAAAGTTCATTAACTTCTTTGTTAATAGAAACTTCTTTTCCAAAATGATTTATTGGAGAATATGTCTCCCCTTGTTTTTTAGTTCCAAAAGGAAATCCTATCCCTAAGAGATGTTTTTTGACCATATCTTCTTCTGGAGGAATAAGATTAACATTTACTCCTTTGCTTTTTAATTCATCAATCTTACCTGCCAATAACAATGCAGAACAAGGTAAAATCCATCCAACATTTGAAAAATCAAGTTCTATTTCTTTCTTCTCTTTTATTAAAGAATCAATTTGTTCAAGAATATCTAAACATGCTTCAATTTGTTTAATGGGGTCATTGCCTCTTGAAAGATTTATTTTAATCATAACATGTTTAATAATATTGCATATAAAAATGTTTTATTTTTTATGAAAAAAAATCCCCCCTTTTCATCGAACCGTGGGAAAACCAAGGTTTTCCTAACGCTACCTTTCCTTTCCGCTTAAAAATATTTAGCCATCCTTGATGGAAAATGTATTCTTATTTTTTCTTGAATTCACGAATACATTTTAAAAAAATCCCTAAAATGATTTTACTCTTAAATATTTTAATCAATTTTAATTAATGCAAGAGCAAAATCATTTCCACCAAGAAATTCGTCGAACAAGGGATTTGAAATAGGAAATTTCAATAAAACATTTTTGAGATTTTACACTAGTTAGATTCTGAAGAAGAAGGGGCATAAAGCCCCCTTAATCCCCCCACCAAGAATCGAACTTGGGATCTCCCGGGTTCTGTTAGAATCTTTGGCTTTTAGGGTTTCATTTAATTTCCAGAATGGAATATCCACCTTAGTTATCTACAGCCAGGCGCTCTAAACCACTGAGCTATGGAGGGTTTTCCCAGATTACACTTATTACTAAATGGTTGGGCTCTTCGAAATCAACCCGCTATTCTCCAAGTTATTCAGTTAGAATAACTAACAACTCCCTGATGTTTTAGATATAGCGGGTTTTCGAATTAATAGAATAAAAACTAATTGATTTTTAAAGATTTTCTTTTGTTAATATTATACTTCTTCTATTTTAAAACTAACTTCATTGTTTGCTTTATCAAGTTCTTCAAAATTAGCTTCAATGATGAATTTTATTTCATTAAAATTAGTTGTTTTAAGTTTTAAATTTTGTATAGTAAATTTCATTCCGGAGCCAACTTTCAGTTCTTTTAATTCCATTTTTTGAAAGACTTCATCGTCTAAATAAATTTTAACAAAAGCTTTTTCTGAATTTTTAAGACCAATATTTTTAACGCTCATATTTAAATCTAAATATTTTCCATCGTGTATTAAAGGCAAAACTTCTTCAAAAGTCAAATCCGGATTGCTTGGAATAGAATATAATTCATCAATAAAACGCGGAATATCGTCGCCAAGAGTCTGTGAACATTCGCTTATTTCATACATTATATTATTCTGATTAGAAGAATGACCAAAACCCAATGCATGCAGAATTTCATGTAAAGCAATATTTGGATTTGGACACTCTGATTGTCGTATTAATAAAATTTGTCCATTAAATATAACATTAAATTGTCCTGCTCTTGAAATATTTACAGGTCCGCCCTCGCCAGCAATAAAATAATCCTCTTTAATTTTTTGTCTGCTTTCACAAGTAATAAGAATCTCTTCGTTGCTGTTTACACTATAAAAATCCAAAATAGTTTTATTTTCCAAAATTTCAAAAGCCCTTTCAGCATCTGCTTTTTTTTGCAAAGTGCATTTGTCTGCAATATTATAAGAAATTTTTGAATCTGAATATCTCAAATTTTCATAAAATTGCATATTATCAGAAGTAAGATTCAGACTAAAATTTGAATCTTGTATTTTAGATTCTGATAGCTGAATATCCCCAAATCCACTAAACCAATATACTCCTAACATTGAAACAACAAATATTAAAAAAATTATGAATAAAATAGTTTTTAAAGTTTTCATAAAAAATAATAATTAAAATAATATATAAATGTTATTAAAAAAAAGAAAAAAGAAAAAATAAATTAGGAAGGTTAAAAGTCAGTATCGTCCTCTTCAAAGTCCTCTTCTTCCTCTTCATCAATTTCTTCAGGGTTTTCTTCTTTTTTTTCTTCAAATTCTTCAATCGGCTTTTTTTTCATTTTTTACCTCGTTTAATTATGAAAACACCAAATAAAATGCCCTTTTTAAACTTTTTCGTTGAGAAAAATTTAAAAAAAATTTTCCTGATTTTTAGCTTTAAACTTTTTCGTTGAGAAAAATTTAAAAAAAATTTTCCTGATTTTTAGCTTT
>JBBTBN010000005.1:24034-24608 GCA_038043645.1 Nanobdellota archaeon
AAACTTTTTTGTTAGAACAAATTTAATACAAAGAGGTATTTTTTCTTGTCTTTTTATTTTAGCTAAAATAGAATTAAAATTAATTCAACTTCTGAATACTGTCGCCAATAGATTTGCCTAAATCATTTAATCCATCTTGAATTTCTCCAATAGCATTTTTATGCCATTTCCAACAGAAAGTTTTGCCGTCGCTAATTCCAAAATCGCAAGTTATTCCAATATCTTTTGCTTTGCTTCCGCCTATAAAACCCCAAATAAGAAAAATTAAAATTAGTAAACCTAATATCCATAATAAAGTTTTTGATGAACTCATATAAAAAATAATAAAAAGGAGTTTTTATAGTTTTCTGAGAAAACGCCCTGACCGAGCGTTTTGCTTTTTGAGTATCTTCTAAAATTAATTTCAAAAAGTAAAGCGCGAGCCGAGCGACTTCACGAAATATTATTGCGAAGCTAAATTTGAAAAATTTGAGTGGGGTCGCGAGTAGAGAATCGAACGAGGAGAGTTCGAATCGAGAAACGCCCTGACCGAGAATCGAACTCGGGACTCATCCGTGACAGGGATGTGTTTTAG
>JBBTBN010000006.1:0-2652 GCA_038043645.1 Nanobdellota archaeon
CTTTTTTAATAATTTCTCCTTTCTTCACTTCTTTTAATTTTTTTGCATGTTTTGGATTTTCAACCAAAGGAGTTTCCATAATTTTCCTAACTTCAACAATAATTTTCCCGCCAGCTTTTTCAACTTTTTCTATCGCTGATTTAGAAGCGCTCTGAGCTGTTATTATAAATTTGTTTTTTATCTCTCCGTCTCCAAGAATTTTATAGCTTGAAAGATTTAATTCTCCTGATTTATATTTTTCCTGAATCTCGCCGACATTTATTCTGTCTCCTTTATCTCTTTCTGTTCCCTTGCTTGTTATTCCCTGTTTTCCAAAATATCCGTGTCCATAAAGTTTTAACACAAGAGATTTTTTTTGGTCTGCTCTTTTACCGCTTCCAGCCATTCCTTTTCCACCTCTATGTCCAGAACCTTTGCTTTTTTTTCTTGCGCCAGTTCCACAAGTTCCCATATTTCTTCCATGATATCTTGAAGATTTTTTTCTTTTTTTAGTTTTTTTAAATGTCATTTTAGTTTTTTATTAACCTTGAATCTATATTTAATTTTTTGATAATATACCTTTCTTCAATTTTAGATAGTTTTTCTTCTTTTATATATACTCTAAAACCAACCGAACGTTCTTTTAAAATACCTTTTTCTCGATAGGAGTGATGCTCCATTTCAATCGAAGGTGCAGAGTATAAAGTTAGATTACTTTTTGGATAATCTGGACAAAGTTTTCTTGTTTCTTCAGATACGAGATTATCTACTTTTACAAATAAATATTCAGAAGAATTATGTCCAAAATAAAATCCGTTTAAAAAATAAGCATTACCTGTAACTAAAGAGTATTCTTTTCCATATATCGGCTTTTCTTTTATCATCTTACAGCATCCTCAATACTAAATCATTTATTTTTTCCTTATTATTTCCTAAAACTCCTTTGCTACTTTCTCCAAAATGTTTTTTTGAATCAATTCCTTTTCTAGGGGGGTGCAATCTAAAAAAAGGTTTTAATTTTCCTGCAACTTTTTTCCCTCTTTTTTCAATTAATTCTTTATAGGTTTCTTCATTAATTTCTCCATATGCAATAAAATCTGTTACTTTTTTTATCATTCCTAATTGAGATTCATTTGGATTTTCAAGAACAACACAACTATATTTTTTTCTGACTCTAAGCCTGTTTAAAGTTTCTTTTATTTTTCCGTCGATACCGGTTTCACCAGAAATTCTAATTATACATATCATTTTTGTTCCAGACTCCTATTTGTTTTTTTTAGAGCATCAATGCAGGCTTTAATTAAATTGGAAGTTGTTCTTGTTTTTCCAAAAGTTTTGCTGTAAAGATCTTTAATTCCAGCAAGCTTTAAAACTTTTTTTAATTCATTTGTTACAACTAAACCCGTTCCTTGTGGAGCAGGAATTAAGTTTATTTTAACACTTCCAGATTTTCCGCTAACTTTAAAAGGAAGAGTGTGCGGTTCCGAACATTCGCAGTCAAATGCAGAGCATTTTCTTGTTATTTTAAAAATATTTAATTTAGCCTTAATTGCTGATTTAGCTCTTGCAGGAAGTGTTTCAATTGAATTTCCCGTCCCAATGCCGACATGACCATTCTCGTCGCCTACAACCGACATTGCAGAAAATTTCAGAACATTTCCCTCTTCAGTTTTTCTTTGAGTTTGTTTCCAGGCGCGTCTTTTTCCTCCGCCGAATTTTCCTTTTGCTTGTCCAATTAAGATTAAATCTGCTTTAAGATTTAATAACGAATCTACAATTTCAGGCTCAAGAATTTTTTCATTTTTCTCCAAAATTTCATCGATGTTTTTTATTTTCCCGTCTTTAACCAGTCTCCCCAATTTTGTCTTTGGTTCCCAAGATTCCATAGAGAATTTTTCTTTTTCCCAAGGTTTTTTAAAAGTTTTTTCCTTATCTGAAATTTTAACCTCTTTTTTTATTTCTGGGTTTAGTTCGATTATTTTGTCTTCATTTAAAATATCTTCAGGTTTTTCTGCATATTCATCCGCCTTATTTATTTGTTCTGTTTTGTTTTTCATTTTATTTTTTGTTCGTTTTTAGTTATTTTTAATTTAATTTTATCAAAAGGAATTTTATTTTTAAGATGTTCACCATTTATCTTGGATTCATCTGGGAAATTTTCTTTATCACATTCTATTTTAATCCCGGAATCTACTAAACCTTTTATAAAAGCATAAACTTTTGATTTATGAATTGATCTTATCATCCCCAAGTCAATAATTGGTTTTTCTAATTTTTTTAATAAAATTTTTCCCCCAATTAAGTAACCAGTTAAATAAGCTGCAGGAATTGATTTTATGTTTTCTTTTCCCGGCCAATCATATTTTATTAATTCTCTTGAATCAATTCCAAAAATAATTTTATCTTGGGCATTTTTGCTTTGAACATACTGGGCAATTAAATATCTATTTGTTTTTCTAAATACAATTCGCGGTAATTCGCTCTTTAACAATGCAAATCTTTTTTTGTAATTTGTTTTATATTCTTTTCTTCTGCGTTTTAGTGTTTTCATTTTATGATTGACACTCCTCTGTTAAAAATTTATCTAAAGTGTTATATTCGCCAGAAAGTCCCTTATCATGAACAATGGGCATCTCGCCAATTATATCTTCCACAATTGAAAGTCCTTCTCTT
>JBBTBN010000006.1:2752-20534 GCA_038043645.1 Nanobdellota archaeon
TCCTCCATTTACATTAACAAAATCTGCTCTCTTTACATTATCCCAATCAATTGCTTTTTCAATATAATTTATTCCATGAACTTTTTTCATTTTTTATTTAACTCTCCTATATATTTTTTAATATCTATTTTATTTTTAAACTCGCGATTTTTTATTTTTTTCCTTATTTTTTTATGTTCTTCTTTAATTATCTGGGAAGATATTCCTCTTGCATAATTTCTCAATTTTCTAGTTATGATTACGTATTTTTTCTTTCTTTTTTTAACTTTTTTTCTTATGTTGCCCGTGCTTCGGTTATTTTTTCTTTTAAGTTTTTTTCTTCCTTTAATTTCTTTAATAATTATTGCTCCGTTCACAACCAAATCTCGAATATCTTGTTTTGTAATCGCTTCTTTAATTTCATCTTTTCTTGATTCTATAAAAAGGATTCTTTTTTTCCCAACACCAAAAGTTCTTGCTGCTAATTCTTTTTTATTTCTAAGATTCATTTTATTATCTTGACCTCTGCATTATTTTTTAACTCACTTTTTTTAGGAATTGATTTAGTGTTTAATTTCAAAAACTTTTCAGGATTCATATTATATATTTCAATTTTCATTTCTTTAGCTTTCTTTGCTATTTCAATTTTTTTTCTTTTTCCTACACTGCCAATTATAGCAATCTCATTTTCTTTTATTTTTTCCAATTCTCTTATATTATTTATTTTTACAGGTTTTTTATCCATTAATTTATCTCTTGATTTTTTATTTGTTCTATATCCAATACTAACAATTACTGCTGAGCCTTTTCTTTGCTCTCTCATTTTATTATGTCTTCCAGTCGGTTTTCTCCAAACTTGTTTTTTCTTTCTGCCTTTTCCTAATTTAGAATATCTGCTCCAAGTTCTTCTTAAAAATTTGACCATTATGCAAAATCCTCCAGATTTTGTATATGAGCGAAGCGAAGGAAAAAATTTATTTTTTTCATTATGCAAAATCCTCCTGAATTTTTATTATACCAAATTTTCTTCATTTTCAAATTTCTCTTCCTGCTTTATTTATAATATAGATTCCATCCTGAAAAACCCTTCTGTCTCGTCCTCTTATTTTTGTTACTTTTTCTAAATTTGCTGCTGCTTGCCCGCCAATTTCTTTGTCTATTGAAAGAATTGTAATTATTTCTTTTTCAATTTTAATATCCGCATTTTTTGGAAGCTCAACTCTTCTGTCAATTTTTTCTCCGATAAAATTTTTGATTATTGCAATATTTCCGTCAATTTTTACGGTCATAGGAAAGTGGCTTGAACATATCTTTAATTTGTATTCAAACTTTTTTTGAACCCCTTGCGCCATATTTTTTATATGAGCAACAAATGTATTAATCATTCTTTTTTCTCTTTTCGTTTCCCTTTCACAGCTAAGAATTATTTTTTTGTCTTTTACTTCTAGATTAATGTTTCCAAGATTAAATTCTCTGGAATTTTCTCCTTCTTTTCCTTTTAAAATTAATTTATTCTGATGAATCTCTGCTTCTACTCCTTCGGGAATTATAATTTCGTTTTTCATTAGTAAAAAAATGCAATTAAGCATCCTCCAATTTTTTCTTTCTCAGCTTCTTCATGAGTTATCAATCCTTTGTTTGTTGAAATAATTAAAACTCCCATTTTTGTTGAGGGAAGGTATCTTCTTCTATACTTTTCAATATCTTCTTTTTTAAGAGTAAATCTTGGTTTAATTGCTCGACATTCAATTAAATCTCCTATTGTTAATTGTATTGATTTTTCATCTGTATCTATTCTATATTTCTTAATTGCTCCTCCTTGTTTCATTATTTTTAGAATTTCAATTAAGAGATTTGAGATTCTGTTTATTTTTACATTTTCTTTTCCAGCTGTTTTAGCATTTTTTATCATATTTAATGCATCAGCAACAACATCATGCGACATTTTTTATTTCTCCAAATTTATTTTTTATTTTCATTTTAGCTATATTTTTTAAATCCGATTTCTTCAGCAAGTTCTCTGAAGCAGTGTCGGCACAAGTTTAATCCATAAGAGCTTATATGCGCTCCATATCTCCCGCATTTCTCGCATTTTCGCACAGCGATTCCTATTTTTCTTTCTTTTGGTTTATTATGCTTTATAAATTTCTTTTTAATTACTGGCTTTGCATCTAATTGTTTAAACACTTTTTGCCAATCACTTGCTGTCATTTAAAATTTCTCCGATGTTTAATTTTAAATGAATACAAAAATTTCCTGTTTTTGCTTTCATTTTATTTAAAATTTGTCTGAAAGTTGTCTTCCATAAATTTAATTATTTCTTCTTTTGTAATTATTTGTTTTTTAGATATTTTTCCTTTTTTCATTTTTTTTAATCTTACTCTTCTTCCTGCTCTTTTAAATACGATTGTAACATCTAATCCTGCAATTCCAATATCTCTTTGATATTCCATCCCTGGAATTTCAAGATATTCTTTTATTCCGAATGAAAAATTATTTATGCTTATTTGTTTTTTTCTGAGGGTATTTTCAATAGCTGCTAACAATTTTTTTAATAATTCATCTTTATTTTTTCTTATTGTAACAACTGCCCCAACTTCAAGTCCAGGTCTGACCTCTAAAGAAGGGATTCTTTTTTTGGATTTCATTTTAGCAGGTTTTCTTTTAGTGATAAAACTAAGAAGTTTAAACCCCTTTTCTAAATTTTCCGCAATTCCTCCAACATTTAAAACTATTTTTTCTATTCTAATTTTTCTCATCGGATTTTCCTCCAGAGGAAGGCTTGATAAAGTCATCCCTTTGGGAGACCCTTGCGGGGCTAAATCCGATTGACGGGATTTCATCTCAGCCTTAGGATTTTCCGTTTTTGAGTTATCTAATTTTGTTTTCATTCTATTATCATTATTTGTTTAATTAAAACACTTATTTTTTCTTTTTTGCTGTCAATTATTGCCATTTTTCCTTCTTTTGAATCCTGAACCTGCTTTGAAATTATTTTTTCTATCTGCCCCGTTTTCCCAGAATGTTTGCCGGCAAAAATAATTACATTTGATTTTTCTTTTAATGGAAGACATTTTTCTATTTTTTTATCTTTGAAATTAATAATTACCGAATCATTTGTTGTGCAGTTGAATTTAGGCTCAACCAAAAAATTTCCACCATCACCTAAGTTAAGCTGAATCTTTTTTCCAGCGATTGTTTTTTTGTTTATAACTTTTACAATCTTATTATTGCATTCATTTTCTTTGATTTTATTTAATTCAAATTTTCCTTTTTCTGAAAGTTCAAGTCTGTAATAAGTTTTTGAAGGGATAATTGAAAGAGTGTCAAATAGCGTCATTCCTATTTTTTCATTTTTAACCATTTTGTTATTTACCATCAAAAATTTTTTTTGAATTGCTGTTTTTACTTCTTCTCTTGTTTGCGCTATTTTTAACAATTCTCTTAAAACTATTAATAAAGGAATTCCTTTTTTTGAAAGAGGTTTTACTACAAATGTATTGCCTTTTCTAACTATTGGCCAGTTTTTTGGTATGCTTTGTCTTTTTAGATGTCCCATTATTTTTTCACCTCCGCAATAGATTCTGTTTTTTTATTTTTAATTTTTTTCTGATTTTTTATTTCAGCAGATTTTGTTTCATCAGTAGTTTTCTGAGCATGAATCAAAACTTCTTTATGCTCTTCAGGATGCTGTTTTATTTCTGTGGATGTTTTTTTTAATCTTTCAGACAATTCTATAATCTGCAAATTTGAAGGTTGTAGTTTAAGATTAACTTTTGATCCATCTCGTTTTTTTGCCTGCATGCCTTCTATCACTACCTTTGATGTTTTTATATTGACTTCAAGAACTTTTCCAACTTCTCCCCTAAATTTCCCTCTCATAATTTTAACTTTATCTCCCTTTCTTATTTGAATGTTCCTTCTTTTTTGTTTTTCTCTAAGTTCTTTTGATAAATTTACGTTCACGTATTTTCTTCTTAAATGCAATGGAGCATTCGCTCTATATTTTCTTTGTTTTCTAGGCTGTGAACTTGCCTTCCACTTTGTTGAAAATTTTGATTTCATTATTTAATATAACTCCAATATTTTGATATAGCATTTTCATATCTTAAATTTAATTCTTTTATTTTATTATTGGGAAGATATTCTTTTAAATTTCCGCATAAATTCAAAAAAGGTATCGTGAAAAGAAAAATTTCTTTATTTTTTTCAGCTATTTTTTTTTCTATTTCTGTTATTTTCATTTCTAATATTGATGAAACTCCTTCCCTAATTTTTTTTGATATTTCTTTTGTTATCATTTTAATATACCATTGAAGCGATTTTTGCAACCTGAGGCCATCGCTCTTGAACTTCCCTTGCAATTGGTCCTTTAATTTGAGTGCCTTTTGGATTTCCTTTTTCATCTTTCATAATTGCCACAGCATTATCGCTAAAAGCAATTCTCTCTCCACTTAATCTTCTAAAAGGCTTTTTTTGTCTTATTATTACTGCATCAAAAACTTTTCCTTTCATCTCAGGAATACCTACTCTTACACTTACTTTAACCCAGTCTGAAATTTTTCCAAAAACCTGTCTTTTTTTGCACGCTTTACTTCTTTTTACTGAAACAAGTTTGACAATTTTTGCCCCGCTATTGTCAGACGCAACTAAGTATGCGCCTAAATTTAATCCTGCAGTTGCTTTTGCTGATATAGCTTTCATTTGGATTTCTTCCTCAGTGTTTGAAAAGACGAATGATTGAAAAAATTTCCTGTTTTTACTTTCATTTTAGTTTTTTACCTCTGAAGCATCTTTAATTTTTTTAATTACAATAAAATGGATTATTTTACTTAATGGTCTGCATTCTTGAACCTTAATTAAATCTCCTATATTAATTTCTTTTTCCATATTCATGGGTAATCTCGCATGGATTCTTGTTTTAGATTTTGCATATCTTTCATACTTTTTAATATAAATCATTCTTCCAAATTCTATTACTACCCTTTTATGGAATTTCTTCTTTACTACTCCTTCAAAGATTCTTCCTCGAGAATATATTTTTTTCTCTGAAATTACAACTTCAGTATTTTCATCTTTTTGTTTTTCTTGTGATTTATTTTTTTTATTTGTCATTTTTGTTTAATCTTCTATGGATTCTTTTTCAAATCCATGTTTTACTAAAATTTCTTTTACTTTCTTTTTGTGGTCTCCTTGAAGTTCAACTATATTATTTTTACATGTCCCTCCGCATGCTAACTCATTTTTCAGGATTTTTCCAATTTTTTTTATATTTACTCCATTATCAAATCCAGAAACAATAGTCACAATTTTTCCATATCTTTTTTTATCTGTTGTTACAATTATCTTCTGAAGACTTTTTACCATTTGTTCACATACACAAGCTTGTTCGGGCAATCCGCATTTTGGACAAATTTCCATTAGGAATTTTCCTCCTGAAAATTACTACGCCATTTCATGGCGTCGTATGCAAAATCCTCCAGATTTTGTATTTTGAAAAATTTATTTCTTGTGACCTTTAGGTTATTCATTTTATTTTCTCCTGTTTTTTTAAAGAATTTAGGGTATTTATTCTTGCAAGAACTTTTTTTATTTTATTTATTTTTCCACCTGTTTTTGAAATATCTGCTTTTATCAATTCCATCTTTAATTCTTTGAATCTTTTTTCTCTTTCAAGATTCGTTAATTTTTTTAATTCTTTAAATTTCATTTTGTTTATGCCTTTTAGGGTATGGTTTTTAGATTATTTTTATTTTTTACAAATTCCAAATTTTTGGATTGAGTTTTAAGTTTATTTATCATTTCTTCGTCTATATCAATTTTATCTTTTAAGATAGCATAAGGAGAGAGGATAGATACTTTTATTCCAACTGTTCCGGGTTTTGTTTCAGCTCTTGATTGCGCTCTATCAACAACTTTTGCGCTGTCTCCTGTTTTTAACATATAACCTTGCGCAAAACGCCAATTTCTTGCTCTAGCGCTGGGAAGTTTTCCGCTTAATCTTATTTCTGCGCCAAGTGCCCCCGCCCTCATTATTTTTTCAAGAGTTTTATAAGCAGTAACTTTAAATTTTAGAGGTCCGAATCTTTCTAAACTCAAGGCAATTTCATCTGCAATTATTTGCGCATCAAAATCTGGCTGAGTAATTTCTTCAATTTCAATATGCGGATTTTCTAATTTGAATTGTTTCTTTAAAACATTTGTTAATTCCAAAATTCTTTCTCCGCCTCTCCCAATTATTAATCCTGGTTTATGGGTTGAAATAATTATTTTTTCTCCAATAGGAGTATATTCAATTCTTACTTTGCTAAGCTTACCTTTGCCGAGAGATTTTTTAATAAATTCTTTCATGGCAAACTCGTCTTTCTTAAATTTTACCGTTTTTCTTTCTTCCATTTTATTTCTTAACCTCTTTTTTAGACTCATCTTTTTGGGAAGGCTCACCAGAGTCATCCTTTGAGGATTTTTTATTTTCTTTTTTATTTAAAGTTTTTTTCTCTTTTGCAACTAATTTAAGATGTGTTCTTTTTCTTTCCCATCTTCCAAATTTTGCTCGAGGTTGTTGACCGACATTTCCAAAAGCTTCGACAATAATTGGATTGTCTAAACCATTTGCTGTAGAATTTGCAGATAAACTTTTTAATAATGTTATAAAATATTTTGCTGTGTTTTGGGGATATTTTCCTGACCCGGAAGCAAAACCTTTGGCCGATTTTTGATGACCAAATCCTCCTCTCATAGGAATTGATTTTTTATAAGTAAGAACTTGCTCTAAATCATTAATTGCTTTTTTAATTGATTTATTTTTAATAAATTTACAAATATCTATAGCATATTTTGTTGAGATTGGAGCATTTTGAATATTTACTTTAGCTTCATCTTTCTTAATTTTTTGAACTTCTGACTTTTTTGGTTCTGAAATTTCCTGAACTTTTGGAGTATTAACTATTTTTTCTTCGTTTTCTTTCTCGTCTGATTTTTGGTTTTTTTGTTTTTCCATTATTTTTTAGATTGATGTTTAGTTCCTTTAGTTGATCCTACTCCAGCTTTAGTATGAACTACTTTTACTCTAGTAAGCGCAAACTCTCCAAATTTATGTCCAATCATTTCTCCTATAATTTCAACTGGAGTGAATTCTTTTCCGTTATGAATTTGAATATTCATCCCAATAAGTTCAGGAATAATTATCATATCTCTTTTGTGAGTTCTTATTTTCTTGTTCCTATCTAATTTTTTTCTAGCCATTTTTGCAAAACGTTCAATTTCTTGATAATTTCTAAGAACATATCTTCGTGATTCTGATTTTAATAATTTTGAAAATTCTTTTATGTTTAACTGCTTAAGCTCTTCAAGTGTTTTTCCACGATATGTAAATTCTTTTTTCTTTTCTATCATTTTACTTTTCCTGTTCTTCTTGGTCTTAATAATCCTACTTTTGCGCCTGCAGGAGCATTTCTTTTTGCAATCTTTGATTTAATTCTCTTTCCTCTACCAGAACCAAATGGATGATCTATTGCATTCACTTTTACTGCAGATGTTCGAGGATATAATTTATTTTTAGATTCTTTAATATGATGCATTTTTCCTGCTTTTAATATCGGTTTTTCAAATCTTCCATGCCCTGCAATAATTCCTATTACTGCTCTGCAATTTTCATGAAATCTTTTTTCTTTTTTAGAAGGCATCATAACAAAAATTTCATTACCAAGAATTCTGTTGACTACTGCGGAATTTCCTCCGCTTTTTATAAATTTCCCGCCATCTCCAGGTCTTGACTCAACGCAATAAATTGGAGTTTTTATAGGGATATCTTTAAGTTTTAAAATATTTCCATTTTCAATATCTTCCCCGCCAAATTTTATTTTTTGATTTTCTGTCATTTTTTCAAAAGCAGGAATATAAAAAATCCCCTCAGAATATTTAATTTTTGCAATAGGGGCAGTATGCGCTAAAGAATTTAATAATTTTAAAACTTCTCCTTCTCCTTCTAATTTTTTCGGAAATTGCAGTTTATAGATAAATGCTTTTTTTCTAACTCTATAAGTCATACTTCCTTTTCCACGAGCCTGTTGAATTATATTTTTTCCCATTTTAGATTACTCCAAGTTTTGTTGCAACGTCAATTGCAAGATTAGTTTTATTTAATTTAGCGTAGATAATTTTTTTATTTCCATGAATTAATGTTCTGATTTTATCTATTTTAATATCAAAAGATTCTTCAATTTCTTTTTTTATTTCTTCTTTATTTTTTATCATATTTGTTTCAAAGGTCAAAACATTTTCAGCTTCAATTTTCATAACCGCTTTTTCAGTTGAAATTATTTTTAAATTCATTTTAATTTTTTACCATAAATTCTCTCATTTAATTCGTTTAGTGATTTTTCAGTGTAAATTGTTAATCTTCCTAAATTTCCATCAGCAAGATTTGTTGTATTTAACATTTTTGCCGAAACAACTTCAAAATTTTTAACTTTAATTTTTTCTTTTTCTCCAATAACAATCAATAAACCTGCATTACTTTTATATTTTCTTCCTCGTAATTTTCCTTTTCCGCTTCTAATGGTTTTTTTCTTAATAGCCACTGAAAATAAATCTTCGCTAAATATTTTTTTTAAAAATTCAAGAAATTGTTTTGTTTTTAAATTTAAGATTTCAGAATCAACAACAAATGGAGTTTCTTGTTTAAGATTTTCAATTCCTTCATACTTTTTTTCAATGAATTTTTTATTTGCTGTTGCGCTTAATGCAGACTCAAGTGCAATTTTTAATTCTTTTTTATTTATTTTTAATTCTTTTTGAAAATGCAGAATTTTTGGAGGATGCGCGCGCATTCCCCCTCGAGCATTAGGGACTTCTGCTGCCTCCCAATTAAATTTAGTCCCTTTTTGCGAGAATATTTTTCTTGGAACTCTTGATTGCCCTCTTCCATAACCGCTTCTCCAAACATGTCTTCTATGAACTATTTTTCCTTTAGCAGAATGTTGTTTTCCTGCAACCGGCGACGGAGAATATGGCTGTTGTCTTTTTTTTGCTTCCAAAACTTTAGCAACTATATCTTCCCTGATTTCGCTTTCAAAAAATTTCGGCAATTCAATAGTTTTTTTTGCCTGTCCTTGAATATCTAAAATTTTGGATTTCATTTTTGTTATTTTAATTCAATAAACTCATAATTCTTTTTTAATTGTTCTTTATTTCCTCTAAGAGGAGCAGTTATTAATAACTGCCTTTTTGCTGGTCCTTGAACACTTCCAGCGATGATAATATAATCTGATTTAATGTCTCCGTAATTTTTTATATTTTTTAATTTTACTCCAGAGGAGATCCCTTTGGGATCATTTTCATTTTTAGGGGCTTTTCCAAAGTTGATTATTTTTTGATTATAATGGACTCTTGTAAACATCCCAAGTTGTCCCGCCATTGGAACTCTAAAAACAACTCTTGCAGGATGCCAAGGTCCTATGCTTCCAACTTTTCTCTGTCCTTTTTCAGTTTTATGGAATCTTAGTTTTACCCCAAATCTTTTTACTGGTCCGGAAAAACCTTGTCCTTTTGTTAATCCTCTTAAATCAGCAATTTGCCATCCATTAAAAACATCGGATATAGAAATCTCTTTATTTAGATTCTCTTTAATAAAAGAGATTTTTTCATTTAAACTTCCAGCAAGGCCAATTTCTGCTAAATCAGGTCTTTTTTTTAAATCTATTTTTTTTGGCTGAGAATAAACTATAACGGAAACATCGTCGTATTCTTCAGTTTTAATATCATTAATTTTTTGTCCAGATAGAACTCCCTCGGAGCCAGGAGTTTTTTTTGGAAGTTTAACTGCTCTTTTCAAATCTTTATCGAATTGCCCTGCAAGAATTTCTTTGACAACTTGATTGTCTTTATGGAATCTAACTGAAAAAATTTTAAGTGGAGGGCATTCAAGAATTGTTGCAGGAATTATAATTTGCTTGTCTTTAGACATAGAATTTGATGTTTTGTCTTTGACAAGCGCAGAAGCCATGCCCGCTTTGTACGCAATAAAACCCTTTAAATTTTTTACAGAACCCGTCGGAATTACACCCCAGTTCACTCTAGGCAAAAGTTTTTTAGCCCTTTTTCTTGGCCAAAATTGTAAACTTCCTTTTCTTGGTGATTTTGGTGGTGCCATTGTTTATACTAATTGTAGTTATTGCGGATAACATTTTGTTCACCCTGGAATAAGTTATTGAGAAAAAATTGATTTATAAATTATTCGGTGTAAAAAGAAATAAAAGTTTTTGAAGGACATTTTACACCAGGGAATAAGTTATTGAGAAAAAATTGATTTATAAATTATTCGGGGCATAGAAATGGGAAGTTAAGGGAGAATTTAAATAATTAAAGAGATTAACAATCTAATGTCAAATTATGAATTGAAAAACGGAGTTTTAATAATTCAAAGAGATTTAACTGAATTGGATTTATTTGTAAAAGATTTTTTAGAAGTTTTGAAGAAACATTCTGATTATTTGATTGTAAGCGGATTTGTAAGCATTTCAACAGGAAGAACCCGCGCAACAGAGGATGTAGATATTTTAGTCCCAATTTTAGATAAAAAGAAATTTGGAAAATTATTTAATGAATTAAAACAAAAGGAATATTGGTGTTATCAGGGAGATTTTTCAGAGGAAGTTTATTTATATGTTAAGAATATGCAGAGCATAAGATTTGCAAAAAAAGAACAAATGTTTCCAAATATAGAAATGATTTTTATTAATGAATCAAGAAAAGCAAAATACTATGAGTTTACTCATTCTCAGAAAATAAAAATAAGCGATTTTGAATTCAAAATTCCTCCTCTTGAATTTGAAATTTTGTATAAGGAAATTGTTCTTGCAGGAAAAAAAGATATGGAAGATGCAGCGCATTTGAGAAATTTGTTCAAAGACATACTCAAAGAAGAAAAATTTAAAGAATGTGAAAAAGTTATAAAAACAGAATTAAACTAAATCAAAATAAAATGCCTCAAATAATTGTTAAAAAAATCCCTAAGACAGATTTGGATTATGTTAAATTATATGCTGAAAATTTAAAGATAAATCCAAAATTATTTGAACAGCAAAAAATGTTAATCAACAGCCAGATAAAATCAAGCAAAAGTTTTTTTCAAAATTTATTCAAAGGAAAAGATTTCAAAACAGAAGCAAGGAAATACTTAAAGGCGAGAGGGATGATTTAAATTGTAGAAATTTATTTTGAGATGATTAAGTTTATGGTTAAAGGATATTCTTAGTGTAATCGCTAAAATATTTTAGTTTCTTTTGAGGTTGAATTTTAGGTTGTTTTTTATTGGCTTTTTAAAATAATATTAGAAATTTTTTTGATGCAACTAAGCCCAAAATTCCTTTTCCATTCTCTCTTCTTTTCCGTCTATGTTCGCAATTCTAATTATTTTTCCAACTCTTTTTGATTTTTCCCTGACCATTGCAAAATCTTTTGAATTTTTTAGTTCTTCTGGAATTTCAATTTTTTCAATTAAAAAAATATGTTTAATCAATGCGTTGTTAAAATCTGGCTTTTCAAATACAAAATTTTTTCCTATTTCAATATCAGAAGTTTTTAGCGAGCAAAAATCAACTTTAATTTCTTCTTTTTCTTTTCCAGGTTTTCCAGATTTTGGAGATTTTGGTTTTATTTTTAAAACATCTTCGCCAACTGAAAAACTTAGAGCAAAAAAAGTTTTTGGAAATTTTTCTAATAATTCAAGAATTTCTTTTCCGGACATTTCAGCATCAATTAAATATTTTTTAACGCCTTGAAATTGTTTGATTGTTTTAAATTTAATTTCATTTTTTAAATCAGAAGTGGAAATAATCGCGCCCGTAACATTTGTTCTTCTCTCGCCTAATTTTTTAGCCATTGTTTTTACAAGCTCGTTAGCAAATTCTGCAGAAGTTTTTACTTTATATCCTGATGCAGATTTTTTTGCTTCAATCAAAGCCCTGTTTCTAAATTCTCCTCTGCTAAATTTTTGAAATTGCAAGTGAACAGAATTATCTATTTGATTGTCAAATATCTTTTTTATGAAATTCATATTATCTGTTTATTAAACTGCTTTATAAATTTTGCTTGTAAGAATAAATCTTTTTTCAACACATCAAAAAGATTAGCTTTATAAATTTACAACCTTTTAAATAATCAAGGAAAAAGATAATGGAAAAAGAATATTTTAGAAATTTAACATCTACAGGAATATTAATAATTTTATTAGTGCTTTCTTTCTTTTTATTGAAACCGATTCTTTTATCAATTATAGTTGCAATTATTCTCGGTTATATTTTTTATCCGCTTTACAAAAGAATTAATCGGCTTATAAAATCAGAATATATTTCAGCTTCTTTAATGTGCCTTATCCTTATATTAATAATTTTTATTCCAATGTGGTTTTTAACACCCATATTAATTAAGCAATCTTTTAATTTTTATGTAGCCTCGCAACAAATTGATTTTGTGACGCCTCTTAAACAGATTTTTCCAAATGTTTTTGCATCAGAACAATTTTCTCAAGAGATTGGTTCTACAATTTCTTCTTTTGTAACAAAGGTTTCCAATTTACTTATGAATTCATTTTCAAAATTGATTAGCAATTTTCCTACTTTAATTTTGCAATTATTTATTGTATTTTTTGTATTTTTTGTAGTTTTAAAAGAACAGGATAATTTTGTAAACTATCTTAAAAGTCTTTTACCATTTTCAAAAGAGGTTGAAAATAAATTATTTAAATCTTCAAGAGAAATTACCACCTCAATATTTTATGGTCAAATAATTTTAGGAATTTTCGCAGGAATTATAGTTGGTTTAGGTTTTTACATTTTTAAAGTTCCAAATGCATTTATTTTAACAATTCTGGCTGCCGTTGCTGGAATTCTTCCAGTTCTTGGAACAACGATTATCTGGGTTCCAGTAGTCATCTATCTTTTTGTAATTGGAAGTTTCTATCCTGCAATAGGCGTGGCGTTTCTTGGAATTATCTCTTCAAGCGTTGAAAATTTTATTAAACCAATAATTCTTTCTAAGTGGATAAGTTTACATCCTGCAATAATTCTTCTTGGAATGGTTGGGGGGCTGTTTATTTTTGGAATTCTTGGAGTAATCTTAGGCCCCTTGGTTCTTGCTTATCTTTTAATTATTCTGGAAATTTATAGAGATAAAAAGATTCCAGGAATTTTTATTACCCCTCCTCAGCATATTCAACAATTAAATTAGCGAGGGATCAGGTGCAACTAAAGATAAAATTTTTAAAATGGTCTGCGGGAATTCCTGTAGCAATGCTTAATGAGAAAACTGCAGAAAAAATGGGTGTTCGTATTCTTGATAGAATTTTAATAAAAAAAGGCTCAAAAGAAACAATAACAATTGTTGACACTATCGGAAATTTAGTAAAAGAAAATGAAATAGCTGTTTCTTCTGAAATAAAAGAGATTTTAGATTTAAATTCAAGAGACAAATTGGAAGTTTCTATTGCGCAACCTCCAAGAAGCATGAGTTTTATAAAAGACAAATTAAACAATAAAACTCTTTCCAAAAATCAAATCAATGAAATAATTCACGATCTTGCCAACAATTCTCTGTCTGAATCTGAAATTGCGATGTTTATTTCTGCGACTTACAAAAACGGAATGAATTTTCAAGAGACAATCTTTTTGATTAAGGCTTTTTTAGCAACAGGACACAAATTAAAATTTAATAGCAAGTTCGTTGCAGATAAACATTCAATAGGTGGAATTGCTGGGAACAGGACAACTCCAATTGTGGTTTCAATATGCGCGGCTGCAGGTTTGGTTTTTCCTAAAAGCTCGTCGAGAGCAATCACAAGCGCCGCAGGCACATCTGATGTTATAGAAACTATTGCAAAGGTTGATTTTTCTGTAAATGAAATTAAACGCATAATAAAAAAAACAAATGCCTGTTTGGTTTGGGGTGGCGCAATAGGGATGGTGCCTGTAGATGAAAAAATAATCAAAATTGAAAAACAGCTTGTTATCGATTCCGAACCCCTTCTTTTATCGTCAATAATGTCTAAAAAACTCGCAGTCGGAAGCAATTATATTTTAATTGATATTCCTTATGGAAAAAATGCAAAAGTTGATTTATCAAAAGCTATTAAATTAAAACAGAAATTTAAAAAAATAGGGAAGTATTTCAAAAAAAAATTAGAAGTTGTTTTAACCAAAGGTGATCAGCCAATTGGAAACGGAATAGGTCCCGTTTTGGAGATGATTGATGTTTTAAAAATTCTCGATCCTAATCAAAATGGTCCAAAAGACCTAGAAAAAAAATCAATATTTCTTGCTGGAAAACTTTTGGAAATGACTGGAAAAGCAAAAACAGGCTCGGGAATTAAAAAAGCTGAAGATATTTTAAAAACAGGAAAAGCGTTTGAAAAATTCAAACAGATTATCCAAGCCCAAGGAGGTTCTCTAAAAAAACTTGAACCGGGAAAATTTAAACATAATATTTTAGCAAAAAAAACCGGGAAAGTTTTAGAAATAAATAATAAAATAATTAATTTACTTGCAAGAATTGCTGGTTGTCCGACGGATAAATCTGCAGGAATTTATCTGCATGCGCATAAAGACGACAAAATCAAGAAAAATGAAAAAATTTTAACAATTTATTCAGAATCTGAATCAAGGCTCCGTGTAGCTGTAAGATTTTGCGCTAAAAATAAAATAATCCTCTTGAAATAGACTATAGTAAATAATTTAAATAACCAATTTTTAATTTTTTCATGACAAACAGAAGAAGCTCTAAAGAACAACTGGCAGAATACTTTAAGCGAAATTTGAAAAAAGGATATACTGCAGATAGTCTTAAGTGGGCTTTAATTAATCAAGGATATTCTAGAGTGATTGTAGAAGAAACATTAAATGAAGCTCAAAAAGAAATGGCTAAAGAAGCGCCTCTTTTTAAAGAAAAACCGCGAATAGATTATCAGATTCTCGACAAAGACGGTAAACTGGTTGATGTTAAGAAGTCTTGGTGGAAAAAAATTTTTGGGCTGTGATTTTTTGGAGGAAAGTTTTAAAATTTTTAAAGGAAAATAGAATTTTAATTTATTCTTCAGTAATTATTTATATCCATCAAAACCTTTAAAACTTCCCATATAATTTATTTATTGTTAAGCCTCTACTCGGCATCACGCTCAGTATATATTTAAATGTGTAAAAGTTAGCTTCCGCGTAATGCCTCGGTCGCATAATGGTATTGCATCTGCCTTGAGAGCAGAGCCCGTGAGGGCCTCCAGGTTCGATTCCTGGCCGGGGCGTTTTGATATTTGCCAAAGGCAAATTAATTCCGTAGGAATTCTTAATTAAATTTAGAATTTTTTATTTAATTCCTTTATTTAGGGCATTCCCTACAAAACCTTCTTATAAATTTTTGCAAGAAAATATCTGTAAATATTCATCATAATTAAAAAAAGAGAAAACGCAATTAGTTGAGAAAACATTACCGAATACAAAATTTTATGTTGATCATTTATAAGATATTCTGAATAGAAAAAAAGAATAGGATAATAAATAAATAAACTTACTAAAAAGGCAATTGGAGTAAAATAAATAATATCTTCTGCAAGATTTTTTACTGAAAATTTTTTTTCGATTTTTTTGTCATAAGATCGTATAGACAACCAAAATAATGCTCCTCCAATAATTCCTCCAAGAACAGCAGAAAATGCAATATATTTTACATTTGATGTAAATTCAGAAATTATATAAGCGCTTAATGGCGCGCCAATTAAAGCCCCTATCTCTCCAAAAATAATTTCTTTGTTAAAATTTATAGTGTTTTTTGTGTTAATTATTTTCATTAATTAATCTTCGCTGTTTAGGTATTTAATGGTTATGTTCTGGATTAATTTTATGTTTCATTTTTTAAAAGCTTCTAACACTCTGCTATCTGGACTTAATAAATCAATTTTATCTTCCTTAAATCTTAATCCTCTGTAAATTTTCTGCAATAAATCACGCTGAGCTTTGTCTTTGTAGAACTTCCAGTATTGGTGTGGTTTAATTTTATTTAGTATCTTCCAAAAAATATCCTGAACATTTGGATTTGGATATTTTGTAAAAATAATGCTGTTACACTGCTCACCGGGAAAATCAATTCCTCTTGATGCGCGAGTTGAAAATAAAATATTTGTCTTGCCTATTTTAAATTGTTCAATTAATTTTCCTTCGCTATCTTCATCTTGAGTTTCTTTTAATTTTTCTCTACTAATTAAATTTTTAAGATTTAAATTTTCTTTTTCAATTTCAGAAGGCAAATCCGCAAAACTATTCACGTGGACTAAAATAGGTTTTTTTGCAATTTCAATGCATTTATCTAAAGCAATAAAATAATCTTTATGATTATTTTTTCCAGTTGAAAAATTAGAATATTTGCAATCCATTTCTAAACCAGTTCTTTTTATTGTAATTTGACCTTGTTGCTGAGTTTCTGCTTCAATTATTTTAAAATGTTCAATTCCAAAAATATCTTTTAAAATTTCTTCAGAATGCAAAGTTCCCGACATAAGAATGATTATTTTATTTTTATCAACCATTTCTTTAAATTTCTTAGCTAAATTAATTGTTACAATATTCGCGGTTATCACTCCATCTTTTTTTGTAAATGTAACATAACTCTCATCTAAAAAATCTTCAAACATTTTTGCGCTTTCATAAACATCGAACAAATAATTTTCATCATCTATTTTGTAAATGAAATCGGAATTTTTTAATAAGATTCTAAACAAATCATATATTCCAGTTTGTTTTAAGGGCATTATTTGTTCTGATTCAATCGCTTTTTCTACTTGTTTATCTGTTTTTAATTTTTTTATTATTTCTCTTAATTCATTAAGAATTATTTCGTCTTCTCCTTCTATTTCAAATATTTGGTTTAATGCGTTTTGCATTCTGTCAAGATTTATTGATTTATTATTTGAAAATTTGTCTAAAAATTCATCGCATTCATCAATTATCTCAACTTCAGTCATTGGCTTTCTGTTTAATGCTGATTCAATTTTGTATTTTTCCGAATTAAATATCATCGCATCCGAATCAATATAAAAATTAAACTGCTCATAAAATTTGCATCCAGGAGTTCTTTGATAAAAAATAAATTCTGTATCTTTAAGTCCAAGATATTTTCGTTTATTTGCATTTACAAAACTTTTTCCGCCAAGCTCGTATCTTGCTGGAAGAACAGGACTCCAATACGGACATGCTCCTGCAACAGACACCCTTTTAATATCGCTAAGCTGAGAAAAATTTTTTGTATTTACATCATTATTTTGCGCCAAGTATTTTTTTATTTTTTGAATATTCTTTTCTTTTATCTCAATTTTGCATGGCAGATATTTGTTGTCTGCAGATTCATCCTCTCCAAAATTTTTTTCAATTTCATCTTTTTTTCCAAAAAATATATCGTGCAATTTTGCATTTACTTCTTTTTTTATTTTTGGAATTGCATCTTTATTTTCTTCAAGAAATTTGCATTTGTGATTTTGCCGTCCGGTTATAACGCTGATTTTTAATTTCTCTCCATTATTTTTCAGCAGATATTTTTCGCTTTCATAATCTTTTTTATATTGCATTTGAAGGTTTTTTATTGGAACAACAATTGAAGATTTTCCAAGCTCTTTTGCAAGATTTAACGCAATTGCGCTTTTGCCGGTTCCGCACACTCCGTGAATAAAAATTATCTTCTCTCCATTATTTATAGAATTCAAAACTTCATTTACAACATCTTCCTGAGTTTTTCCATTTGAAAATTTTAATGGCTCAAGAAATTT
>JBBTBN010000006.1:20634-29741 GCA_038043645.1 Nanobdellota archaeon
TGTGAAAAAGATTGTCAGCTATTTGTAATAAAATTTAAATTATCCAAATAATGCTGACAATCCTTCTGCTGCAGCTTCATGTTTTTCTTCTTTTGGCTTTTCTTCAGCTTTGCTCTTTGCTGGCGCGCCAACAACAGGAGCAGCAACCAAACTGGCGTTTTCTAATTCTTTCTCAATGTCCACGCCATTCAAACTAGCGATAAGTGATTTGACTTTTGAATCGTCAACCTTTACGCCAGTAGCCGCAACAACTTTCTTCACATTCTCTTCATTGACTTCTTTTCCGAGCTTGTGCAAAAGCAATGCACTATATACATATTCCATTTATTTTTCCTCTCCTTCAGATTTATTTTCTTCGGGAGCATTGATTGATTCTTCTTTTGTTAATTTTTCCAAGGCTTTTTCATATCTTCTTGCTTTGCCAATTAAAAATTTGATTGTATCTTTTGTTGAATATCCAATTTCTATCGCAAAAGGTAAGGCTTTTGAATAGATTGTTTTAAGCTGTTCGATTGTTCCTTCTCTATCTATTTTAATTTCTGAATAAAATATTTTTTCTTTGGTGTCAAATGAACATAAGGGAATAAATCCAACTTTAAATGGTTTGATATCAAGTTTATTCATTATTGCCGCCGCGCCCTGAGAAATTTTCTCGCCTTTTTTAGCAATAATTTTTGGTTCTTTTATTGTAATTTTTCCTTTTTCAATCTGAATTTTAATTCCCATTGCGCTTAATTCACTGACTGCTGGACCAGGCATTAATTCAGTTGGTCCCTCGGGAATTTCAATATCTTCGTTTGCAATTTGATCTGGTTTTGCTTTTATGGGACTTTGATTTTTAATTAATTCGCCGGCAAGTTCAAAGCTGTCTAAGTCAGAAAATAAAATTGCAAAATTTTCATTAATGTTTTCTTTTAATTTTTTTCCAGATGAAATTCCTTCAGAAATAATCTCATTTAATTGTTTTGAAGAATCTAATCCCATAAAAATCAAATTTTTTTTTGGAACTTTAACAACTGCTTTCCCCCTTAGTTTTTTTACAATTTCTTGCACTTGAGATGCAGGGATATTTTTTATAGATGAAACTAAAATTGTTCTTTTACTTTTAATTAAATTTTCAAATTCTTTAACTGCTTTTAATTTAATTTCAGAAATTTTCTTAGGTTTTTTTTCTGTAGTCAAGTTTTTTTGTTTTTTTATCATCTTATATTAATTTTCTTTGGTTTAGTCATCGTGAATTTAACCTCAATATTTTTTATGTTCTCTTTTTCTTTTGATAGACTTTTTAAGAGAGCATTATAAACTGCTAAAACATTTTCAATAATATCCTCGTCTTTCATGCTTTGTTTTCCGATTGCAATTTTGATACTTGCATCTTTTGTTCTTATTTTTATGCTGGAATTTATTTTTTCTTTTAACTCGTTAATTGTTTTATCGTCGGTATTTAAAATAATTCCTAATTGAGGAGAGGGCATTTTTCCTAAAGGACCTAAGATTCTTCCAAAAGTGGTCGCAACTTTTGGCATAACGCTTGGCTGGGCAATAAAAAAATCATAATTTTTTGCAATTTTTTTTAATTCTTTTTTATCAGAATATTTTTTGAATTGGTCAAGAGTGATTGTGTCCATATTTTTATTTTTTACTTCTAAAAATCCTGCAATTTTTTTCTCTTTAATTTTAAATGGAACAGAAATAAAGGTGTTAACTGGATTTTTCTTTACATCAAACTTTTGCAGATTTACAATTAAATCAACAGTCTGGTCAAATTTCCTTTGCTTTTCTGCTCTTAACTCAGTTAGAGCTTGTTTTAATTGTTCTTTTAGTTCTATCATCATTAATATCTCCCAAGCTCACTCGGATTTTTCTAATTTACATTCGGGATTAATCTCGTGAACTTGCTCGTCTCCCATATTATGCGTCGCAGATATAGAAACTATTCCGCAACGATATGGTTCAAACGACAAGATTTTTAGAAATTGGATATTTATAAACTTTCTTATATTTTAAATTATAATAATCCTTAAATATTCAATAAATTTTTTCTTTGAATGGAATTAATAGCTTTACTTTCAAAAGGCGAGGGCAGTTGGGCGCAGATTTCAGGTTTAATAAAATTTGGAGAATGGGACAAAGTAATTCTCTTGGGAGATGATTTTGCAAAACAATTCAAGCACGAAAAAAAATTTGAATTTATTAAAATTGATTTAAATAAAAAGATTAAAGAACTTAAGGATGAATTACAAAATAAATTAAAAGGAAAAATTTCAGGAACAGAAGTCGCTTTAAGCATTGCATCTGGCGACGGAAAAGAGCACATGGCTTTAATTTCTGCTTTGCTTAATCTGCCTGTTGGAATAAGATTTGCCGCATTAACTAAAGACGGAGTTATTGATTTATAATTGTAATTTTGTAAGGGTAACATAATCTAAACATTTATAAAGCCCTAAATCATAGAAAGAATATGAAAACACAATTTCAAGGAAACCCTTTGATAGAAATTCCAAAAAACATTCCTAGTTACAACTTTCTTATTGGAAATTTTGGAAAAGAATTTTTAGAAGAATACAATGGAATTGTTAAATCAAATTACAAAGACAATTCTAATCTAAAAGTTCTAAAGTTTACTGATAATGTAATAAAAGGTTCAAATTCTTATTCAATTTTTTTGGTAAATGACATTTTATCTAAACAAGGATTAAGAACAGCAACTTCTTCAGATGTTCAAAAAATAGTTAATAAAGATAAAAGTTTCTTAAGCGGAATTTATGTGGATTTAGGAATTGTCTTAAGAACAAAAAATTCTCCAAATGAATATTTAGCAAAACAATTAGGGAAACAAGCAAAAGAAAGAAATTATGAATTTTCAAATAAAAGTCCTTTAGTTTTCAAAGCTTCTGATTTAGAATTGATCTTAGATAATAATTCAGATTCAGGGTTGGGATTTAAAATAAAAGAATCTGCAAATCCCTTCAATGCTTCAGAATTAAACAATAGAAATGATGGAGAAAAATTCAATCAAACAAATGAAAATGGAATTCCTATTTTTGATAACCTAAAGGTCACAAGTAAAAACGCAAATAGAACTCTTTATACAAGAGAAGATGGTTTGTCGAGGTTCTATCTGGACTGGGACTCGGACTTGTATTCCAGGAGCGGCAATCTTGCGAACTCGAATGATGATGGTCGGGTAGTCGTCGCGAAAGACGCCGAAGGCGTCGCGCAGAAAATTTTGAAAGATTATGCTATAAATTTACAAAAAGAAAGAGATAAACAAATAGATAAAATTAATAAAAAATATGAAAAAGCTTTGAACTTTTTGATAAGTTAAATATAAAAATAATCTTTTCTTTATAAGATTCCTAGCCAGAAATGGTTAGGCTACACGCCAATTTATCAGCGCATTGTTAAAATCTGCATTCATCTAAAAAATTCCAATCACCCAGAAGAACATCATAACAAATAATAATCCAAGTAGGAAATAAGTTGTATATTCAAACCACTTCTTTGCTCTTTTCTCGCTTCCAGTTATTTGCCACATCGTTAAATAAAAAAATCTTCCGCCATCAAAAATTCCCATTGGAAGCATATTAACTAATGCAACACTTAAACTAATTAACACCAACCACCATAAAAAATTGTAAATAAAATCTCCTGCTCCACCAATTTCTGATTCATAATAAATATTCGGTTTTTTAAAACTCAGAAATTCTATTGCCTTGCCAATGAATGTTCCTTTTTGAGATTTTTGGAAAAATATTCCAAGCCACGGCTCCTCTGGATTCAAGGGATGTTCGCCAAGAACAACTTCATAATTGCCCTCGGTTGTTTTAATATTTATTTTATCTTCTGGAGAATATTCTTCAAATTTTTTGCTTAATCCTTCAAGGCTGTTAATTTTTGCCCCATCAATTTCATAAATAGCTCCGGTTAATCCAGAATTAATTGCAGGCGCATCTAAATAAGCAAAAATATATCCTTCATTATTGTTTTGAATTTCTAAAAATTTCTTTGTAATAAAAAAATCTCCACTTGTAGTTTTTAATTTAGAAGTTCCATTTTTTTCAACCGAATTTAAAATACTTTGATAATTTGGATTAAGCAATTGAGTCCCGTCGATAGAAGTGATGTTTGCAATGCCGACTATCCCATAAGCATAATTTTCAAGACCATAAGAATTTTCAAAATTTATTCCTGCCGGGCTGAACGCAAAAGAAAAAAACAAAACCATTATTATGAAAAATAAAATTGCAGTTAAAATATTTGCAAAAGTCCCGGCTGCTAAAACTGCTTTTTGCTGAAACTTACTTGCCTTTACCATACTTTTCTCGTCCTGCTCAACAAAGGCAGCTAAAAAAACCGGAAGAAAAAAAGGAAAAAATCCAAAACCAGTTGATTTTATTTTAATATTATATCTTCTCATAAAAATTCCGTGGGCAAATTCATGAGTTATTGCAATTACAGCTAACACAACTATCCAATAAATAAAATAAAAAGGAGGCAGAAAATCCAATTTAAATGCCTGAGGCAAATAAGGAATCAAGGGCATTATTGGCGGAACTTTTATTTCCCTTACTAAATTAGGCGCGGTAATATAAACCCAGACAATTTTTCCAAATAAATATAACATTCCCGCCATTAATAAATATCCGACGCCAATAGAAACGTAACTCAGTGCTTTCAGAGTTTTTGGAAATGTTTTTGCAGTCTTGTCAATTAATTTTATTCCCCATTTAGTTTTGTATAAAAATAATAATCCTTCTTTTTTCAAATTTTTTCTATTTAGATATAAAAAAAGAGAAACAAATAATACAAACAAAATTAATAAAGCGATATCATATTTTAGGAAGGACATTTTTATTTAAAGAATAAATCGTTTAAAAGGATGGCGGTTAAAAATAAAATAACTATTTCTTCTTAATCGGTCTAAATGCTTTTCCTCCGCATTTTCTGCATCTAACTCGTCCTTTTAAAATTCTTTGAGAATCTGATTTTATTTTTAATTTGCATTCTTTGCATATAAAAACATTTTTGAAAAGTCTGTTTTGAGCTTCTGGAATTTTTGACATTTTTTATTTCCTTTTTCAATTTATTATTTAATTATTAAAGTTTTCTCTTTATAATTTTTATGCCTTCAACATTCCAATATTCACAATTTCCGTTTTCTTCTAATTCAGCAAAAACTTCTGCATCAGGGCACGAAACTTCAATTGTTTCAAATGTTTCAAGGTCCATAATATTTGCTTTTCCGTCTGATTTAGAAAGTATCTGCCCTTTTTTCTTTTCAACTAACGGGACCTCTAATCTGTCATGTCCCGGAACTACCACAATTTTTTTTTGTCCATTAATTATTCCAATAGCTTCAAACCTGCATTTAGAATGTCCGTGTTTTCCTGTTTTAGATATATCCACACTTCTCACAGTGCAGGGCATTCCATCAATAATAATATTCGCGCCTGTTTTTGCCTCAGTAGCATTAATAATTTTTAGCACCATATTTAAAAAAAAGAAAGTAAATTTATAAAGGTTTATGCTTCACAAAATAAATCTTTAATTAAGAATCATTGAACAAAATTTCTAAATCCAAACTTTTAAAAAACAATTATCATCTTATTTTATATGGTATTGCAAAAAAAAGATTTCATTGAAATGGAATTTACGGGAAGAATAAAAGATACTGGAGATATTTTTGATTCTAATGTTAAAGAAGAATTAGATAAGTTGCATGTTTCTCAAGGGCACAAAGATGATCATACTCATGAAACAAAACCACTTATTTATTGTCTTGGAGAAGGAATGTTTCTCGGCGGAGTTGATGATTATCTTATTGGAAAAGAAACTGGAAATTATATCGTCGGGCTTTCTTCTGAAAAAGCATTTGGAAAAAGACGTCGTGATTTAGTTAAAATGATTCCTATAAAAATTTTTTTCCAACATAAAATAAATCCTATTCAGGGCGCAATGTTAAATTTTGACGGAAAAATGGGAAAAGTTCTTTCTGTTTCCGGCGGTAGAGTTTTGGTTGATTTTAATCATCCTCTTGCTGGAAAAGAGATTATTTATGAAATAAATGTAAAAAGAATAGTTCAGAATATTGATGAGAAAATTAAATCTTTTAATAGCTTTATTTTCAAGCAGGATCTTAAATTTTCCGTTGTTCAGGACAATAAAAAAGTAATTTATGAAATTCCAGAATCAGATAAACAGCTTAAAATTTTTGTTGGAATATTTAAGGAAAAATTTAAAGAAATCTTTGGAATGGAATTAGAAGTAAAGGAAGATAAAGAAGAAGAGAAGAAAGAAGTTTCAAAAACAGAAATTAAAGAAGATAAAGAGACAAAACAAACAATAAAAAAAGATAAATAAATAATGAATATCCCCCCATTCTATCATAGAAATTCTTTTAAATCAAATTAACTTTTTTTAACTATGACTTACCAAGAAGAGGATGCTAGATCTGTGGATTTTAAAAATAGTATGGAAGTTAAAGAAATTGATAAGGAATTAGCTGAACTTTTGAAAAAACAAGTTGCTAAAATTAAGATAATTGGAATTGGCGGAGGCGGAAATAATTCTTTGAATAGAATGAAAGAAATTGGAATTAAGGGTGGAGAATTAATTGCTATTAATACCGATGCTCAGGATTTATTATATACTGATGCAGATCATAAAATTCTTATTGGCAAGGAGTTGACTCAGGGTCTTGGCGCTGGAAGCAATCCAAAAATCGGGGAAGAAGCTGCAAAAGAATCAATGTCTGAAATAAAAAAGAAACTTTCTGGAAGCGATATGGTTTTCATAACTTGCGGTTTAGGAGGAGGTACTGGAACAGGCGCTGCTCCGGAAATTGCAAAAATTGCAAAAAAAGAGGGCGCTTTAACCATCGCAGTCGTTACTTTGCCTTTTACAATAGAAGGACAAAAAAGAATTGAAAATGCAATGAATGGCTTGGAAAAATTAGAATCTTTTGTTGATACCTTAATTATAATTCCAAACGACAAACTTCTTGAATTAGCTCCAAAACTGCCTTTGCAGACTGCTTTTAAAATTGCCGACGAGATTCTTACAAATGCCGTTAAAGGAATTACTGAACTTGTAACAACAAACGGACTTGTAAATTTAGATTTTGCAGATATCAAAGCAGTAATGACCAATGGCGGAGTTTCATTAATTGGAATGGGAGAGTCTGATACGGCAGATAGGGCAGTAGAAGCTGTTGAAAAAGCAATAGACAATCCTCTTCTCGACGTGGATATTTCAAATGCTACTGGAGCGCTCGTAAATGTTTTCGGAGGACCAGACATGAGTTTGGATGAATATAAATTAATTATTGAAACCGTCGGCAACAAATTAAATCCGGAAGCAAAATTAATCGGTGGAGCGCAAATTTCAGAAGACCTTGATAAATCCATCAGAGTTTTATTAATTGTTACGGGAGTTAAAAGCGCGCAAATTACCGGCGGTCATGAATCAACTGAAGCTTTAAGGAACAAAGAACTTGAAGAAGAATTAGGAGTTGAATTTTTTGAATGAAAAATAGATTTTGGATAATGTATTAATTTTAGAAAAGTAACAAAATAGAAAAGTTTTTAAACTAAATTTCTTTGAAACTAATATGACAGAAATAATCAAACTAAAAGTAAAGCATTTTCTTCCTATCACCGGGTATTTTGAAATTTGTAAATATAATTCAGAAGGAAAAACAAGTAAATATAGATTATCAGATAAATTAACTTCTTCAATGAATCAGGATAAACTTGCTGAATTTTATGAATCTGAAAAACAAAAAGGAAATCCTATTCCTTTAAATTCTATTCAAGTAATGGAACTTTTAGAGGATGCAGTAAATTCAAAAAATAACGAATTAAAAAACTATATTCATAAATCTTTAAGAGAAAATTGGATAAATACTTTGTCAAGAGTAGTTTATAAACCAGCTAATCAAGAAGATGAGGTAATTCATAATTATGGAACATTTGATGCTTATTCAATAGTTGGAGATATTGTCGGCAAAGATGGCCGGATAAAAGATATTAATAATCCAAATGCATTGGAATCCATTTTAAAAACAAAAGATATTAAGAAATTAAATGAAATTTCAAATGCAATTAATTCAACTCCAATGTCTTTTTGGAGAATAAATTCAAAGCCAAAAGAAAAAACTGAACGTGTCGTCGGGTTCAGTGCCGATGACAGCAGGCTTTACCTCGATGCGGACGGGTGTCTGTCCAGTGGGAATCCAGCTTTTCTGGTAGAACGGATTGAATAAATTTGTTATAGGGCTCGCCTAAATTTAATTCTTAAGCAAAATTCTTTTTGTATTTACACATAAAAATTTTTAAATACTCTTTTGTTATTGTTATTGCCCGTAAGATTTTCTGCCTGAGCAACAGAAAATCAGATGGACTACACGCCAGTTAACTAACGCGTCATTTAGATTTATTTTAAGCCATAAAATTCAACAACGACAATTAGTAGCAGTTTAATGTGAAAATATGAAGTTGTGGTGCTTCCTCGGAATTATTTTAATAATTCCCTGAATAGGAGATTATCATTAGATAAAAGTTAGTTGGCTATATTTGTCGTCAGGTTCAATGCCGATGACAACAGGCTAAATCTCAATGCGAACAGGAATCTGTCCAATGAGAATCCAGCTTTTCTAATAGTTTATCTGGGCATTTGCTTTTCAAATAATTTTAAAAACCATTTTCTCCTGATTTAATTATGGAATCAATAAAATCTTTTTTTAATAAATGCAAACGTGTTTGGTATACTCTAAAAAAACCAACAAAAGATGAATTTGAGAAAGTTGCAAAAATTTCAGCAATTGGAATTTTAATCCTCGGACTTATAGGTTTTATAATTGCTTTAGTCATGAAAATTTTTGTCTAAAAGTTTATATGCAAAACAAACTTTTATAAACCATTAATTTTAAATATCTATATCTGCTTCTTAGATAATTAAGAGGTAGATGGAGCTGAAAATGATTTTCATTATAAAAGTTACAACAAACAAAGAAGAAAGGGCCCTCGATATGATTTCAGATAGGGCAGAGAAAAAGAACATCAAAGTGTATTCTGTTTCAAGACCTCACGGATTAAGAGGATATG
>JBBTBN010000006.1:29841-53340 GCA_038043645.1 Nanobdellota archaeon
AAAAAGAACATCAAAGTGTATTCTGTTTCAAGACCTCACGGATTAAGAGGATATGTTCTTTTAGAAGCTGAAGAGCGAGATTCAGCAGAAGAGGCAGTATTTAATTTGCCTTATGTTAAAGAAATAATTGGAAGAACTCTTAGTTATGAAGAAATAGAAAATATGGTGCAACCCTCTGTAGAGGATATTTCAATACAGGAAGGTGATCTCGTCGAGATAATTGCAGAGCCATTTAAAAAAGAAAAAGCAAAAGTTTTAAGGATAGACAAACAAAAAGAAGAAGTGGTAATAAGTTTGCTTGGCGCAATTGTTCCGTTGCCTGTAACAGTTAAGTTAGATAATGTTAGAGTTATAAGGAGAGAATCCGAAGGAGAAGAAAAATGATAATTAAACTTTTAGTCGACGGAGGAGCAATGCAACCCGGTCCAGCTTTGGCTCAGAAGATTGGTCCTTTAGGTTTAAATGTCGGACAGATAATTCAGCAGGTAAATGATGCAACAAAAGATTTCAAAGGATTAAAAGTTCCTGTAGAAATCTCCGTTGAGCCATCAACAAAAAAAATTGAAGTTAATGTCTTTTCTCCATCTGTTTCAGAATTATTAAAAAAAGAATTAGGTGTTGAAAAAGGTTCTAGTCTTCAAAAAAAACAAAAAATTGCAAATGCTTCTATTGAGCAAATTATTTCTATTGCAAAAACTAAGCAAAAAGATTTGCTTTGCAAGGATTTAAAATTATCTGTTAAAACAATAATTGGAACTTGTGTTAGCTTGGGAATTCTCGTTGAAAATATGCCTGCTTCAGAATTAGGAAATCAAATTGATGAAGGAAAATTTTCTAAAGAAATTGAAAAAGGATTAACAGAAACTCCGTTGGAAAAAAGAAAATCTCTTGATGAATATTTCTTAAAAGTAAAGAAAGAACAAGAAGAATTAATGAAGAAAGAACAGGTAGCTAAAGAAGTTGCTGAAGCTGCGGCTGCCGTCGCAAAAGTTGGTGGCGTAACAACTGAAGTTAAACCTGGAGAAACTCCTAAAGAAGGCGAGGCATCAAAAACGACGGCTACGACGGCAAAAGCAAGCGCTACTGCTCCAGAAGCTTCTAAAAAAGAAGGAAAAAAAGAAGCAAAAAAGAAGTAATTTTTTAAAATTAAATTTCTAATTTTTAGATTTGCATTTTTCGTTAGAAAAATGAATTTAATTAAAATGGATCGTATGACTTTATTTAAAAATTTTTCAAACGCCAAATAAATTTCAAATCTAAAATGGAGCTGTGCTACTCGTGCCCACGATTTGTTATTAATAATTTAATTTTCTCAAATCGTAAACGCTCGCTCCCGACCTCGCTCGGTTATTTAATTTTATTAATTGTAAAGTTTTGTCTTACCACCCTTGTTGGTGGTCCTCCGCGAAATCACTCTGCTCGCGCATTGAAAAGTCGTTATAGATAATTAAAATTTGTCGCTTCTCAATACGCTCGGGATTTGAGTGTTCAAATCTTGAAATGGGGCTGCGCGGATTTGAACCGCGGTCGCCAGGTCCCAAACCTGGAATACTGCCAGGCTATACTACAGCCCCCTTAGATTAATTGATTTTAAAAGATTAATAAAGTTTGTGATGGAAATTATTAAATTCAAAAAAGAATAATACAAACATTTTAAAAACCATTTCTTGATTATTATTATATCTTAAAATGGTAAAAACAAAAAAAATAAAATCAGCAGGTCGTTTTGGAGCAAGATATGGAAAAACTCCAAAAGCAAGACTTGTCAAAGTAGAAGAAAAACAAAGAGTAAAACAAAAATGTCCTTTTTGTAAAAGATTGAGCGCAAAAATATTATCTAAAGGAATTTGGAAATGCTCTAAATGTAATAAAAAATTTGCGTCTAGAGTATTCTATTTGGAGGATAAATTAAAATGAAAACATTAAAAAGCGCAATTAAATTAAATAATAATAATATAAAATATTAAGATGGTTACATATAAATGTTTCAAATGTAAAAACAAATTGAAAGACGAAGATCTTAAAAAAAGATTTGTTTGTCCTGCTTGCGGAAGTAAAATTTTTTATAAGCCAAGAACAAAAATAAGGAAAGTAAAGGCCGAATAATCAGAGATTATTTTTATCTATCTTTAAGATAATTTAAAATAAAAAACAAAAATGTCATCAAATAATAAAATGCCCGACGAGAGAAATAAAGATATTCAAGAGGTGCAATTTTTAGAGCAGAATCTTCAAAATCTTTTTTTTCAAAAACAGGCCTTTCAGATGGAACTGACAGAGACACAGTCCGCTTTAAAAGAAATAGGAAATTCTCAGGAAGACGCATATAAATTAATTGGTCAGCTAATGATTAAGGTGCCGAAATCCAAAATAGTAGAAGAGTTATCTGAAAAAGAGAAATTTTTAAATTTAAAAATAAAAGCTATCGAAAAACAGGAAAACTCTTTTTCAGAAAAACTTGAACAGCTTTGGCAACAAATTATCGGTAAATAATATATATCTTAAACCCGAAATATTTATAAATCAAATCAAACAATAATCTAATATGGTAATGGACACAATAAAAAGAGTTTTTTCAAATGCTCTCGGAGAATCTGGAGAAGATGAGTATCTTGAAATTGATTTAGAGCAAGAGGGAAATAAACAAGCCAAAATTCTTGTGAAATTATTTACATTAAATCAATATGAAGATGTAAACGTTATTTTAAATGCTTTAAGAGACGGTTACACCATTGCAATTGTTGATTTCAGAGTTTTGAAACAAAAAGATCCTGTTGAGTTAAAGAGAGCAGTGTCAAAAATTAAAAAGACAGTCGATGCTCTTGGAGGCAGTATAGCAGGACATGAAAATCTTATTGTTGCAACGCCTTCTTTTGCTAGAATTCAAAAAGAACTTCCTCCTGCAAAACCTGCTAAAGATAAATTTGCAGATTACTAATTTCTGTTAAGTTTAATTCTAAGTTTTTATTTTTAGAAAGTTTATTAAATAATTTAATATATTATAGATAATGATAATTCGTGAAGCTAATTTAAATGATTTTAAAAAATTGTATGAAATTGGAAAACAAACTCCTGAACTTAAAGTTAGTTCAACAGAAGAATTCATGGATAAAGATGATTTTAAATCACGAATTAAAAATAAAGAACATGTTTTTCTTGTTGCAGAAATAGATAAACATTTGATTGGATTTATTTGCGCTCATGCAAAAGATAAGAAAAAACCCCTAAAAAATAAATATGCTTGTTTAGTTTATTTAGCAATTTTGCCAAAATATAGAAAACAGGGAATAGCTAATATTTTATATAAAGAATGTATCAAGAGATTAAAAAAGATGGGAATTACAAATGTTTATGGTTGGGCAAACAATGAAGATGGTGGGGGAATAATCAAATTTATGAAAAAACAAGGATTTATCCAAGGACATAATTATCTTTGGATGGACAAGAAAATATAATTTTTAATCAAACCTTTGCAACGCTAAATACCGTCTTCAAAGCTACAATTATCGTCGCAGGAATAAATAATATTAGTAAAGCATCAAAAGCGGATAAACCTTATAAAGAAATTTAATTCAAAACAATTCCTTTCTTTAAAGCTTCACTTACAATAGTTATTCTATTTTTTAAATTATTAAATTCTTCTGGAGTATAGCACAAAAAATCAACAGGTAAATCAATTTTCCAATAATCATACATTTTACTCACTCTTTCAAAAAAATTCATTTCTTCAAAATCTTTTGAGACAATTATTAAATCAACATCGCTATCTTTCTTTGCATTTCCATTTGCTCTGCTTCCAAATAAAATAATCTCATCTACTTTAATGTCCTCAGTTAAATTTTTTAAAAATTCTTTTAGTTGTTTATTTAAATATTTTTTTTGCACCATTTTAATATTTCTTTACAATAATTTATAAAATCATCTTCAAGTTCTTCAATTTTTTCAATGGGAGAAATATCTGGATATCTTGTATATTGATAAGCTGGAGTCAATTGTTTACAATATCCTAAAATTTCTTTTGGAGCATTTAATCTTTTTGCTAAAATAAATAAATCATGAGTTTTTAACAACTCTTTGAATTTTATTAAATAAACTGCCTTTAACCCTTTTTCAGCAGATTGTTGCAGAAAGAAAAAACCAGCATCTGTTTTTCCACCCTCTAAATTATATTTTGCAGTTTCAAAATCTTCTTCTGCTTTTTTAATCCATTTCTTTGAATCTTCCATAAAGAATTAAACTTATTCAAACTTTTAAAATCTTCGGTATTTATCTTTTAAACTTTCTTAATATTTTCTTTCCTTTGAAATTAAAATTTCTTCAAACCTTTGCAACACTAAACACCGTCTTCAAAGCTACAATTATCGTCGCAGGAATAAATAATATTAGTAAAGCCCCAAAAATAGAGGAAACAGCGTCTCCAAGTCCGAGGCCGATTAAAGAGCCTATCACGCTTTCTCTTCCAAATCTGCTTATTATTACTAAGATGGTTCCAGCAATAAGAAAGGTGTGATTTTCTTTTCCTTCAACTTTTATAAAACTTCCAACAATTATTCCTATGAAAACTAAAAGTCCGTAAATTTGCGCGCTATATTTAATTAAATAAGGAATTTGAATTAAAGTTGTAAAAACTCCGACAATGACTGCAAGCACAACCCCTACTAAAAAAGCCCATGCCCCGAGATTATTCTCTCTTGATTTTAACACCATTAATCTTTTAAAAGTTGATTTTATATAAATACTTTTCTGTTAAAACCAGAAGTTATTCTTTGTTATATTATCAAACCAATATAAAAAAATTTATAAATGGGCTTTTATCAATATTAATATGATAAAAAAAATTTTAGTAGTTTTATTTTTATTTTTATTTGCTGTGCAATTTGTTTTAGCTGGAGAGACAGAGATTAAAATTAAAACTCCAGAATTTACTGAAATTCATTTAACTATTTTGGACCCCGACGCAGATTATAGTTCTTTTGCAATTTACAAAAAAACTTCTGATGCTTATGGAGACGCAACATTTATTTATGAAGGAGATGCGCTGGTTTTTGATTTAATGGTTGTTTTAAAAAAATCAGACAAAACAATTTCGTCTGAAAAGTATAGGGAAAATTATGTTGCAGGAGACCCTGTTTATTTAGAGATTATTCCTAATGGATATGAACTTAAAAAAACTCCGACAATTTCTGGAAATGTAATAGGAGATATCAATATTACTAATATTAATATAACTAATTCTACGGAAGAAAATATAATTGCCCCCATTTTAAATAATCAAACAAATGAAAGCGTAGAAAATAATGAAATCACTTTTTTATCATTTTTAGGTTCTTTTTTAAAATTTGAAAAATCTGAAGAAGTAAAACAAGATAAAGGCGAGTCATCTTTTAAATTTCTCTATTATATAATCGGAGCAGTTTTAGCATTAACTATAGCTTTTTTTACATTTAGAATTTTACGAACAAAAAGAAATCCGAATATCAAGGTGAGAAAATTAAGTGAAATTAACTCGCCATATGGAAACTCCTCTGGAAAAGATTCCGGTAATTTCAGTCATCTTATTAAAGAGGCAGAAGAAAAAATAAAACAGGCGCAGGATGAAATAGGCGGTCTTAAAAAAAAGCAGCAAATTAAAGACCTTAGAGAAAAGATGATTAGGGAAAAAGAAGAACTTCGAAGATTATCTAGGTGATAAAAACTAGTTCTGTTGAAAAAGTTTAATTCCGGACAGAGCAGGATTCTAAAAAATAATTCAAATTTTTTATCTTTTGCTTTTTTAAAATCTGATGGAGAAAAGGAAGCTAAAGAAAAGCAGTCATTTAAAGGACTATATTATATAGGCGCTCTTGTTTTATTGTTTGCAATGGTGTTCTTTATTTTTAAGAGCTATTATAATCCAGCTCCGCGCAAAATAAAAGTTACAAAATTAAGCGATGTTCAGCCAAAAGCATTTGATTCAAAAAATGTGAACGAACTTATTGGCGACGCATCAGATAGAATAAAAAAAGCCCAAAAAGAAATAGAGACTCTTAAGAAATATAGGGGATGATTTTATTTTTTGAGTTCTGAAAGTTTGAGGTTTAGGTTAATTTGTTATAATTAATAATTTTCAAACTTATTCATGTAATAATTTTTATAATTTGCAAGCGTATTTTTAATCTCTCCTTAATCCCCGAAATATTTAAAAACATAATAATAATAATAGAAATCAAAGATTTCTAAAGATACAAATATAAGGAGGTAAAAAATGAAAAAAAATTTAATGATTTTAGTTTTAAGCGTGAGTTTAATTCTTTTGTTAGGTATATCAATTGTTTCTGCTGTGCAGGAACGATGTGGCAGGATAAACTCTGGTGATATCTGTAATACGGTAAGTGGTTGTTATTGGAACATTAAAGAAGGTTCATGTAGATATTTACAAGCACGTACTGATCCTGGTTCTGATATAGGATTAGATCTGCCTGGTGTTGGTTCTTCAGAAGTTAGTAGTTTATATTCAGATCGTTTAGGAAAAAGTTCAGATTTAAAAAGTCCTGGAGTAGGATGGAAAGCAACAATGGCTAAGGATGGAATAACAACTTGTTGGATAAAACCCGAAAAGGCAGAGAGAAAAAGGTTTTTTAAATCAAGAGTTATAGGAAAATTGTTTAATTAAATAAATTTTTTATTCTTTTTTAAAAACGAGGTTCCGAATTTGTTCGGAACTTTTTTTATTTTTTAAAAGCATAGTAATAACTTTATTTTTTGATTTGTCATAATGCTTTGTTAAGAGTAAATAACAATCCTCTTTTCGTTAGTAATTTTCATAAACACCAAAATGCATAAATCAATATATCTTTTGAATAATGGAAATGTTTATAAAGTGTCCTAATTTCAGAATTACATCAAAATGAAATCGAAGAATGTGGTATTGATGATTGCAAGTATTTTTGCATTGGTATTTGTTTTAGGTTTTATTAGCGCAGCTGTTGCATTTACAGGAGTTTCTGGAAATACAACTACTCTTGAATATTCAACTAGCCCCCAGATAGTTACAATTTCATTTAGTGCGCAAGATGTTGATACAATCTTAGATACTTATAGTGTAACTGGAATTACTTTTGCGCCAATGCCATTAACTTTAACAAGTGGTTCAAACACTTTAACTTCTGCGTCTACTATTATTGGAGATATTAGTCCTGGTCCTTTAGCAACAGGCACCACAAGTAATCAAATGTCTTTAACATTCACTATTCCGGCTAGCCAAACTCTTGGAAATTATATCGGAACTTTAACTTTAAGTGGAATAGAGAATTCTTTTTTAGTCACTTCCTCTTTACAAGTTCAAATAAAAATTCAAGATACAACTAAACCAGTAATTACCATCACTGGAAATTCTCTTGAATATGTTGCTCTTGGAAGCACATACACTAATGCTGGAGCAACAGCAACTGATAATTATAGTCCAACTATAGTTGTTACTTCTGTATCTACTGTTAATACTCTTGTTGCAGGAACATATTCAGTAATTTATAGCGCGCAAGATTCAAATGGAAATATTGCAACTCCAATTACAAGAACAGTAATTGTTTATAATAGTTTTTGCACAGCTGGTTCAAGTGATACTAATTTAGTTTTAGGAGTTAATATTGCAAATAAAGGAAATGGCGAGGACAATGAATGGCAGCCTTTGGATACTATTGAAATTGAAGTTGAATTTGACAACAACAGAGTTTCAAGTACTGGAGCATATGACTTAAATGATCTTACATTTGAATTAGGAATATTTAGCAGCACTGGACAAAATGTTGCAGGAGACATGATTTGGTTAAGTGAAGATGAAGAAAAATTTGAATTCGGAGATGTTGATGAAGGAGATGACGCTAAACATACTTTTGTATTTAGAGTAAATCCTGCAGAATTCAACGCTAACGGAAATTATGATGTTAAAATAAAAGCTTTCCCTTCTGGAGGAGAATCTACAGATTGTATAGCTCAGTCTAATGATTTGACTGCCTTTGGGGTTTCAAAATATGAAGCAGATATTTCAATCAATGTAGCAAATGATGATGAAGCAGTTGTTGTTGATTTAGAAACTTTACCTTTACCTGCAACAGCTCAATGCGAACAAAAAGTTACTTTTTCAGCAGATATTTGGAATATTGGTGACAGAGACTTTGAAGATCAAATAATGATTACCCTTTTCAATTCTGAACTTGGAATTAGTGAAAACAAAACAATTGTCGGTGATTTAGATCAAGGAGAAATGACCTCAGTTACATTCACATTTAATATTCCGGCAAATGTTGAAGAAAAAATTTATAACTTGGATATGAAAACCTCTTATGATTGGGATGTAGATAACTCTGAATACGACGAGATTTCAAAAAATACTTTTAATTTCCCTTTAACTATAGCTGGAAATTGTGTTGATCCTCAATTAACTATCTCTGCTAGTTTAGAATCCGGCGGAAAAGCTGGAGAATCATTAGTTGTTAAATCAACAATTAAAAATACAGGAACAGAATCAGAAACTTACACTTTTGCGCTTTCAGGATATTCTGATTGGGCTTCAAATGCTAAGGTAAATAACACTTTAACACTCGCTGCTGGACAATCAGGAGATGTTTGGGTAACTTTAGATGTTGACAAAAAAGCAGATGGAGACAAGACTTTCAATATAGAAGCTTATTCATCAGAAAAAGAACTTCTTAAAACTCAGCCAGTTCAAGTTGGAATTGAAGGCAGACAAGGATTAAATCTTTCTGACAGCGATAGTTTAGTTGCAATATTAATTGCTTTAATCAGCGCAATTGTAATCGCAATAATTATTGTGCTTATTGTAAAAGCTTCTAAGAAATAATTTTATTTTTTATTTAAAAGTCTCTCAAGTTTAATTTTATTTTTTATTTTTCCCTTATTTTTATATAAACTCTTTTATTTTTAAAAATTCTTTTATATATTCTTTCCCCAAAATTATTTTTCTCTTCTAATTTTATAACAAATATTCCAATTAAATATCCTAAAATTCCACCGATAATAACGTCGCTTAAAAAATGCAATCCAAAATAAACTCTTGAAAATGCAACTAAAATTGCAAAGATAATCCAAGCCCATTTTATTTTACGAAATTCTTTTGAAATTATTGGAATTGCGCAAAAAACCAACATTGCCTGGAATGAAGGAAAAGAAAAATTCCAGATTAAATAACTGCTTTTTTCTAAAACAGGCAATATAGAAACAATTCCTAATTGAAACGGCCTTTGTCTTTGAATCGCGATCTTAAGCAAAAAACCAACCATTGCTGACAAGCCAAGAGTTAGCCATAACGGCAAAATCCATTTTCTTTTATGCTCTCGCCATAAAAATAAACTTGTTAAAAAAAAGAAAATTATTATTTCCGAGCTGATAAAAGTTATTCCTAAAAAAACTTCATCTAAAAAAACATTTCTTAATTTTGAAATATTTTGGACAATTAAATTATCAAAAACAAAACTTAATATAATTGCAAAACTTAATACTATAAAGAGAATAGCTATCTTTTTGTTTCTTAAAACCTTTAAGTTATTCATAACTTTTTAAATATCAAATTATTTAAATAACTAACCTTTTTAATAGAAATGAAATTAAGAAACATTTTTATCAGATATTTGATTATTGTTCTAATAGCGATTCCAAATCTTTTTATCTTTTATTTTGTTTTTACACCGCTTACAATTTATCCTCTTTTAGGATTATTTAAAATTTTTTTTAAAGAAGTTTTATTGATTGAACGGACTTTTCAAATTTCTGATAGATTTTTTATTGAAATAATTGGCGCTTGTATTGCCGGCTCCGCATATTATTTATTATTTATTCTCAATTTTTCAATTCCAAATATAAAAATTAAAAAAAGAATTAAGATGCTTTTGTTTTCTTTTGGCTTTTTTTTGATTTTAAATATTCTTAGAATTTTTATTTTTTCTTTATTGTTTATTTATTCTTCGCAAAATTTTTTTGATATAACCCATAAATTATTTTGGTATTTTGGGGCTACACTTTTTGTTGTTTTAATTTGGTTTATTGAAGTAAAAGCATTTAAAATTAAGGAAATTCCAGTATATTCAGATATTAAATCCTTAATTAAAAAATTAAAGAAAAATAAATGATAATTTTAGATTGGTTTTATCAGCTTATAGAAATTTTAGTTGCTTTTATTAAAGACATGGGTTATATTGGAATTTTTATTGGAATGACTATTGAAAGTTCTTTTTTTCCATTTCCCAGCGAAATTGTTATGATTCCTGCAGGAGCATTAATTGCGAGCGGAGAGATGAATTTTGTTCCAGTATTTATTGCTGGATTATTGGGAAGTTTAGCTGGAGCATTAATAAATTTCTATTTAGCTTTATTTTTAGGAAGAAGAACTATTAATTTTTTAGTTTCAAAATACGGAAAAGCATTTTTTTTAAATAAAGAAAAATTGGAAAAATCAGATATTTATTTTAAAAAACACGGCGAGATAACTACATTTATTGGAAGACTTATTCCAGTAGTTAGGCAGTTAATTTCACTTCCAGCTGGATTTTCTAAAATGAATTTTTTTAAATTTTGCTTGTTCACTTCTTTAGGGGCAGGAATATGGATATCTATATTAATTTATCTTGGATACTTGTTTGGAAATAATTCAGAATTAATAAAAGCAAATATGAATTTAATATTAATAATAATCTTATTATTATCTGCAATAATTTTATTAATTTATTTAATAGTTAAGAGAAAAAGAAAGAAAATTATTCATTCAATTTAGCAAAAGTTTCAACCATAAATCTTTCTGTTCCTTCAAGAATCTCGCAATTATTTATTAAAATATCATAACACGCATTTCCACTTTGTTCTATTTTTGTCTTGTCTCCGGATTTTAAATTAATATACATATATCTTCCTTCTGAATCGCAGGTTGCATTTTCATCTCTAATTACTTTTGTTCCAACCATTTCATAAAGCTGATTTAAATTTGCAACTGCAATTATTCCGTCGCCGTCGCAGTTAAATTCTTCTTCTGAATTTATTACTGCAAGTTTTTTTATTTCAAGCTCTCCATCGAATTCAACATCCGATTTTCTCGGGTCATTTCTTAAAAAAAAGTTATAATTCATATACTGTTCTCCCTTTTCATTAAACAAAGCTATTTTTGTATTATATAATATCAAATCTCCTTCCCTGACTATATCAAATTTTGTTTCCTCGTATTCAAAACTTTTAATTGAATTAATAAAAAAAACAGCAAGGACAAGCACAATTACAAATATTCCAAGTCCAAGAAGCACATTTCTTAATTGTTTTTTTTCTCGTTCTGCTTGATTTTTAGCTGGTTTTTTTTCGTCAGAATTTACAATTTCATTTAACGCCTCTTCAGCCGAGAGACTTTTTTTACTTTCTAAATTATCGTCGTTGTTTTCCATAATATTTATTTAGAATTATGTCTTTAAATCTTTTTCGTTAGAAAAAGTTTACTATTTTAGTTTTCTTTTACATTGCTATCTTAATTTTTCTACCATTGTAGTTTCTTTTTTTAAAAAAGAAACCCATTTTCTAAAAGAAAAACCCATTTTTAAGTTTGATTATTTTATATCCAATATTTTGTATAGGAATGAATCAGTTAATTTTACTAAATCTTGTTTTTCTCCTTTTATATAGACGCAGTTTTCTTTTTGTGTTATTTCTTCTTCATTTTGTTCGCTTCCAGTTTCATTAGCTTCAGAAACTTCAATTATTATGAAGTTATCAGAACAGGTTTTTATTGGAAAATCTCCGTCGCACGTTTCATTGCTAAAGCAGGCAGGCTGTATTCTCGTAGCTATCTGCTGGAGATTTCTTTTTAATTCAATTTCAGAACTTGCATCTTCAGAATATACATATAATGGTTTGTTGTAATAATTATTTATATTTTTTAAAATTATTTCCATATCTTTTGTTTCAAGAGGCGAATATCTAAAACTAAAATCTACGTTATTTATTGAAGTAATCCACAAATTGTTTTCATTAGAAAATTTATATTCATTATATTCTATTTTATTTTTTTCTGAAGAATTTTGTCCAAATGAACCAACAATCATTCCGAACACGCTCCCAAACATAACAAAAATTAAAATGATTCCAATTACCAATAAATTTCTTTTTCTCTTTTTTTCGTGTTCTGATTTTGAAATTATTTTTCTCATACAAATAAATAAAATATGCAATATAAAAACTTTATGTTAAGTTAATTGCAATCAGCGTTTTTATAAATCGAGAGACATTTCAATTGTTCGTTTAGAAAATCCAAATTTTTCAAAAAAATCTTGTGCTGTTTTGTTTTTGAAGTGAACATCTAAATTTATTTTTTGGATTTTCTGTTTTCTTGCTTCCTTTAATAAAAAATTCATTAATAATTTGCCATAACCTTTTCCTTTTTCAACAGCAAACACTTCTTCTAAATTATATTCTATTCTCTCTTTGAAATACCAGATAAACCCCTTAATACCTTCAATGTCCAAAACATACATTTTATTTTTTTTGAAATTCTTTTTTAATCTTTTTTCAAATTCTTTTGCAGTTAGAGGTTTTTCTCCGACATCTTTAAATTGCTTTGACATTTCAATAAAATATAATCTTGCAATTTGCTTCAAATCTTTTAATGTAGTTTTTCTTATCATATTTTTGTTATGTAAATTTATTATATAAACTTTATTGAATTTTTATTTAATGACATACTTTCCAAACTTATTCAGATTTAATTTCACTTAAAATATTTTTACGGCGATAACAAATTCTTAGCGAAGAAATACGACGAAGGCGAGCGACTTCGCGAGTAATAAATATGCGTCAGCGAAATTATAAAAATTGACGAACGGGGTCGGGAGAAGATTTCGAAGCAAATAACATTTTCCGAAGGGAAAATGCAAAATATTGGAAAGCGGCAAAAATTATCTGCCAATAACAACTTTTCCCGAGAAAAAGAGGCGAGCAAGTATTTTTACAATTTAACAAAACTTCGTCAAGAGCATTAAAAAAAGAAAAGATTCGAGGGTTTTTTGCCCTCGAATGAATAAAAAATAAAATTTTTGATTTAAACTTATTTATACACTTACTACAGGTCCTGTGTAAGCAACAGCACTTGAATCAAATGTCTGTGTTCTTACATAAGTACTTGCAGCTTGAGTATCTGCAGCTTCATAACCAGCAACTAGCATTGCTAATCCGCTTGTTAATGTTGAATCAGGATATGCTTTTACTAAGAATTGCCCTGAACCTATGCTTGTCGCAGTAGTCCATGCACTTCCACATGAAGCACCTCCAACTAATGTTGCAGCAGCTGAATTAATACAGCTTCCTCCAACAATAATAAGATTCTTTGTTGCTACACTACTAACTTCGCTATCTTTTACAAGAACAGCTCCACCTTCTGGCACACTCGTTGCACTAGTGCTTGTTAAGAACACTTTTGCATAAGATTCAGAGTTTCCAGTTGGATAATACACTTCTGCATAATCTCTATCTGGTTTTGTATAATGAAGTATTTTTGGAGCAACAGCATCTTCTACATATGTTTCATAGATGTTTGTATCTCCTTGTTCTTTACCTCTTACACCTCCTGATCCTGAAAATGTTCCAGTTGTGTTTATTTGATCTACTTCTAAATCTCCATCTGTATTTTGATCAAGTTGTATTTCAAATGCAGTTCCACCAACAATGTTGTCGTCTTTATCCTCTCCATCCATTGTAAGGAAATAGGTATCAGAACTATGTCCAGCTACGCTTGAATTAAGCGCATCATTGGATAAGTTAATAGCACCTGTTCTAGTTTGAACAACAGTGTTGTATATACCATAGATTTCATTATTGTGGTCGTTGGAATTTTGACTTGAAACATTACCAACATTATAAGGCAAATAAAATTTCAATCCACCTGTTGAAAAAACAGTATTAAAATTTGTATTTGTACCAGCTGTAATATTTACCCATTCATCAGTATCATTTACAGCAACTGTTTCAATAGTAAATTGAACATCGCCAATTTTAATTACATTAGTAGCTATTTTATCTGTAGCTTCATTTTCTCCAGTAACTACATTATAAACATCTGTTACATTTCTAATAGTGCCATCTTTTCTTGGTTTTAATCTTAATAAATAAGATTCTCCATTATCACTATCATTATATGTAGCTACAAAATATGTATGGTAGTCTGCAGTAGCTTTTTTTTCCCAAAATGTAAGTCTGGTTGTAGGGGATGTTGCTAATCTTTTATCAGCAGCTTCACCAATTCCAATAAAATTACCAGTAGAGTTACTATATAGCAAGTTTATTCCTGCTGTTCCATCTTTAATTGGAACGCTTAGTTCAATACTCGTATCAGTATCTCCAGCTATTGTAATTTTATCTTCTGTAGGTCTTACAAATTCAGTCATACTGAATTTTAATCCACCTAATCCAGGCAGTGAAACTTCAGATTTTGGTGTAATGAATGTTTCATCTTCTGATTTCCATTCAATTGCTATTTTATCTACTTTTGATGTTGCACCCGAAGGTGTACCCATAAAAAGAAATGATCTAACATTAGAGACAGTGTCGTCGTTTAATTGGATTTCAACATTGTTCTCAAGTTCAAGTTTTCCTGCACCTAAACTAAATTCTACTGTTCCAACTTCTCCGCCAACTTCAAGTCTTCTAACATCAGTGATTCCTACATATGTTCCATCAGCTAATTTTTCAGTTTCTCCTTCTGATAAATCAGAAGTTATTACTCCATTAATTGATAATGCTGTACTATCAGCATCTATATAGTCAATAGCAACATCATAAGTTGTTGTTCCAAGAGTAAGTGGTTGAACTTCTCCTTCCTTAACAACTCCTTTTACACCTGTGTCAAGCAAAGTAAGTTTTCCTGTTGTTCCTGCAGTAGTTCCATTGTCCCAATCTGAGACATAGAATTGTTTACCAAATAAAGGTAAGAAACTACCTTCAAGATCATCAAGCTCATTACTTACTACATCTGATTCCGCGTCATCAAGGAAATCAATAGTATAGTTCATAATCAACTGGTTGTTTGTAATATTTACTCCAATAGTTGGTGTTTTACTACTAAGTCCAGCTAAATTCTCATAATCAGAATCTCTGAAATGAGCTAATTCAGGAGCACCTAAAGTTATTGATTGTTCATAATCAAATGTATCTGAATCTTCAGCAACATAAACTCCATCAGCTAATAAATCAAGGTCACTGTCATCAACAGTTGTTCCAAAAGGTCCATTTATTGCATCACCTACGTTTAAGTGATCACTAGATTTGTCCAATTGAACAACATCTCCAGTAAGAGTTGAGCTTGTACTTGTTACAAGCAAGTTAAGACCTGCTTGAATGTTTCCAGCTTCAACAGCATCTAGAGCAGAAACTCCAGTTCCTGTACCATGAACAATTGCCGCATTAGCCACACCACTTTCTACGAAAGGAGCAGGATAATTTGCAGCAGCAACAACTCCAGCAGATAAACCAGTCATAAGTAAACTAGCAGCAACAGCCGAAATTTTTTTAAAATTAATTTTCATATTTTTTTAATTAACCTCCTTTCATCTATATCTAGGGAATATTTCCCCCGTATGTTGCCGAAGGCAACATTTTTTTCAACTACAGCACAGGGAGGCTGAATGTTGAAACATCTCCACAAGGCAGATATTAAAATCTATTCCCTGTAGATTTGTCGCCTTAATTAATAAGACGTATTTATCATAATTTATTTTTCTTTAAAAAGCTTACTACTCTTTCACCAACCAAGCAACAAAAAACGTTCTTTTTTCAAGGTTTTATTTATAAAGCTTGTGTTATTACTTTAATTATACACACGTTTTTAATTTCTTAAAGCAAAAAATTTATAAAAAGAAAAGTATATACTCTATATATCTAACAAAAAATACCCTATATCTTAAAATGACCTCAAAAACAAGAGAAAAAACATTTAGTTTGTTTTTATTTAAAAAATGACCTCTAAAACCCGGGAAATAACAATAAAAGAATCAAAAGGAATATTCAGCATCCTTAAAGACAAACAAATTTCCAAGTCAGATTATAATTTTGAAGGACTATCTGCTTTAAGACAATTATTAAATAATGAAAAAGCAAGAATGTTACAGGTTATAAAAACTCAGAACCCAAAATCAATATATGATTTAGCTAAAAAACTTAACAGGAATTTTAAGTCTGTAGCTGAGGACATTAAATTGCTTGAAAGATTTGGCTTTATTGAATTAACTGAAGAAAAAACCAAAAACCGCATTAGGCATAAGCCAGAGATAATTGTGGATAAGATAAATATTGAGATTAGTATTTAAATGAAATAAAAATCGTCCATCCAGCTTTAAGAGCACGCCTTAAAATTAATTGTAAACTCTTTTTTTGACTTTGATTTAGAAAAACTTTGGTAACTTTCTCTGCAATTTTTTGTTAAATTTCCTTCTTGAATGCTTAATATTAAATTTTCTTGCGTATTAATTGTTAATTCATATCCTTTATTAGGTCGGTCTTCTCCTGTTGGCCAAGATTCATCTAATAAGTCCGTTAGTGTTTCATTTAATATTTTACAAGTGTCTTCTTCGTTAGAGCATTTATTTTTAAGATCACATTCAAAAACAAGATCTTGAAGAGTATTAAATTTTTTATTTCCTAAAGATGTCTGACAATTGGTAGTGTATTGCAAAGTTGCTTGAAGAAAACTATTAACTTCATAACTTTCTATTTCAGTTTTTGGCTTGTTTAATGAAAATGCCAAAAAAACCAGCAAAATCACAGAAACTAAAATAATTATTAAAGCAAATCCAATCATCTCTTCTTGCGAGCGTTTGCACGAGAGTAGCTGATTTGTATAATTATTTATATTATTGCGAGTGCGGGCGCGAGTAGCAGATTTATTAAATTTAATTTTATTTCTTATCATTGTATTTTTTCATACCTCACAAGTATTTTTCCTAATTCACATTTATTATAAGTCATATCATTCTCAGAATCAAATTCTTTTCTGCATAGTGAAACGAAATTTTCTGCAGAAATTCCTATTCCAGGTTTTAGAATTATTTTATTGCAGTTTGGATAATTTGAAGAAATACACTCAATTTCTTTTTCTTGAAGTTCTTTAGGATAAATTTTTATTATTTCAATTCCAGAAACTCCCCAGAAATTTTTATATTTATTTATTTTATTTTTTAAAACAAATACTTTGTCTAAATCAATGCAATTCTCTTTGCTTCCAATATCTTGCCCGCAGGAAAATTCAGGAGAGTTTGCTAATTTTGAAACTAATAACATTGCATTTTTTTCCTGCAAGGCTGTTGCCTTTTCTTTTAATCCAGAAAATCCAATAGTCACAACAAGTAAACCCACTAAAGCAAAAAATATCATAACCGCGATTAGCATAAAAGCCATTTGCTGAATTTTCATTTGGGATTTTTTATTTAAATTCAGCAACCAACTCTTCGAATGAACTCTTGTAGTTTTCTTTGCCATTGTAGGATTTCTTTTTCTAAAAGAAATCCCCATTTGCTGAATTTTCATTTGCCCCTTTCTTACTTTAAAATTCATTTTCGTTTACCATAAACATGATGAATATTTATTTTTATTTTTAATATCTTCAACTAAATCGCTGACGCTATTAATTATTTTATAATCGTTTGCATTCTCTAAACTGCTGATTAATAAATCTAAATCTCCTGCTAAATTACTTACGCAATTTTTTTGAGAAACAATTAATTCTTTTTCTTTATATATTTCGGCAAGTTGTTTTGTTCTTTTCATTAATCTTTCAACTTGGCATTCATATATTTTCTGATCTGAAAAAATTGCAGCATACATTAAAGCGTCTCCTTCAAAATAAATTTTGTCTTGTTTTTTTTGAACATATTTTGTATTATAATTTACATTAATATCACAGCCTGTTCCAGATTTAAAACATACTTTAGTTGTTTGACTATCTGCTTTTGTGCAGTTTGCGACCAAATTTGCTTGATTTAATTGTAAAATTTCTTCTTCAATATCTTCAGTTTCTTGCGGGGCATTGCTAAAATCAAAACAATATTTTTCATTTTCAGAGGTTAAATAGATTAAATCAGAAACTTTAAATGGAAATTCAAATGGCTTGGAAAAGATATAAAATTTTTTCCCTTCTGTCGGTGATTTAGAAAAAATATATTTATTTTCAAAACTTGATTCAACTCCGGGGAGAGTCCATTTATTAAAACTAAATTCAGAAGTTTGTATTCCCTGTTTTCCGAAATTTCCAAAATCAGAACAAGTATTAAAAATTCTTGTTTCAACTCTTAATTGTAAAGGTGTTGAAATAGCTGATTTAAAACCAGTTTCAAGAGGATTTAATAAAACTCCGAGTTCTTTTGCTCCGACTGCCTGTCCTTCTTGCTGACCGGTTTTAATAATTTTTGTCGCCCCGTATATTGCTAAAACAAGAATTGTTGCGCCGACAATAATTGCAAAAAGCCACCCAAATGAAATATTCAAATCCCCTTTTTTGTTTAACATAATTGAAATAATAATTTAGACTATAAAAAAGTGTCTTTAAAGATTAAAGAGATTATTAAAATAGATTAATCAGTAGAAAATTCACTCTTAATTGGTAGTCCCTTAAGAATTACACAAAAGGAATATTTATAAGGAGAGCTTTATACTTAAGGTTATGGGAAACAGAAAGAATTTATTAGAAAAATTAAAAACGGGAATTCTTGGATTAGGCATAATCGGAGCTTCCTATTTTAATGCGCATGCGCAAACACAAGAAAAAGAAAATTACCAAGAAAAAACCAAAAAAGTTTCCAATGAACTTCAAAAATCAAGAACCAAAACTTATCCAACTTTAATTCACAAATTAATTGAATTTGAAAACGAGCCATTAAATGGTGCGACAACCTGCGCAAGTTTGGAAGAAAATTCTTTGGACACAGTTATTAAGAGAATGGAAAAATACATTCCAAAAAAACCAGCTTCAGAGCTGTCAAAAAAAGAAGCTCAAAATTTGTTTTTAAAAATGGATTCTGTGATGCGCGACCAAATTTGTAGAATACAGGGAGAGTGTTATCAAACTGCTTATATGTATTATGCCCTCGGAGATTTTTATAATTTGCCTATTAATTTAGTTATGACTCCGTCGTATATAGGAAAGTATCATCTTTTTGTCCGCTGGGATCCCGACGGAAAACATGATGCATTAAATCCAGATAATTCAGTTAACAAAGGAGATTTTAATTGGGACAATGAATCCCCTCTTTTTTTAAAAAGAAAATTTCCGCTTAACGACGAGGATAAATATTTTATTGAAGAATTTTACATACCTAAAGAAACTATTGAAAAAGGAATTTACCTGAAAAATATGAATGAAAAAGAAATGTGGGCTTTTTCCCATACTATAAAAGCGCAATCTTTATCTTATCAAGTAAGAAAATTACATTTAGAAAAAGAAGAAGAAATAAAAATTGCAGAGAAAATATTTAGTCAAGTTTTAAACACTTTAGACACTGCAATAGAATTAGATTCTTTATGTATTCCTGCATATTACTATAAAGCATATTATTTAGGAAAACCAGTTAGAAATCCAAACTATAATTTTGAAGAAGCAATAAAAATAGTTAATAAAGCATTAGAATTAAATCCTAAACAATCGGAACTTTGGAACCTTAAAGGAATAATTTATAATAATAGAGATATAATGAACAAAGGAAAAAAGAACTCTTTGGATAATGAAGCTTTAAATTATTATAATCTTGCTATTGATTTAGTAAAGGAATTTCAGAAAATAGAACTTTCAAAAAAAGACAGACCCGTTCTTGGAATTAATTATGAGAAGATGTATTATTTAGCAAGTTCGGAAAGCGGTTATTTATATTCTAAGGAAGAGATTTATCAATATCAAGGAATAGATTTGGAGAGTCCAGAAGTATCTAAATATTTGAAAGAACAAGCAGAAATAACTGAAAAAATTAAATTTTATAAGGAAAAAATTTCAGAAAATCCAGAAAAATATTCTTCTTGGGAATGGTTTAATTATTAAAAATCCCAATTTTTAATATTCAAGTGCTTCAAGCCAGATTTTTACTGGAATAGAAGTATCAAGAAATATTATTCTCGGTCCAACTTCCATGCCTGTTCTTTTATGATATTCATCAAATGCTTTAGTATAACTAATGCCTTCATCTCTCATGATTTTATCTATGCCTTTGATTTCCTTAGCTCCTAAAAAATCCTCTCTCCTAAAAGGTGCGTCAACTCCTCTTTGTTCAAGCTCAAAAGCCAAATCTGAAATGTCCCTTATATAACCAACGACTTGATTAGAAGCTTTTATTTTTGGAGGAGGACCATTTTTTTGAATTAATTTGTTAATATTTCCAGTTTTTTCAGAGCTTGTTAATGTTGGATCGGTAACTATCTCTTTAAGTTTATTATAATAGTCTGTTCCCTTTTTTTCTCCAAGATTACTTTGCTGAAAAGCTTTTAAATAATCATCTTTTTCGCTATTCTGAAAATTTTCTAATCCTCTGTTTGCTGTTTTGTAATTTTGAGTTAGAGTCATTATCTGTTTGTCGCTAAATAAATTAACATAAGATTTGCTCATTCTAATTTCTTCAGAAAAAATATCTGGGGCTAAAGGCAACTCCAATGAATCTGAGTATTTGCTGACACTTTGTCTGGTTAAATCTTTGACAGCTAATGGCTCTCCAGTTCTATGGTTGGATGTGAAAAAAATTCTGCCCTGATTATCAACAACACTGCCGATTTGTATTGTTTTAGTCATATCTGAAACAGAAACTGTTTCAACTGCCCCCTTGCCTTTTCCAGGAAGATAATCTCTTAAAATAAATTCTCCTGATCTTCTGGAACTTTTTTCAATTGGCTCTAATATTATTCCATCATTTATTATGCTGACACTTCCGGAAGTTTTTATTGACGGAATAAATTCTTTTTCGTTTTCCATAAATCCTGGAGTAATAACCACGCGACCTTCTTCTCCTAAAGCCCCTCCAAAAAGCCCAAAGAAATCATTTTCTTCCATATTGTTAAGATAAGGATTTCCCACTTCAAAATCAACTTGAAATGATTGCGTTTCTTTTCCTTTTTTGTATTCAAAAACATTTTCATCAAGCGCAACATAATTTTCATTTATAGAAGATTTTGCGTCTGCAGAATTAAAATAAACATAAACATTTTGCCTTGAAGCTCCAGTTATTGAAATTCCATTAATTACAGCTTTTTTAGTTGGAGAAATAAAAGAATCTCCCTTGCTGTCAAAATTCAAAACACCTAAAACATCATTTCCTTTATAATTTAAAACAACATCATTCATGCTGGAAATCCGGACATCTTTGGCATTTAAAATTTCAGCGTCGCCATATAATTTAAATTCCCTATTTTTTGAATCATAAAAAAATCTTGAATTTTCCGTAACCTTAAATTCATTTCCATTTATATTATAATTTCCAATATTTTCATTTGTGTAAAAATCTACTTTTGTTATTTCTCCTGTGCTTGTATCAAACTCAATATCTCCTGATTTTATATTTTTAAAATCCTTGCCATCAAGATTAAATTCAGAGCCAGATTCAGCGATGCTGATTTTTCCCAGCAGAGAGACTTTTATTCCAGAATTTCCTTTAATAATAATTTCATTTTCTTTTCCTTGATTAATTATTAATTTACTATCGTCGCTGTTAAAAATAATTTCCCCATTTATAAATTCATAATCTGTTCCGTGATAAGTATTTTCCGAGGTAATTCCTTCAATTTCCGTAAGTTCCTGAGAATTTATAAAATTAATTTGAAGTAATAAAAAAACAATTATTAAGATTAGAATTCCAGAAATTAAAATCCTATTTTTAGTATTCATTTGCAAAATTATATACAAACTCCTTTTTATTTATTATTGAATCATAGTCAGTTAAAATAAAAATTTCTATATTTTCATTTTCCTTAAAATTATTAACATACAAACCATCTTCTTCAAGAACCTTTAGCAAACAACTAACACACATTCCCTCTTCTTTCAAATCCTCAATTATAAACTCCGCAACAGCATCATAAACAATTCCTAACCTAACAGGAACTTCTGAATTAAAATCTTCTATTTTTGATTTTGATTCGCCTTTAATTATTGTCAATGGATAATTTACATCAACTAAAACTCTTTCTTGTTCAATTTTAGTTTCTATAACCATCTTTCCTTTTGTAATTTCATATTCTGGAAATAATGCAGAATTTTCAACGCATAAAAATAATTCTTTTTCAATTCCTCTGGAGATTTGGTCTTGGATTTCTTCTTTAGAAGGCATTAAGTTTTGATTATTTTTTAAATAATAAGGAACATCTAAAAGAGGCGTTGAAATTTTTGAAGGGAAATAATATCCTCCATTTTCTCCAATTCTGTAAATAACTTTTTCTAAAGAATCATCTAAACATTCCTGAACAAAATTTTGTATTTCTGCTGTCTCGGGATTTGCAGATTTCCCTGACAATTGAAGATTTCCACGAAAAATAAAGCAACAACAGCAATAATTAAAATTGCGATGATTATAAAAATCGTGACTTGGCCTCTTTCATTCGACATTTTTGGCGGACGAGATTTGAACTTGTTTATATCATTTATCTCTTGAAAAAGGTTTAAGGCATTCAAATCCCATTTTTTGTTTAGCATAAAAGAATTAATAATTTAGAATATAAAAAACTATTTTATTCTTATTTTTCTGTTTAAAATCTAAGAATAAATTTCTTGCTCTGCGCCTTTAATTAAGTTCCAATCAAGTTTCAAGAGTTGTTTGACGGCAGGATTTTTTGCGTTAAGTTTGTACAAATTTGATTTTCCTACTCTTCTTGTTTTTATAACGATATTATTTTTTTCTAATTTATCCCAAAAAGTTTGAAGAGTAGAATAACTTACCTCTGAATTTTTTGCTATCTCTGTTAATGGATAATCAAATAGCTGAAAAGTTATAAGAAAATTTAAAACTTTTATTATCGGATTATTTCCAAAGACTTCTATGAATATTGTTTTATTTTCCATTTTTTATAATATTATCATAATATCTTCCTTTTATATATCTTTCTGTTTATGTTTTTATATTCTAAACATAGAAACATTTAAAAGTTCTTTATTATTTATTTTTACATGGATTTTAGAGATGAAGATAAGATAAAAGCAACTTTGCTTTATCATCTAAGGAGAAAAAGAGTAATTGGCGGAGTCCATACGCCATTTGATACATTAAGGCGTGGATTTCCCAGCCATTTAGGAAAAGATATCAAGAAAATTGCTGAACAATTAATTAGACAAGGATATTTAATAACAAAATCAACAAATCAAGGTTTGCATGTTTCATTAAATAAAGATAAAATTAAGGAAATTGAAGAATTAATAAAGAAAATTTTAGGTTGCGAATTTTAGAAATAATTAAACTTTTTTTATCGTAACCAAAATTTCACCAGAATTTTTTTCTAACTGAAGTTTTATTTTTCCATTTT
>JBBTBN010000007.1:0-20375 GCA_038043645.1 Nanobdellota archaeon
TTAATTATACTTGGAGATTCTATAGTTCCCGATAATTTTTTTAATATTTTGCTCATTTGAATTATTTGGCAAGATTTCTTTTAATATTTAAATAAATTTCATATAGTGGTTTTACGAGATTATAAATCGGCAATACTGCTTTTTTTAAATCGCTGATAGCATAAAATCTCATTTTGCAATTTTTGCATACAACATAAAAGTTATATATCCAATGATTTTCAAACCGAATATTTTCATAAGTAATTCTTTTTTTGCAAAAAGGGCAAGTAACTTTTAATTGATTGCCATTAACAACAGGAATTTTTCCAATCCCAGAATATTTAAATTTATAGTTTACCATTTTTCTTTTAAACTTTTCAAAGTCTTTATTATTCATGGAGCTCATATTAAAATCAGTATAAAAAATACGCCCCATTTGATGTTTTATAAAAAAAAGTTTATCTTTTATTATTCCTTTTTTCACACAATAATCATAAATTCTGCTTCCGGGATAAGGTTCAATTAAAGTGAGATTAACTTGGCCCTTGCAATGGTTTTTCCAATAATTTAAAGTTTCTTCTGCTGTTTCTTTGGTCTCGGCTATATCTCCAAAAATAAAATTTGCTTGTATTGCTATTTTTGCTTTTAATGTTTCCTTAATAGCATTATCAATTTGTTGGGGAGTTATTGGTTTACCCATACTTTTAAGAACAATTGGACTGAAACTCTCAAACCCATAACTAATTAATTCACATCCAGCTTCTTTCATAATTTTAAGAAGATCTCCATCAACACTATGAACTGTAAGCTGTGGCGACCATTTTAAATCCCAGGATATTTCAGATTTTAATTTTTTTATTCCATCACAAAATTCTAATAATCGTTTTTTATCCATTGCAAAACAATCATCATAAAGCAAAATCATGTTTGTTCTATATTTTTTTACTGCAATATTTAATTCCTTAAAAACTTCTTTCATGCCCCTGAGCCTATATCTGCCTTCATGATAACAAAAACTGCACGAAAAAGGACAGCCCCTGCTTGCAAGTATTGGATATTCAGAAAGAGGGGTGTTTTCTACTTTTTTTTTAAAATCAAATCCCTCAAAATCAGGATAAGGAAGAGAATCTAAATCCTGAACAACTTCTCTTTTTTCAGTAAAACAAATTTTTCCAAATTCATTTCGGTAACCTATTCCTTTTATCTTAGATAAATCTTTTTTATCCATTAAGCATTTAATAAGTTCTAAAATTGTTTTTTCACCTTCGCCAAGAACTGCCACATCGGGTTTAAGGGATTTAAACATTAATTCTGATTCTGTAGTGATAATTGGCCCTCCAAGAATTATCTTTGAATTTGGGCTATGTTTCCTAATCGAAATTATCATACTTTCAATAACAGAGTAACTTAAAGCATTATGGCCAAATCCAATAAAATTATAATTTTTGTTTTTAATATGGGATATTACTAAAGAATCAATTGTTCCATTTAAATGATTAAAATTTAAACAATCTACGTTATAACCTTCTTTCTTTAGTACGGCTGAGATATAAGCTAATCCAAGGGCGAATGAATAATTATAATCTGGCTTATCAATTAGTCCAGATCTAGGCATAATCAGCAAAATTTTCGGATTGAACTTTTTCATTTTTTAATTTAACAAATTTAAGATAGATTGATTATAAAAACTTTTGTAGTATGAAGTTACTTTTTCTTTTACCTTTTTTTGCAAATAAATATTAATTTCTATTATTCTTGTTTATTTATTTTTCTTAATCCACATAAAATAAAATTTTGAAGATCTATTTAAATTACAATTTAAAACGTCTATACTTTTTAATCACAACAATATTTTTAAACAATTTTCACAAAATTAAGTTTCTCAATAAAAATGAAAAATCATAAAATCCTCATTATAAAAACAGGATATTCTGAAATTCTGGATAGCGAAAGTAATTCTAGGAAAGTAAGTCTTGGAGATGTATTAAGAACAACCCCCATATTACATCTTTTTAAAAACGATAAAGTAACTTGGGTTACGGATGCAGAAGCACGGCCACTATTAGAACATAATCCTTTAATACATAGACTAATGTTTTATGACTTTACTATTAGAGATCAACTATCAGCAGAAAAATTTGATACTATTATAAATCTTGAAAAATTTCCCCCTCTTTGTGGTCTTGCTAACCAAATAGATGCGTGGAGAAAATATGGATTTAGACTTGATCCTCAAACTGGAAACGCAGAGGCATATGATAGAGCATTCGAGACCTTGGCAGTTTCAGCAAATCCTGATTCTAAAAGAACAAATAAAAAAACTATTCAAGAGTTATTATTTGAAATGGTTGGGTTAAGTTGGAAAGGAGAAGAATATATTTTAGGATACTCTCCTAAAAATAAAGAAAAATTTGATATTGGATTAAATACTCAAATAGGACAAAAATGGCCTTCTAAATCTTGGCCAGTAAAAGATTGGGATGATCTTGAAGAAATGCTTATCCAAGATGGTTTAAAAGTTACCCGCCAAGATAAACAAAATAAAAAAGTGTTAAAAAATTTATATTCTTATATGGACTGGATAAATTCTTCAAAAATCATTGTAACTAATGATAGTCTTGGATTGCATCTTGGAATTGCTATGAAAAAAAAAGTGTTGGGTTTGTTTGGTCCAACGCCAAGTTCAGAAGTATATTTTTATAATAGAGGTAAAGCAATACTTCCAAAAACAAATTGTGAATATCTTCCTTGTTTTAAAATGGTTTGTGAAAGAGGGGATAATTGTATGAATTATATTTCTCTGAAAGATGTTTATGAGAATATAGAACAGATACTCAAATCCAAAAAATGAAAAATAAAAAAGTTTTATTATCAACTCTTCCATTAGAAGGTGAATTTGTAAACTGGACTACTCCAAAATATTTTACACCTGCAAAAGTTAATAAATATCTTCCTTTAGGAATTTTATCTTTAGCTACAAATCTCCCAGAAAAATATGATATTAAAGTTTTAGATCCATCAAGTCAAGGATGGAGTATAGATGAAACTATTGAGAAAATAGAAAAAGAAAACCCAGATATCCTGGGTCTTTCCGCAGTTACAAGAAGGGTATATTCTTTAAATAAAATTTTAGAAAAAACTTCAGCATCGTATAAAGCTGTTGGGGGGCCACATACAACTTATTATGCAGAGCAAATATTAAACAAAGGCGCAGATGCTGTTTTTATTGGTCCACTTGCAGAAACAGAATTTAAAGAAGCTGTAGAAAATTTACCTAAGGGGATAATTGAATGCAAAACTAAAATTAATGAGATTAAGTTTCCAAGAAGAGATTTTTTGAATGTTGAAGATTATTTTCCAAAAGAATTTACTTTGTTTAAATCTGAAAAAAGATTGCCTCTTTTCTCAAGTTCAGGGTGTCCAAATAAATGCAATTTTTGCAATGTACAAACCAAAAGAGTACAATATAAGTCTGCGCTTAGTATTGTAGATGAAATGCAATATTTATATTCAATTGAAAGTAGAAGTGTGCATATTTTAGACGATAACTTTAATATTAACCCAAAACATGTTCAAGGAATTTTAGATGAAATGAAAAAAAGAGAATTTAGTATGGAATGGAGCGGTAGAGGCCAGACAAAAATGAGATTGGATTTAATAAAAAAATTAGCAGAGCAAGGATTTAAAAGAATGCATGTAGGTATTGAAGCACTCGATGATAATATCTTAAAATCCTTTAGAAAAAACGAAAATCTAAATGATATAAATGTTTTTTGCAGTGAAATGAATAAAAATAACATTGATATCTTAGGATATTTTATTATTGGTTCTCCTTTAGAAACAGATGAATATAGAAAAAACTTAGCTGAAAGAATTAATAATTTGGGAATAAAGCACCCTTTTTTGAATATGCTTTTTCCAGAGCCAAACACAGAATATTATCATACTTTAATTAAAGAGGGTTTTTACACAAAAGATTATTGGAAAGAATATATGGAAAATCCAACCCCTTATTTTGAAATTCCTTACCCATATGGAGAAACAAAAAAACAAGAAGTTATTGATTATATGAATTCTTTAATTGAAAAATTTAATAAGAAAAAATGAAAAAACAGATAGTCTTTATAGAATATTCTCCGATGATTCATACTCTAAAAATGGCCAAAGGTCTTAGAGATACTGGAAAATATGAAACAGTTCTAATATCTTTTAATAAAGTTGATAAAAAACTTTTTGAGATAGGATATGATAAAATTATTAATTTGGAAATAAGTCAGCAATTAAGTTTTAAAAATTTATTTTTTCTTATTCAAAAAATGTTTAGTAAAGAATGGACAAAGTTTTTTGCAGAAATAAAATCTCTTCACCCATATATTGTTCAGATTACGACTTTAAGTTTATTCTGTTTTCTTTTTAGTTTTCTGATAAAGAAAAAAGTTCCAAAAATTTATTATGCTTATGATATCGCAGCATTTTACAATTTTGGAAAATTTAACATACGTAAATACTTCGAAAAAAAAATTGAAAAATATTATTTTAAAAATATGGATGGAATATTACATAAGGGTCCTCGAGAAGAGTTGACGCTTTTAGATTATTCAGTAAATGCTCCTGATTTAGCCTTGCTTCCAGGATGTCTAGAAGATTGGACTCATGTTCCTAAAAAAAAGAATATGAAAGAAATTCATATCGCTTATGCTGGTTCTCCATTTATAACTCCTTGGATGGTTTCATTTGTTGAGATTATACAAAAGATTACTGCACAAGGAATTCACTTTCATACTTATGATAAATGTAGCACAGAATCTGAAAATAAATTATTCTTAAAAGAAGAAAAAAATAATCCTTATTTCCACTACCATGATAAGACTAATCCAAAAAAACTGAATGAAGAAATTTCTAATTACCATTATGGCATAATCCCCCAATTTTTTTATCCTTCTTTAATAGACTCACGCTGGATTAAAACAACTATGTCAAATAAGATGTTTAATTACTTGGAAGCAGGCTTGCCAGTTATCATCGGAAAACAAGGAAAAGTTATGGTAGATGTAACTAATGAACATGATCTGGGAATTTGCATAGACTATGAAGATATTTCAAATCTTAAAAAAATCTTAAACAGATTAAATTATGAAAAACTTCAAAAGAATGTAAAAATAGCTCAAAAAAAATTAAGTATTAGCAATATTACTAAAGAGTTGGAAAATTTTTATGGAAAAGTCGTTGAAAAAAATAAATTTAGATTTAACAATATAAATAAAAATGTATCTTAGAATTATTATGAATTATCCTAACAATCCTTTAAAAGTATAATAATCTTTTTAAATTATTAAATGGATTAATTATTGAATATGGATAAAAAAAAGACTTTACGTGATTTGCATAAGATGAAATCCGAGAATACAAAAGTTACTTTCATAACTGCTTATGAATATCAAATGGCGAAGTTAGCAGAACGAGCTGACATAGACCTTATTCTCGTCGGTGATTCTGCAGGTAATAATATCCTTGGTTATAAAGATACAAGACCTGTTACAATGGATGAGATGATAATGCTTTCAAAAGCAGTAAGAAAAGGAGCTCCAAACACTTTCGTGATAGGAGATATGCCTCTTGGTTCTTATCAATCTTCAGATGCCTTGGCTGTTGACAATGCGCTTCGTTTTATTAAAGAAGCAGAAATGGATGCAGTAAAATGCGAAGGCGGAAAAAGAATAGCTGAAAGAGTAAAAGCCATGGCAAACGCAGGAATTGCTGTTATGGGTCACATAGGATACACTCCCCAATCAACAAATCTTTTAGACATTGTGCAGGGAAATAGTGTAAAAAAATTTGAAGACCTTGTGCAAAATGCTTATGCCTTGCAAAATGCAGGAGCCTTTGCAATTTTATTAGAAGCAGTTCCAAATTATCCTGCAGGGCTTATTGCTAAAAAAATGAAAATACCAATTTATGGAATTGGCGCTGGAAAAGATGTAGATGGTGTTTTGGCAATAGTAAATGATGTTATAGGTTTAGGAGATTTTAACTCAAGATTTGTAAAACACTTTTGTGAAGCAGGAAATCTAATTGGTAAGGGTATAAAAGACTATATTCGTGCAGTTAGAGAAGAAACATTTCCCGCAGAAGAGCAATTTTATCCGTTAAATAAAGCAGAAAGAGATGGAATAGAAAAATATGTTCAAGAATATATCAATGTAAAAGAGAATTGTTAAAAATTTCGCTTCCTATTTATTAGATAGAAAAAAATTTCTCCTTATTTTTCAAATTCAACATAAGGTAAGTTTCCGAACGAAGTGAGGCACAAGTGAAATATAAAATTTGCTCAAAACTAATTTCGTAGCGGAGTTCTCGAAGATAATTAAATTTAATCTTAGTTATTTTAATTTTATATCTTTTTATTTTTTGTTGGTGAAATTAAGCTTAGTGAAAAATCAAAAAATTTTAAGTTTATCATCGAAATTTCATATTTTACCAACAACAAATTTCAATAAATCACAATATAGAAAAAATGTGAAATAGATTATAGATAATAAAGTATAATCAAATTTAAAAATAATCTCAATTAATGTAGATTATGAAGCTGTCTGATTATGTAGCAGAATTTTTGGTAGAAAATGGAGTCAAGCATACTTTTGGAATTACCGGCGGGGCAATAATTCACGTTTTTGATTCTATTGGAAAAAAAGAAGGAATAGAGAATATTTTTACTCAACATGAACAGGCTGCTGCGATGGCTGCAGACGCTTATTCTAGAATGACTAAAAATCTTGGCGTTACTATTGTGACTTCTGGACCAGGGGTCACAAACTTAGTGACAGGCACTTGTTGTTCTTATTTTGATTCAATTCCGGTCTTAAATATTTCTGGACAGGTTCCTACATCTCAATTAAAAAAAGATTCTAAGGCTAGACAAATTGGGTTTCAAGAAACAGATGTTGTTTCTTTATTTAAAACAATAACAAAATATGCTAAACTTATTGAAAATCCAGAAGAAATAAGATATGAATTGGAAAAAGCTGTTTATATAGCGAAATCAGGTAGACCTGGCCCCGTAATCATTGATCTTCCTGATGATATTCAAAGAGCAGAAATTTATCCAGACAAATTACTTTCTTACAACCATAGATTATCTGAAGAGGGAAAAGGAGAAATAGAAAGTGAACAGTATGAAAAACGAACTTTCAGCTTAGAGGAAAAAATAAATCAAACCTTTGAGTTATATAAAAAATCAAAGAGACCAGTTATAATTCTTGGTAATGGGGTTAAATTAACTAACTCTCAGAATAAAGCAAAGAATCTCGTTGAGAAATTAAATTCTCCAGTTGTTTTAACCTGGGCAACTAAAGACTTATTTCCTCATGACTATCCGTTAGTCGTTGAGGGGTTTGGAGTTTCATCTGGAAGGGCGGGTAATTTTGCGGTTCAAAATTCGGATTTTATTTTAGCAATAGGAACAAGATTAGATACTCATGAAACAGGAAATAATTTATCGAGTTTTGCTAGAGAAGCAAAAAAAGTTATTGTAGATATTGATGAATCAGAATTAGAAAAATATGAAAAAAAAGGTATGAAAATAGATGTTTCAATGAAATATGATTTAAGGCATTTTTTTAATGTAATAGAAAAAAAGATTAATGAGCTTCCACCAAAGGACAATTCTGAATGGATTAAAAAAGTTAATGAATGGAAAGAAAGATATCCTGTTTGTCTGCCTGAATACTATAATAAAATGGATAGTGTAAATTCTTATGTTTTTATAGATACTTTATCAAAAGAGTCTAAAGAAGGAGATATAATAATCACTGATGCTGGAGGCAATTTAACGTGGACAATGCAGGGATTTAAAGTTAAAAAAGATCAGCAATTATTTTCTGCTTTTAATCATTCTCCGATGGGATATTCTCTTCCTGCAAGTATGGGAGCAAGTTTTGCTACTAAAAAACCAATTATTTGTATAATTGGAGATGGTGGAATTCAGATGAATATTCAAGAATTAGCTACAATAAAATATCATAATTTACCTATTCAATTATTTCTTATGAATAATCATGGATATGGTATAATCAAACAAACACAAGACACTTGGCTTGAGTCTAGATATGTTGGGGTCAATCATAATTCAGGAATTGCATTTCCCGAATTTGTTAAAGTTGCTGAAGCATATGGAATCCCAACACTAACAATAAACAACCATTCTGAATTAAAAGAGAATATCAGAAAAACATTAGATTATACTAAAGGTCCAATACTTTGTAATGTTGAAATTGATGTTAGTCAAAAAATAGTTCCAAAATTAGAATTCGGAAAACCAATAGAAGATTCTTCTCCACTTTTAAATAGAGAAGAGTTTCTAAAAAACATGATCGTAAAACAATTAGATAAATAAAAAACTTAAAAAAAACTAAATATTAATGTCTTAATTAAGATATATTTTGATGATAAAAAAATAAGGCACACTAAACTGAAATTAAAAAAATATTAAAATTAACAAATAAAAAATTTGATTTGGAACTAAATTCCTATCTGTTAAAGAAATGAACCAAGATAAATTTAAAATTGACGATAGCAAAATTGCATTTCATCCAGAGAGAGTAAATCAATGGTTAAATGCTCAAGAAAACAGAGATATGCAATTGAAAGTTTATCCAATTTATCTTGAAATTTCTCCTGTTGGAAGATGTAATCATCGTTGCACATTTTGCGCTGTTGATTATTTGGAATATGAAAGTAAGAATGTTCTCAATTCTGAAATTTTAAAAGAACGACTTAGTGAAATGGGGAATCTTGGAGTTAAGAGTATCATGTATGCTGGTGAAGGCGAACCCTTATTACATAAAGATTTAGCGAGCATCATAAATCATACAAAAGAAAAATCTGGAATTGATGTAGCCATAACCACCAATGCTACTCCTTTAACAGAAAAATTTGTTTATGAATCTCTATCATCAATCACTTGGATTAAAGCGAGCATTAATGCTGGAAACATGAAAGATTATTCTGCAATTCACAGAACTCCTGAAAAACATTTTGAATTAGTTTGGAAAAATATGAAAAAAGCTGTAGAAATTAGGAGAGAATTAGGATTAAATCACGACGAACATACTCTTGGAGCACAAATGGTGTTAATCCCTGAAAATTCTAATAGTATTCTTGATTTTGCAAAAATAGCTAAAGATTCTGGATTAGATTATGCTGTTATAAAACCTTATTCTCAACATAAAAGTAGTTTGACTACTTCTCATAAAGAATTAAAATATGAACAATTTCTTTATTTAGAAGAAGAACTAAAAAAATTGAATGATAAAAATTTCCAAGTAATATTTAGAGAAAAAACAATGAAGTTACTGAATATTAATCATAAACAAAATTATGAGGTGTGTCCATCTACTCCATTTATGTGGGGGTATATTATGGCTACAGGAGAGGTCTATGGTTGCAGTGCATATCTTAAAGATGAGCGATTCTTATATGGAAATATAAACAATCAATCATTTCAGAAAATTTGGGAGGGAGAAAAAAGAAGAAAAGCTATTGAATTCGTTGAAAATGAATTAGATATAAGTCAGTGTAGAGAAAATTGTCATATGAGACAGGTAAATATTTTTTTAGATAATGTCCAAAGAATGAAAAATATACAAAATGAATCAAAAAAAAATAATTCTCAAAATACTCCTCTTCATGTAAATTTTATATGATTTTAAGAGATTAAATCAATTAAATTTTTTCTAAGATTAGATAATGTTTCGTAATTTGTATCTTTATTAGTTTGCATTTGTTCTCTTATTTTATTTATTTGATCAACTGTTTTATTTATCTCTAAAATTATTAATTGATTTTCAGAAGAAAGAATTTCCAAATATTCTTGTGAACTAAAAAACTCTCCATATTGTGGAATCTTTCTATTAAGAAATGCTCTCCTTGCTAAAAATTTAGTTCTCGAAGATGCACCTTCATTTATTTTCTCAATATAATTGCTTAGATTACCGAAAGAAAGCTTATAATCCCGACTTATTCCTTTTTCTGGTAAATTTTTTGTTAAAATCATTTTGAAATTTGTAATAAGTTATAATAAATCATTTATAGATATTTATGTGTTTACAGAAGAAGATATATATTTATAAATCAACTTACTAAGAATAAGTATGGAATATAGTTTTCTCAAAAGAAGCAGAGAAGAAGTAGAAAAAATTATAAAATCTCAAATTTCTGAAGTTAAGCAAAAAGGTTTAATTAATTATAATGTTAACCCTAGAGAAAATTTTCACTTAGATACTACAAAAATAGCTTTTCATAAAGATAGAGTTGATGCCTGGAAAAATGGCGAGAGAATTGCGCCAATAACAATTGATATGGCCCTTACCCAAAAATGCAGTTATGCTTGTATATTTTGTTATGCCGGATTACAGCAAAATTCGTCATCACCAGTTTCTTGGAAAGCATATGAGAATTTTTTAAATGATTGTATAGAAATTGGACATAAGCCCGGGGAAGGCGTAAAAGCTATAAGTCTTGTAAGTGATGGAGAAAGTGCTGAAAATCCTTATTTTCTTCAATTTATAAGAAAAGCAAAAGAAAATGGAATTGATATTGCATCTGGAACTAATGGCTTGAAATTAAAAAGAGACGAACTACCTGAATTAATTGATAAGTTAACTTATTTAAGATTTAATTTTAATGCTGCAGACCCAAGAGCATATGCAGAAATTATGGGCACTTCAGTAAAAAATTTTCACAAAGTTGTAAAAAATATTGAAGAGTGTGTTAGACTTAAAAAAGAAAGAAAATCAAATGTGACTCTTGGTTTACAAATGGTTTTAATGCCCGAATATGCTGATCAAGTTATTCCCTTAGCATTATTGGGAAAAAATTTAGGAGTAGAATATACTGTAATAAAACATTGCAGTGACGACGAAGAAGGAAGATTGGGAGTAGATTATTCTTGGTATAAAGGGGAATTAGCTGAAGAATTATTAAAAACTGCAGAAGCTCTATCAACCCCAAAATATTCAGTTCAGGCAAAATGGTCAAAAATAAAAACAGGGAGAGACAGAATATATTCTAAATGTTTTGGCACTCCTTTACATTTGCAAATGTCTGGAACAGGAATTGTGGCGCCTTGTGGTTCTTTCTTTCATAAAAGATATGACAGATTTCACATAGGACATATAGAAAAAGAGAGGTTCAAAGATATTTGGTCAAGCGACAGATACTGGGAAGTTATGAAATATTTAGGTTCAGATAATTTTAATCCTCAAAAAAGATGCGCTACTCTTTGTCTGCAGGACAAAACTAATGAAGTTCTTTTTGATTTGGTAGAAAAAAGGATTTCTCTCCAAGAAGTTTCTGGAAAGAAAAAGCCTATGCACATTAATTTTATATAAAATGAAAATCGAAAGAAAATCTGTGGGAATATTTCCAATTAATTCTGATAAAAAAGTATTATTGCATTTAAGAGATAATGATCTAAAGGTAGAGTGCCCCGGATATTGGGGCGTTATAGGCGGGGAAATTGATAAAGGAGAGAATGATGCTGGGGCAATAAAAAGAGAAATTAAAGAAGAAATAGGAGATATAGTGAAGAATGTTAAAAGAATAGGGGAAATCTTTGTTGATAAAAGTGAAATAGTTTGGAAAAATACACAATTATCTATATTTAAGGGAGAAATAGATAAAACTGAAGATGAAATTAAGTTAAACGAGGGACAAAAAGTTAAATTCTTTAATATAAGCGAATTGGATTCAATAAAAATGGTTCCTCTTTTAAAAAAATATATTTTGGAAAATAAAGAGAAAATTTTTAGTTAAAAAACAAGAAGATAGATTATAATTAACCGAATTATTTTTAAATGAAAAAATAAGATAGTTGAAATGAAAGAAACACAACTTCCAGAAACATATAATTACATTGCAGTTTTTCCGACTATGAGATGTAATTTAGATTGTGGGTTTTGTCTAAATGCTTTTTCTAATGATTTTATAAGAGGAAAGTTTAACACAATATCTCCACCCGAATGGATTGATGGACTTAATAGAATAAATACTAGAAAAGGTGTTCCAATAACTTTTGGTGGAGGAGAACCATTTGTCTATTATGGTTTTATAGACGTAATTAATGGTATAAAATCTGAAACTGAAATAGATATTTTAACTAACCTCAGATGGGGCAAAAAAGGAATTGATTTATTTATTGAGAAAGTTAATCCAAAAAGATTAAAGAGAAATGCGTCCTATCCTTCTATAAGAATTTCTTATCATCCCGGGCAAAAATTTATGGATCCAAAAAGTTTAGTTGAAGATGCAAAGAGATTACAAAATGCAGGATTTAGTCTAGGAATTTATTCTGTTCAATATCCCAGTTCAGAACAACTTCAGGCAATAACTCAAATGCAATTTAGATGCGCTGATGCAGGAATTTTATTTAGAGTTAAAGATTTTACAGGGAAATATAATGGAACTATTTATGGAGATTATTCAAAATTTCCTGGAGCAACAAAATATTCTTTTCCGGATATGAATGGAGGAATTCCATTTCTTGAATCTAGGGAAATTCAAATTACAAAAGGCATTGAAACAAAGTTAGTTGATTGCAAAACATCTGAGTTGATAATTGGTCCAAATGCCGACGTTTATAGATGTCATAGAGACTTGTATGCTGAAAAACTTTCTATAGGAAATCTTCTTGACCATAATTTTGAAATTAAAGACATCTTTTTATCATGTTCTCTTTACGGGATATGTAATCCGTGCGATGTTAAAGTAAAAACTAATTATAAGCAAGAAATAGGAAATACTAGTGTAGAAATAACAAATATTAAAGACGCTAATTGAATTAATGACAATAGAGAAAAACTTTTAGAGGCAAGAATGATTGACAAATGATATTAATTTCAAAAAATAAAAAGATTATTTTCTCTTAAAAATAATAAGCCCCAATAAAAAAACATATCTGCTAATTACTGTTGCAATAACGGCTCCAAAAACTGCAGCTAAATTTCCTCTTGGCAATAATGCAATAATTAAAATATAATTTAAAATTATATTTAATAAAGCCGTTGAAATTAATAGTTTTGCTATAAGCTTGGTTTTTCCTTTTGAAACATAATAATTTGTGTAAATTGCTGCTATGGGCTCTGAAATTATTAATGGTAAGAATAGTCTTAAAATATTAATTGATAAAGAATATTGCGCGCCATAAATAATTTTAATTATTAAAGGAGAAAAAATAAGAGTTATTAAAATTATAATAAAAGAAGCTGGCAAAACTATTTTAATAGATTTTCTTAAACCTCTTTCTAATTCTTTCCCTCCCAATCTAGAAAAAATAGGAAATAAAGCTCCTGAAAAACTTAAAAAACCCATTACAGCCACTATTAAAGAAAAAGCTACAGTATAATAACCTATAAATTCCGCGCTAACAAAATGACCCAGCATAATTTTATCAATATTTGCAAAAAATACTCCAGCTAAAGCAGTTGCAGTCAATGGCAATATAAATCTGTTTACTTGTCCTTTTTGTTTTTTATTCAATTCTTTTCCTAATAAAATTGGCTTTTTAAAAAATAAAAAAATTAAAGCAATTAAATAACAAAAAGAGAGTCCTAAAAGAATATTTAATAATAAGATTTCATTTGAAAATTTTAAAGAAAAAATTATAATTAAAGGAATAAAGACTAATCTTAGCGCTTGATAAATTGATTCTTTTATTAAAGATTTTTTAAAATTATTAAATGATTGATAAATTGATTCAAAAAAACCTAAAAAACCTGTTATGAAAATGTATAATCCTCCTGCTAAAAGAGCATAAAAAAGTGGCTTATCATAATAAATATTTGATACCCAGTAAGCTGATAAAATTAAAGTTAAAGAAGCAAATAAAATTAAGAGAAATTTTATTTTTAATAAATAATTGTAATAGCCTTTTGGATTTGGTTTATTTTTAACAAGCTCTTTTGAGAGAAATCTAATTAAAGTTGAACTAATTCCCAAATCCGAAATAACTGCAAAAATCCCTATTGTTGCAAGAGCAAGACTATATAATCCAAAAAGTTCTGGCATCAATAATCTTGCGATTATTATTGTAAAAAATATAGCGCCTATTTTTTGAACGATAGTTGTTGAAAAGTTATATGTCCCATTTTTAATTGCTTGGCCGGTATTTCCAGAAAAATCTCTTTTCCAAAATCTTTTATAAATTTCTTTAATGTCTTTTTCTCCTTCTTTAATAAGCATTTTTCCTTTTTTTAACATAAAAAGAATTAATCTTTTAACTTTATAAAATCATACGCTAAAGAAATTTTAGCAATTCTAAATCCATAATAAATTTGTTCAAGAATATCTAAAAATAAAGAGTTTAATTTCATTAGCTGAACCCAAAATTATTTAAATTCTTGTTCCAATTTTTTTAAACCATCATCTAAAGAGATTAAATTATAACCTTCTTTTTGAATTTTTTCGGTATTAAGATAAGAACAAACTCTGGGAACAGGACTATTAAAATCTCTATTTACTTTTCTTATTAAAGATTTATTTAATTTAAAGATTTCTGCTATTTTTAGGGCAGTATCATAAAGGCTATATTTTCCAGGGCCTGCAACATGATAAATACCTTTACGATCTTTTTTTACTAAATCTAAAGTTATTCTAGAAACATCATCAATTAAAGTGGGATTTCCTGGAGTTTCAATTGGCGCAGTTATTTCTTTACCTTCTTTTAAAGATCCTATTACAAGGTTAATGAATTTTTTATTTTTTTTATTTGTACTATAAAATCTTGCAGTTCTTATAATAAGATAGTCTGGAAGGGTTTTAATAATCTCCTCAGCTTCGGATTTAGATTTTCCATAAATAGTTTTTGGATTTTTTTCATCTTGTTCTTTAAATTCTTTTTTTGAGCCATCAAATACGGCATCTGTAGAATAGAATATTAATTTTCTATTTTTACAAAAATTGACAATCTTTCTCACACATTCATAATTTATCATTATTGCTTTTTTTTGGTTTTTTTCACATTGCTCTACATTTGATATTGCAGAAGCTAAAATTATTATTTTTGGATTTTCTTTATTTATTATTTTAGCTACTTGATTTTCATCGGTTATGTTTAAATTTTTCATTCCTGTTTTTTTATTGTTTAAGTATGTTCCAGTAACTTCATAATCTCTAGAAAAATCTTTCATTAGATATGCTCCAAGATTACTGCTTGCTCCAATAATTAAAACTTTTTTTAACATAAAGAGAATTAATCTTTTAACTTTATAAAATCATACACTAAAGAAATCTTAGCTATTTTAAATCCATAATAAATTTGTTCAAGAATATCTAAAAATAAATGAAAACTAAATCCAATAAATATAAATAAAAAATATTTTGAAATAAAAATTCCAAAAATAAAAAGAATTAATAAAACTTCTACACCATGTAAAAAATACATTGCTGGATTTGGTCTCTCATTTACAAATTTTGTTGAAGAAATAAATTTTTTTCTTTTTTCAAAAAAATATTTATAAGCCTTTTTTAAATTCAAATCTTTTTTCTTAAATATATAATAAATATAATGGTCAACGTCAATTAAAAAAGATGAAAAGAAAATTATAAAAAAGCCCGACAAATAAATAAAAGGAAAAATTGAATATAAAATTAAGGAAAATAAAAATCCAAGAATAAGGTGATATTTTGGGAGCATTCTATTAAACCTGTTTTTTAAAATATTTTACTGTTTCTCTTAATCCTTGTTCAAGATTATGTTCTGGTTTCCAATTCAATTCTCTTTTTGCTAAAGCAGTATCCAGAACCATATCCCGAACTTCTCCTTTAATGGCTGGAACATAATTTATTTCTCCGGAAAAATTCAAAATCTTTTTTAATTTGTTGAATATTTCATTGACGCTGATTTGAACGCCATTTGCCAAATGAAATAATTTGTGCTTAGGATTTTTTTCAAGACTATTAATAATAAATTCTGCTAAATCAAGAACATAAATAAAATCTCTTGTTTGATTTCCATCTCCATAAATTGTGGGAGATTCTCCATTAATCATTTTTTCTATAAGAGCAGATATTACACGTCCAGTTTTTGGATCATCTCTAGGTCCGTAAACATTTCCAAAACAAAAAATTAAATGTTCCAAATTATTTAATTGACTATACATCTGAATATAATGTTCAGCCGTATGTTTTGATATTCCATATGGAGAGCTGGGATTTATAGGATGTTTTTCATCTACTGGAAGATATTCTGGTTCGCCAACTCTTGCCCCTCCTGTTGAAGTATAAACTATTTTTTTAACATTGTTTTTTCTGCAAGCTTCAAGCACATTTAGTGTTCCTAAAATATTTGTTTTTGCGTCGTGAATTGGATTTTTTATAGATTCTCTAAGCATTACTTGAGCAGCAGCATGAATAACAATTTCTGGTTTTTCTTTTTTAAAAATAAAATTTATGTCATCTAAAATGTCTGCGCAATAAAATTTAGTTTTTTTGTTAAGATACTCTTTTTTTCCTGTGCTTAGATTGTCAATTACACTAACTCCGTGTCCTTTTTCTAATAAATAATCTACAAGGTTGCTTCCAATAAATCCCGCACCGCCTGTTACAAGTATTTTCATTTTATTCTTCTATATTCTTAATCATGTCTGTGAATGCGGGTCTTGTTATTAAAATTCCGATGGTGATTCCAATTATCGTTGTAATAGCAAAACCTTTTAATAATCCTGCACCTGCCCATAAAAGAGGAAGCAACGAAACCAAAGCTGTAAAATAGGCGCTTAAAATAATTGTAAAAGCTCTCTTTAATTTTTCTTTAACACTTAAAACAATTTTTTGCCTTGATTCATCTAAAACAATAATTTGCTGGTCAATTCCTGTTCCCACTGTTGCTAAAATTCCAGCGATGCTCAGCAAATCTAAATTCCAATCAATCATTGATGCGACTCCAAGAATAATAATTATTTCTGAAAAGCTCGTCAATAACAAAGCCATTGATTCTTTGAATTTTCTATATCTAATAAAAATTACAATAGCAACTGCAAGCAAAGCGCCTAATCCAGTCAGAAGAATAATTTTTATAAAATCTTTTCCTAAAATGGGAGAGATTGTATCAAGTTTAACAATTTCTAATTTATAAGGCAAACTTCCGGTGATTAAAATAGTCTGAAGTTTATTCATATTTTCTTCTGCCATTGAATATGCTTCTTCTTGAGTTTCTCCAAATCCTGAACCGGAAATGGAAATTTGAGTTGTAACGCGACCCTGAAGATCCTTGCTGATTAATAAAGTATCTACAAGTTTGTCGTCGACATAAAGGTCGAGAGGCTTGGAAAGATATTCGGGGTTTGATTCATTTATGCCTAATTTATTTGTAACCTCTGCATGTTTTTCTGCTGCAACTTCGCTTAAATAAACTGAAAATTGAAAATTACAATTGCTTCCTCCATTAAAATCATTGCAAGCAGTTATTGCTGCGCAAGTTGCATCATTCCTGCAAACAGATGCTACATCTCTTTCTCCGCCGATAAAAACAGTTTCATTTCCAATTTTGGCTTCAAATTTGCCCTGCTGTTCAATTAATTGCTTGAGGTCTTTTGGCGTCGCGCCGGCAATTTCAATAAGCATAAATTGATTTCCAGCTAAATCTGAAACGGGACTTACTTTTATATCGGAAATTCCATAAACATTAAAACGATTATTTGTAATTGCAACTAAATCATTAACTTCTTCTTTTGATAATTTTTTGTCCTGAGCTTGAACTACTGCTCTTGCTCCACCAGAAATATCCAACCCCGCCTTAAGATTAGTTTTTGGAATATTTGAAATAGTTATTTCCGGAGCTTGTTTGGAAAATAAAATTATTTGAGAATCTTTTGTTTGGATAGTTGTTTTAATTTCTGAATTAGAAGGATATTTCTCCTGAATGATTTTTAAAAAATCTTCAATACTTTCAACTGCTTTTCCGTCTATTGAAGTTATTATTTGTCCCTGTCTTAATCCCTGTTCAAAAGCGCTTGAATTTTGTTCAACACTTGTAATTAAAATTCCTTTTTCTAAAAAAGAAGGAGGCAGTCCAAAAATTGAAATTAAAGATAAAACTAAAACAATTAATAATATCCAAATTCTGAAAGTTAATTTAGCCATTTTTTGATTTTTTTAGAACATACCATTTAAGCAATGAAACATTAGTTATCCAAGTGTTAAGAATATCAAAAGCTAAACCAATTGATAAAATAGTAAAAATTTGGGCAAGGGTGCTTGAAAATGATTTTACAATAAATAATGCGACTAAAACAGATAATAAAGCTGTAAGAGTCATTGTCATTCCTGTTTTAAAGGAATCAAAAATTCTCTTGTTTAATGATTCCCCTTCGCGTTTTAAAACTCTTGATGTCAGCAAAATATCTGTGTCAACAGAATAACCAATTAACATTAAAAATGCTACAATTCCTGCGGTTGAAACTTTAATACCCAATAAATTAACAATTACTAAAGTCATTAAAATATCTGCAAATGCAGAAATAATTACTGCAATTGATGGCACAAAAATTCTAAAAATTATAAAAATAACAATCCCCATTAAAACAAAAGCAATTAAAATTGCAATTAATAATTGTTTGTAAAATCCTTCGCTTAAACTTGAACCAGTAAATTCAAAACTACTATTCTCTTCGGTTAATTCATATTTTAAATACTCTTCTAAAATGCTTTTTGTTTCTTCAGCGTCAGATGTTGTTTCAATTATTACTGCTTTTTGTTCTTGAGTGATTAAATCATAAACTTCTCGAATATCTACATCTCGTAATTTTTCAGATAATATTGGTTTTAATTCTAAAACATTTAATTTTTCATAAAGAGTAACGGAGGTTCCGCCCGTCAATGAAATATCTTTTTGAATAAAATCTCCGTGCTTGTTATAAAAATTAACCATATAAACTAATGAAAAAATTAAAAGAATCACGGGAATTATTAATAAAATTTTATAATATTTATCATGCCAGTTTTTTTTAATTTCCTGTTGTTGTTCCATTGAATTATAAAATTAAAGCACTTTTAAAAGTATTTCTTTGTTTGTTTTAGGAAAATTAAGTTTTATTTTTGTTTCTTTTCTATCAAATATTTAATTGTCGCTGTAAAGAATCTTGCATTTTTTATTGATACTTCTGCAAATGGTTTGTTTGCATTTGCATTAATATTATAGGTGAATCTTCCCCTGTTTCTTTTTTCATCAAAAAATATTTTTAAAAGAGTTTCTGCTTTGATTGATTCTTCCTCGTAAATTTCAGCTAATTGTTTATCTAAATTTTTAGATTCAATTATTTTCTTAAACTTCTCATATATTTTTTTATGTTCTTTTGGAGCTTCTGTTTTAATTCCTAAAGACAAAAGAAATGCTTTTGCAGAATAAAAGATTGCATAATAGCTCTCAGATATGACATTATTAAAAAAGGTTTTATTCAAGCTGATTCCTAATTTAGCTTTTATCTCATCAGTTGTTGAAAGCGAAAAATTAGCATTAACTAAAATAAGTTCGTTTTCTGCTCTGTCAAGATAACCTTTAACTATTATATCCATTTTCTATTGCCTCTTTAACTAATTCATAAAACATCTGCGCATTTTTTAAAATTATCTTATTTTTTACAATTTCTTTTCCGTAATTCTCTTCTTTGCTCCTAAGCATTTCTAAAAAGTCTTTTTTCCTTAAAACATATAAATGAATTTTAGGGACAAAGAGCATAGTCATATTTTCAACTAATTTCTGCGCAGAAACAACATTTTCTTTTTCTGGAATAATTATAACTAAATCCATATCTGACTTTTTATTAAAATTTCCTTTAACATAACTTCCAGTTATTAAAATAAGGCAATCTGAAATTTCTTTAATATTTATAATCTTAGAGTAATTAGGAATTTTATCTGCTTCTCTTTCATCTAAAAAACTTAAAAGTAAAATAGATTCTCTTGATAATTTCAAGCTTATTAAATTAGTATTTCCAATTTTTTCCAATCCCAAGATATTTTTTTTATTTAGTTTATCAACAGCTTCATAAACCCTCTGATAAGATTTGCTGTTAATTTTTTTCATTATTTTTCTTATACTAATTTTTAGAAAAATATTTTTTCTGTATAGGTTCAATATTTTTAGCTCATTTTTTGTAATTATTTCCATTTTGAGATAGTATTATCTCATTTATGAGATATATAAATTTTTTGTTTTTAAAGCACTTTTAAAAGTATTTCTTTTGTGAAAAACGAAAAGAATAAATAGGACTTTTTCATTAAGATAATATGAATTTTTTAAAGAGATTGTTTAAGAGAAAAATTGAAGGAGAAGAACTTGATAAATTGCTTTTAAGTTTGGGAAAAGATAAAAACTTTGTATATGGTTTAGGTAAACATCAAAT
>JBBTBN010000008.1:0-879 GCA_038043645.1 Nanobdellota archaeon
CCAAGCATCATAAACTAATGACGCTGTTTCAGCAGAATTTGGTCTCTTTAATCCCGCTTTATCTATTTCATTTGCAACATTTCCATAAGTTCCTCTAAAAGCAGGATATGCGAAGCTAACTTTATCTTCTAAGTGTGGAACTGAAATTATTGTTCTTCCTTCTTTTACTTGAAAAGATTTATCTTCAATTGTTTTTGTTTCCATAATCTATATAGAAAAACATAGTTTATAAATGTTTTAGTTACGTTGTCTTTTAATAAAAGTAACAGAATAAATTAATAAGTTTGTTTTGGTGTTTTATTTTCCTGTCTTTCTTGTGTAGGATTTTTATCTTTTGCAGTATGCTTCATTTTTTTATACTCTTCTTTTTCAAATTTTTGACCTGCTTCAACAACTGCTGTCTTTTTTTCTGTTTCTTCGATTTTATCTTCTACTCCATCTTTGTTTTTGTCTTCAGGTTTTTGTTCGCTTTCAGATTTTTTTAATTCTGGTTTCTTTTTTTCTGATTTTTTTGCCTGTGCTTCTCTCTTTTCTTCACGAGCTTTTTTAAATTTCAATTTATCCGGCAAATCAGCAAGCTCAACTTTGACAAAATCTCCTTCTTTCTTTGCTTTAACCGTTACTTTATACGGCGGTTTTCTAATTCCTCTAAACCATAAATATTCATTTAAATATTTATCAATTTTTATTTTATTTAAATCTCTATCATAAACCTTCATATGCCTGACTAAAAATTCCTTGATTGTTTTTACAGCCTTATTTGTTTTTTTATATCTCGGAACTGAACGAACTTTTTCCCTCAAGGGAATTGTGTATTCTCTTTCAAGAATATTTTGTTTTTTTTCTTTTTCCATTTTTTAATCTTTTAAGATTGTTGAC
>JBBTBN010000008.1:979-14510 GCA_038043645.1 Nanobdellota archaeon
TGAAAACTTCCTGTTTTCTTTCAATAATATTTTGTTTTTTTTCTTTTTCCATTTTTTAATCTTTTAAGATTGTTGACTGAAAACTTCCTGTTTTCTTTCAATAATATTTTGTTTTTTTTCTTTTTCCATTTTAATGTATTCTATATTGTAAAAGTTTAACTCCAATTATACTTTCTAATTCTGATTGCATTATTTCTGGTTCATTTGAGTGAATCTTAATAATTTCCTTGCTGTTGTTATTCTTTCTTTCAATTAACAAAAGATTTTTTAAATTACCTCTAATTAAAAGAGGATCTCCAACTTCTCCATAAATTTTTTTAAATTGGGAATTTTCAGCTATTTTATTATAAACTCCTTTATTAAAATCAATTTCATATCTTCGGGAGTAAGAGTTTATTTTTTCTATCATTTTAATTTCTTATTTTTGTATGCATTTTATCCGTAATGCCGAGGTCTTATTTTCAATGGCCTAATATGCAGTTTTTTATGCCTCCATGAACGTTTATAACGAGTGATTGCAGATGGATGAATTCTTTTTCCTGGACCAAATTTTTTAAGAATCACCCAAACAGGAGCCCATTTTGTTCTTCTTCCTTGTTTCGCCAGCTTTTCTTTTTTTCCTGGAACAACTCTTTTAAAAGAAGTTTTCCTTTTTTGTTTTTTAAAAAGTTTTTTTACTCTTTTTTTTCTTTGTTCTAAATTTCCAAATAGTGAAGATTTCACTTCAAAATTCTTAGATTGTTCACTTTTAATTTTTTTTAATTTTTTTTCAATCATTTTATCTCCTCTAAAAATTTTCTGCCCTTTTGAGTAAGCTGTCTTCCAGGTTTTTTGCTTTTAACTCCTTTAATTATTTTTGCTATTTCAGTAATTCCCGCTGTATCCGCTTGCTGAAGAATTACTCTTATTATTTTACCTGAACCTCTCTTAAATCGTTCTGGCTTAACTCCACGATTTTTTCTGCTTCCATATCTTGTTCTTAATCTACTAACACCAACAATATTATTTTTATAAATTTGTCTAAGAATACTTGCTGCTCTTTTATGCCAAAAATCAGGATCCTCAATAGGTCTCTCTTTTGCTACACCAGATTTTACAAACTGCGCCCATTCAGGCTCTTTAAATTCCGGAATTTCTTTCAAAGCCTCTGCTAATTTTAAATTATATTCTTGAGCTGAAAGTTCATATACTGAATTTGTCATCTTATTTCTAAAGGCTTGTCTTGCGACAATAGATTAACTCAATGAGTTAATTAACCTAAAGAAAAAGAAATAAGTGGTTTATAAATTGTTCTCTAACTTTTATTCTCTAGCTTTTCTCCATTTTCTCAAAATTATTGTAAAACCAATTATTCTTCCTGTAAAATTCTTCCCAAGTTTTTCCAGAAGTTCTTCCCTAAATTGTTTAATTTGCTCTCTGTCTCTCGACGCAGATTTCAAAACATAAATTTTCATAACCTGTGAATTCTTAAATTGGTTTTTCAAATTATTAATAAAACTTTCAGTAATTCCCTGTTTACCTAATTGCATTTGTCTAATTAACATTTTTTATTCCTTTAGGATGTACACCTGGTGGGTGTAAAAAATTTTCAACTTCCTGTTTTTTAATTAAAATATTTTTTTTATTTTTAACTTCAAAGGTTCCAATTTTCATGCCTTTTCTCTTTAAAATATCTTTGCCTTTAAACCAATTAACTTTAACATCTGATATATTATCCCGCCAATCTTGGCTTTTCGCAGCGCAGAAAATTGCAGATTCTTTTATATCATTTTGCGAGGCTGTTTCGTTTTTGGATAATTTAATATTAACAAATGGGCTTCCGGGTTTTTCTGTATGAAAAACATCTTCATCTGGTTGAACTTGGGCAATAAGCTTTTCATTATTTTCTGCATTTTTTCCAGCTAAAACTAATTTTCCTGACGAGGTTTTGAATTCACGAAATTTCATTTTTTACTTTCTAAATCAATTTTTATTTTTAGCATTTGTTTTTTAAAAATAAGAATATCTTCTTGAATTATATTCCATATCCTTTCAGAGATTATTCCAAAGTAAGCATGACTCAAGATATCTCTAAAACCAGCAATTCCTTTCCAACGAATTTCAGGATATTTATTCCTTAATGATTCTGGAATATTTTTTACAGCTTCCCCAATAATCTCAAGTTCCCTTTCTATAGCTCGTTGTTTTAATTTATTTTTTAGAAATTCATTTTTAGATAGTTTTTCTGAAAACTCTTCAACATTTTTTATGCTATTTATAATATCCTCAATAAACAAATTTACATCGCGTTTCATAATATTTTTATCTCCTCATTTAATATTCTTTCCCTGATTAATGGTTTAATAGCTTTATATTCCACCAAATCTATTTTTTTCCCAAGAATATTTTCCAATCTTAACTTTAATTCAATAAAATCAAGAAGGCTCATATTTTTGTCATTTATTTCAACCAGAATATCAATATCACTATCTTCTTTTTGATCCCCTCTTGCATAACTTCCAAAAATTCCGGCTTTCATTACTTTATTTTTCCTTAGGATTTTTATTATCTTTGACTTTATTTTTTCTATAGGATTTTTCTTGATATTAATATTAAATTCTTTGTCTGCTTTTTTTTCCATTGCGCTTAAATCTTTAGCTAAAAGATTAACTCCTAAATATTTTCTCTTTTTTGACACTTTTTTGCCTTCTCGCATAGAAACCACTCTGTAAAAATATTTTTTCTCATTTCTTTCTTTAATTTCAGTATATGCCATAATTAATGCACGTCTACATTATTTATAAATTTTACTATGTAGACGTATAGAAGAAACCTTATCTTTTTTCAACAAATCATCTATAATTTCTAATGATTTTTTTTGATTTTCATAAGTTAATTTTTTATAGGCTTCAGGGTAGGGTAACCATAAATATTCAGAATGCTCTCTTCTGTCTAAAATAACTTTTTCATTTTCAATCTCTGCTGAATATAAAGAAAATGTCTGACCAATGAATTTTCTACCTAAAACTTTTTTATCATATTTATATTTGCCGGAAAAATTATGTTTTTGAATTTTTAATGAAATTTGTCCAGTCTCTTCTTTCAACTCTCTTTTTATTGCATCTTCTATTTCTTCTTCTGGTTCTATCCCTCCCTTGGGAAATTCCCATCCAATCCAATGAAGTTTTCTTTTCAAAAGCAAATATAAAATTCCTTTTTCAGTTTTTCTATAAACAACAATAAAAATGCTTTTCCTGTAATTATTTTCACTTGTGACCTTTAGGTTATCGCTCATTTTTCAAACCGCTCTAAAAGTTTCTTTCTAAGACTTTTTACTCTTTTTATTATATCTTCAGCTTCTTGCATATTAATATCTTTTCCATAATAATTAACATCATTTCTAACTTTTCTAATCTCATCAAATTCATCTCCATCGTCGCTCTTTTTCAAAATTTCTTTAAGAAAAGCAGTATGCCCTTCATGATTGTAAATTTTAAATCCATTTTTTAAAGCCAATGCTTCTAATATTTCTCTCAAAGAATCATAAGCCAAAATAAATTTGGAATTTGCAGTTATATTGTTAATATCAAGTTTATCGGATGACTTCAATTTATTTTCACTTGTTTTAATCAATGAATTAATTAAATTTTCATCTAAATTAACTTTTTTAGCGATTCTTTTGCTTAAACATTCTTTCCAGTCCATATTATAAAGATAATTTACCTCTTAAAATATATCCATTAACGATATTATCAGCTAATTCTTTATTTTTAATTTCTTTTATTGACGGAAACCAAAATATCTGAATTTTTCTCTTAATTTTTTTTTCAAGAAGAGTTAAATCAAGCTCTTTTTTGCGTCCAAAAACGGCTAAATCAATATCAGAATCAATTTTTGCTTCAGATTTCGCAAGAGAGCCAAATAAAACAAGAGTTGGAGAGATAGCCGTTTTTTCTATATATTGAATTAAATTTTTTAATTTTAACTGCCAATAAATTTTAGACAAATCAAGAAATTCTCTGCTTTTATTATTCGCATGAAAAAATAAATAATTTCTTTCAGCTTCTTTTATTAAAATCCCCTCTTTAGAGTATTCTGTTAATATTTTAGAAGCAGTCGGTGGCGAGATATTCATGATTTTGGCGTATTCTCTGACACTGATTCTTCTGTAACAATCTTCAAAAAATGCCCCTAAATTGTTAAGAATATCTAACATGTGTTAATATAATTTAACAAGTGTTTATAAATATTGTGACTTTATGGCTCTGTCTGGAATTAATCTTTTTATTAAAAATACATTTTCAATCTTAATTATATTCGTTAGAGTTAAGAAAATCAAAGATTTTCATTACTTCATTGTTCAGCTCTCGGAAAATAAACACCAAAGTAAAGAAATATTTATAAAGAAGTTTTGTTTTGGGATTTTATGAAAGAGGGGGCGAGCGACTTCACGAAATATTCTCCTGAAAGCAAATTTAAAAAATTTGAGTGGGGTCGGGAGAAGAATAAATTTCTATTTTTATGTTTAACATTTATATTTTTAATTGGAGTTGTTAGTGCTTGGAGTGTTCAAATTAATAATCCTGCAAATGGGAGTGCTTTTGGAAACAAGCCTTCTCAATTTGATTGGAGTTTTTCTGGGATAAATCAAAGTAATCTTTCTAATAATGTTGATTCTAGTTATCTTATTAATAATGGAAATAAAATTTATTTCAGAGCTTATTCTGAATATCCAGATGTTACAATTCAACCAGGCGAAGTTCAAGAAGGTTGGAACGAATTAAATATTTCAATAAAAAATTTAACAGGACAAACAGAAAATTCTAGTGTTCAATTTTGGGTTGACAATATTGATCCTATCCTCACCATTTTAAATCCTCTCGGAAATATTGGATACACAAATACAAATTTATTATATTTAATTGTTGAATTAACTGAAACAAATCCAGGGTATTATTCTGGAACTAAAGAAATAAGAAGAATATTTAATTATCCAGATTTAGCAGGACAACATACAAACAATTATGATTTAAACTCTTCAAACATTGCAGATGCTTCACATAATCTATTAACTCCTGATGACCAGCAAGAAGGAAATTACAATTATATTATTTATTCAAGAGATAAATATCCCAATGGAAATACAATTCGCGAAGTAAATACCACAGGAGTTATAATAAGAGACACTCTTCCACCAACAACTTTCATCAGTTCTCCTTTAACAGGATTATTTTATGCAGGAATTGTAAATATTATTTCTTCTGCTGTTGATGATACTTCTGTGACAACCGATGTGAGTGGAATTGACAGAATTGATATTGAAGTTAATGACGGTTCTACTATTTATACGGATTCTTGTACAGGTTCTAATTGTATCACAAACTGGGATTCAACATCTGAAACAGACGGAGATTATGATATCATTGCAACTTCTTATGACAGAGCAGGAAATTCTGATTTGGAAACAATCACGATTATCATAGATAATACTGCGCCTTTAATTTCAGATAATTATGTTTTGCTCAACGGAATATGGACAAATTTAATTCAAACAGTTGCATTAAATCCCACTGACATTGGTGGAAGCGGAACTGATGTTGTAAGATATTGTGAAGGAGCAGGATGTACTCCAAATATAGATTTAGCTTTTCCATATCAATTAGATTATAATTTAGACCAGGATACAATTGTCAGATATCAGGCTTGGGATATCGTCGGAAACCCCAGCTTAATTGGAGAATATAATGTAAAAATGGATTTAACTGCTCCTATAGTTGATGCTGGAGTAAATGCAATTACAAGGGTTTTAGTTGCTCAAAATGCAAATGTTGACGGAAGCATAAGCGGGGTTGCAAGTTATTCTTGGACTAAAGTTGCTGGGCCGGGAATAATTACATTTGGAACTCCAACTTTAGAAGATACAACAATGTTTGCAAGTCTTGACGGGGTTTATACAATAAGATTAACAGCAATAGACTATGCAGGAAATTCTGCATTTGATACAATGCAATTTACTTGGGATGCAACAGAACCAAATTCAAATATAAATGCTTTAGTTCCAGATCCAAATAATGATAATACTCCGACACTAACAGGGACTGCAACAGATATAACAACAAATATTACAAATGTAGAATATAGAATAGATGGCGGGGCATGGAATTCAGCAACTCCAACTGACGGAGCATTTGATTCAAATAATGAAGCTTACACTCTAACAACTGCATTACTTACAGACGGCATTCATACAATTGAAATAAGAGCAACAGATTTAGCAGGAAATGTTGAAACAACTTATGCAAGCGATACTTTTACAATTGATTTAACAGAACCAGACTCAACAATAAACGCTTTAGTTCCAGACCCAAATAATGATAATACTCCGACGCTAACTGGAACTGCAACAGATATAACAACAATAATTACAAATATAGAATATAGAATAAATGGCGGGGCATGGAATCCCACAACTCCAACTGACGGAGCATTTAATTCAAATAATGAAGCTTATATTTTAACAACTGCTGTGCTTGCAGACGGAGTTTATACAATTGAAATAAGAGCAACAGATTTAGCAGGAAATGTTGAAACAACTTATGCAAGCGATACTTTTACAATTGATACAATGGCTCCCATCATTGACATAATAGCGCCTTTAACTTTAAATGTAACTAATGAAAATTATATAATTACATTTACAGATGATGATCTAAATAATCCAGAATGTTCAGTTGATAATTCTAATTGGATAGCATGTACAAGTGGGATAACAATTTTAAATGATGCAACTGGATTTGCAGGTTTATCGGAAGGAGCATTCACACTTTATTTAAAAGATACAGATCTTGCTGGAAATATTGGAACAGATAATGAAGCAGGAATAATAAAAGACACAACTCTTCCAATAATAACCTCTTTCCAAGTTGTTCCAAATGTTTCAATAAGCCAAAATAATCCAACAATTATTTCTGCAACTGTTAGCGACGCAAATTTAGATTTTACAGGAACTATGTTTGTTGATTTTAATAATTTAATTTCTTCTGACCAAATATTATTTTTAGCAAATATGAATGACACTCCAGTTAGCGGACCTTATGGCCCAATTAATTGGCAGACAAATTATTTTAAAATAAAACAAAATACAATCAGCGAACCTGTAGGGATATTTATTACAGACTTTGCTCCAACAGAATATATTGTTACAGGATATTTTCAAAATGATTCAATCTCTCCTATAGAAGATTGTATGATTGGATTTGATATAAGCACAAAAAATCTAACAACTTCTTATTGTGCAGGAAATATTATTGACGGAACAAGCAAATTCACAGTTAGTTCTATAAAATTTGTAAATGGAATTGGTTCAGAACCAACTGAAATAAATGGAAGCACTTTTACTCTTTATGATATAGGCGATTTAAATAATCCAAAATTAGAATCTTCTCTTGCTCCGTCTGGAGATTATAATTTAATTTTAAGGGCAACAGATTCAGCAGAAAATGAAGCTGGAGAAATCTTAAATATTTCTGTAGATAATACTTATCCTTTTTTAGTTTCAAACGACGAGATTACAGGGGGTTACAATAATATAACTTTCTCTTCTGTAAATTTAGATAACTTGTATGATAATTTATATTTAAATGCTAATGCTAATGAAATAGTTAATTGGTCAACAATAAGAGTTTATGATTCAAACAATGTTCAAGTAAAATTGTGGACTTTGGTTTCAGGAAGCACCTCAATAAGTAAGAACTGGATTCCAGTAAATACAGCTTTACCCGACGGAAATTATAAAATAAATACCACAATAACAGATATGGCTGGAAACAAGGTGAATCTTGATTTAGGAATATTTTATATTGACAACACTCTCCCAACACTCTCAAGCATATCCTCTTCTGTTAGTTCATCATCAGCAACAATAATCTGGACAACAAATGAAAATGCAAATTCAAATGTTTCTTATGGAACAACAAATTTAACAATTTCAAATACAGGTTCAGCAACTTACGAAAGCTCCCACTCAATTTCTTTAAGCAGTTTATCAGCTTCAACACTTTATTATTTTAATGTATCAAGTTGCGACGCTGGTAGAAATTGCAACACTTCAACACAATATAATTTCACAACTTCTGTTATTGGCGACGGAGGAAGTGATGGAGGAAGTAGCGGAAGCGGAGGAGGAAGCAGTGGCGGATCCTCAACAAAATATTATGAATGTTCAAAATGGAATGAATGGTCTGCATGTAGCAATGCTCAACAAAAAAGAACTTGTTTAGAAAAAATAATAACAACCTCTCAAAAAGGAGTTATTGAATCAAAGTTCAATGCAACAGAAATAAAAACTTGTACAGCTTCGGCTTTAACACCTTTATCAAATACAAACACAGAAACAGGGAAAACAAATATTGCTCCTATTGAGTCAACTGAAATAACTCCTGGATTTTTTGCAAGAATAACTGGCGGAATTACAGGCACTGCAACTGGAATGACTAAATCAAAAGGCGGAAAAATTTCTTTAATTGTCCTTGGCATTTTAACATTAAGTTTGATATTATTGGCTTTTGCGAGAAGAATGAATAAAAATAATTTAGAAAGAAAAATTAAAATAATTCATAAAAGTGATTTGGTTGGAAGAAAATAAAAATAGAATCTCTAAAAGAGGTAATTAGTTCTGTTGAAAAATATTTTGAAGATAAAAACATTTAAATACTATTGATTTAAATAAAAGTCATATGATACAAATAAAAATCAATTATAATTATGAAATTTTACTTCTTTTATTAAAAAAAGAAATGCATGGCAGAGAGCTTGTTAAAGAACTGAAAACCTCTCTTACAAGAGTTCAATCGACGCTAAATGAACTAAGAAGCATAAATGTCTTAGATTATAAAATAGAAGGAAAAAACCATATTTACTTCATAAAAAAGAACTTTACCTCAAAATCATTTATCTTAAATGCTGAAAATTACAAACTGGCTAAAATATTAAGCAAACATCAAACATTAGAACCAATCTTTCAGGACATTATTCAAAAAAGTAGATGCAATTTAATAATTCTATTTGGAAGTTATGCAAAAGGAAATCCTAAAAAAGATAGCGATATTGATATTTACATTGAAACAACAAACCCAAAAATAAAAGAAGAAGTCCAAAAAATATATGATTTAATAAGCGTAAAAATAGGAAAATTTAATTCAAAAGACCTGCTTATCAAAGAAATAATAAAAAATCATGCAATAATAAAAGGGGGCGAAGAGTATTATGAAAAAATCAATTTTTTTAACTGAGCTAAAAAAGAAAGAGTTCTTAAAAATAGTAGATCCATCTGACGAAATATCAAAATCCTACCTAATAAAAAGTGATAAGTGCATTCAGGTTGCAAAATTAGCGTACGAAGCAGGAATTTATGAGAATGCTGTATCGGAGGCATATTACTCAATATACAACACAATAACTTCTTTATTTTACAAATGCGGAATTAAATGTGAAAATCATTCAGGAGCAGTAATCTTAATGAAAGAGCTTTTTTGCCTTGATCAACTCCATACAATTTTTTCAGAATTTAAAAAAGACAGTTCTAAATATCATAATTATAATAAAATTTAATAAACAATTCTCGGACCATAACCCCAAAGTTTTACTGCTGCTGCAAGTTCTGATTTGGGATTTTCTTTAACAAATTTTTTTAAAGGAATTTTTTTATAATAAATATCTCGAGCCTGCTCAACTGCTTTTACTCCTGCTTCAACTCCATCTGGATGTCCCAATAATCCTCCACCAAATTGAAGAACAATATCATCGCCCAACTTCTTTAAAACCTCTTCAACATCTCCCGGATGCAGTCCGCCTGAAGCAACCATCCAAACGGGTTTAATATGATGCCAATTTTGTCCCAGGCTCGGTATTTGCGAGTGAATTGGAGTATTTTTATTTTGCAAAATATCTTTAATATAAATTGCCTCACCATAATCTTCCATTTTTGCCAATGGCGAACCTCCATGCAAATTATCAACACCTAACAACCGAAATATCTTTGCCAGAAAAATCATTGATACTGAAAACGAAAATAATTTTCCATTGCCGTGAACTCCCGGCGAATTATCTCTTGTTATAAAACCATGCATTGCTCTATGCGCGTGAATTGCCAAGCCTGTATTTTTTCTTCTTAATGTATCAACCGCTGCAAAACCTGTTGTAATTACATCAATCATAAAATATTTTCCTTTATTTTCTTTTATTGTTTTAATATGGTCTTCCATTTTATTTATATTTGAATGAGTTATGTTGCAAAGATAAAATTTTTTATTTCCTGTTTCTTTTTCAGCTTTATTTAGCGCGGATAAAACTAATTTTGTTCTTTTATCAAAATTATTAAAAGATAAATTCGTCAGATTTTCATCATCTTTAATTCCGTCGTAAGTTCCATTTCCTGCAGTTGTTAATTGATAAGCTAATTTTACTTGTTCTTCATCTGTTCTTCCTATTTTTGGTTTTGGAACTGTTACAACCAAAGGACCTTTTGGTTTGTTAAGCATTTTTCTAACACCTTGAATGCCAAAAGCAGGACCCAGAAAAGCTTGAATCATCTTACGTGGAAAACGAACATCGTAAACTCTTAATCCTGAAAGCATTTTCATCCCTGCAATGTTTCCCGTAATTCCAGCAAGCAATCCAGAAATATTATCTAACTCAAAAAGTTCAATTGGATAAGCAATTTTGAACATTTGTTTTTCATAATTTAAATCATAAACTAAAGCTCTTTTTTCTAAGGCCAGAGGAATTCCAGAATCTTTTCCATCATAAACTTTTGTCCAGGTTCCCGTAGAAGATTCTGCTGCAACCGTTGCTGCGCCTTCTTCAAATAATTCTTTTTTTGATTTTCCTGTTTTCTTGCCTTCTTTAATTGCAGAATCACTTAGTTCAATCTTCAATAAAGTAATTACGTAATTCTCATCTGGATTTTTCGGTTTCCATCCTTTTTTTGCAACGTAATTAAATTGTACTGCCATCTTTTTTTATTTTTATTTATTTTATGATTTCTCTTTTACTAATCGCACTTTTGTTCCGTGCTCTGTATCATCTATTAAATATCCCTGCTTTTTAAGAACTTCTCTTAAATCATCTGCTTTTTTCCAGCCTTTATTTTTTCTTGCTTGCTCTCGCTCTTCAACAATTTTCTGAATTTCTTTTGGAATTTTTATTTTTTCTTTTTCTAAAAGATTCAAACAAAAAACTTCATCAATTTTTTTTATTGTTTGATATTTGCCTTTTGCTTTTTCACCTCTGACAAGCTTCCACAAAACTTGCAGAGCTTTTGGAGTATTAAAATCATCATCCATTTCTTTTTCAAATTCTCTTAGATATTTTTCATTTATTTCTTCGTCATCTTTAATCTCTTCACAAATATTTTTTAATCTTTCATATGCAGATTTAGTATTTTCTAAATTTTCTTTTGAAAAATTAAGAGGTTTTCTGTAATTTGTCGATATAAAAAAATATCTTATTATTTCTGGTTTGTATTTTTCTAAGGCTTGTTTAATTGTAAAAAAATTTCCAAGAGATTTTGACATTTTTTCCTTGTCAATTTTAAAAAAACCCGTATGCATCCAATATTTAACCAATGGTTTTTTCCCAGAAATAGATTCCATTTGCGCTATTTCTGCTTCATGATGCGGAAAAATTAAATCTAATCCTCCTCCATGAACATCATATTGCGAACCAAATTCTTTTTCAGTTATTGCGGTATCTTCAATATGCCAACCGGGACGCCCCTCGCCTAATTCACTTTTCCAGAATGGTTCGTTTTCTTTTTTAAATTTCCACAAGCAAAAATCTCCTGAATTTCTTTTTTCAGAATTTTCGTCAATCCTTGAAACAGCGTCGCCTTTTTCCAAAATTTTTCTTTTTGCTAATTTTCCATATTCCTTGAATTTAGTCAAATCAAAATAATAACCATCAGAGATTTTATAGGCAACTCCTTTATCAATTAATCTTTTTACTTGAGAAATTATTTCTGGAATGTAATCTGTTGCTTTTGCGTATTTATTTACAGAATTAATTCCAAGATTTTCCATATCTTCAAAATATTCTTTTTCATATTTTTCTGCAATTTCTTTCCAATCTGTTTTCTCCTGATTCGCTCGATTTATTATTTTATCGTCTATGTCTGTAATATTTTGTAAATAGAATACCTTGTAACCTTTATATTTAAGATATTTTACAATTAAATCAAATTGAGTGTATGTTTTTGCATGTCCTAAATGCGCATAATCATAAACTGTCGGTCCGCAGACAAATAAATTTACTTGATTTTTTTTTATTGGCTCGAAAATTTCTTTTTTTCTGCTCAAAGTGCTGTAAATTTTTAGCGTCATTTTTCAATTTTACAAATTTAATTTATTTATTTTATTAATAATGAAATTGGGGGATGACGTAGGCATGAATTATAAAACAAAAGGAGGTTTAAAAAATTACTCTTGAAGAAATTTTGATTTTGATTAAACTTTTTTAAAAAGTTTATTTTATTGTAACAAATATTGATGCTGGCTCTGCAAATTCCTTTTTATCATCTTCAATTGTTAATCTATACATGATAGTGCAGGGGGGGGCAGTAGTTGGAATTTTAAATAAAACTTTTTCTGCTAAATTTGGAGAATTTCCAGCGCTAACTGAAAAAGAACCTTTAGCCGGCATTAACCAAGAATTTGCTTGTGCGACAGTAAGAGCGCCGCATCCAGTCACATCTTGAGCTTCAATTAAATAGTTAAATTTACGGGTTTCTGTAAAAGGGTTTTTAATTAAAAAAGCAAAACCTTTTGGGTCATCTCCTTTTCTTAATGTAATCTGTTGTGACGACGGATAAATAACTAAATTTTTTCCTTCAGTTGCAAAAAGTTTGCTCATCTCGTCTGTAATTTGCGTGTCTACTATATCAATCGCGCTTGTTCCTGTTTTAAAAATTTTCTGAATTAAAAAAATCCCTAAAACTAAAACACTCATTAATAAAACGATTGTAACAATTGTTCCAACACTCATTTCCATTGCGCCAGTTTTGTTAGAATTTTTCATTTTAAACTAAAGAACCAGTTTGTAATTTTTGCATTAGAGGAGTCAGCCAAAAAATTGAAACGATTATGAAGGCTACACTTAAAACAAATCCAATGATATTTAGTATTATTCCTGATTTTCCTAGTTTTGTCGGATTATTCTTTTGCTGATTTAAACTAAAAATAAAACCAATAATTGAAAGAATTATTCCAATATAACTAGCAAAAACAATGCTCAAAATTCCAAAAGTCATTCCTGAAATTCCTAAACCTTCGCCAATTTCTTTTCCACCTGCTTTTACCATAGCGAATATAATTAAAACTAATTTATAAATGTTTTTAAGAGAGGGCTTTGTCCTCACTCATTTGACTTCTTGTTAAATGAATGAAAATCTTTGATTTGCTTTTCGTTGCGAGGGACATTTGATATATTATATGGGGCAAAAAATTTCAAAAGAAATTTTCATTCGCTAAACAGGAAATTTATCAAATGGAGGTCCCGG
>JBBTBN010000009.1:0-26494 GCA_038043645.1 Nanobdellota archaeon
GATTTTTATTATATAACAAAGGCTTTAAATATAAACCTCTTCTAATTTAAAAATGGAAAATTTAGTTGAAAAACATGACGAAATTACAAAAAATAATGAAGATGAATTAATTAAGATAAGAAAAGACAAGATAATAAATTTTTTTAAAAGAACAGAAGTTTGGGTTATTGGATTTTTAATAATTGCTGTAATTCTTGGAATATATATTAGAATTCTGCCTATGCAGGACCACAACGGAAATCCAGGGCTTTGGGATATTGCTGAAAATTCCTGGACTCTTGGTCCCGATTTAGACCCCTGGCTATTTACAAGGATGGCAAAATTAATTGTCAGTGAAGGGTCAATACCAGAAATAGATACTCTAAGAAATGTTCCATTAGGATTTAAAACTTCTGAAGAAACTATCTTGCTTCCGTATATGATTTCATGGATTTATAAAATATCTAAAATCTTTTATCCTTCTGCGAGTGTAGAATTTGGGGCTGCGCTATTTCCTGTAATAATGTTTGCGCTGACAATAATTGCATTCTTTTTATTTGTAAGAGAAATTTTTGCAAGAGAGTCTAAGTTAAGCAAAATTCGCGCAAATATAATTTCTTTAATTTCCACATTTTTAATGATTGTAATTCCAATCTTATTATCCAGGACAGTTGCTGGAATTCCAGAGAAAGAATCGGCAATGTTTTTCTTTTTGTTTCTTGCATTATTTTTATTTTTAAAAGCCTGGAAAACTGACAAAATAAAATATGCTTTAATCTTTGGAATTTTTGCGGGATTTGCAACTGCAGGAATGGCGTTAGTATCTGGATTAAATATGTATTTATATTGGGCAATTTTTATTGCGAGCTTTACTGCATTTGTTTTAAATAAATTTGGAAAAAAAGAAATAATTGTTTATTCTGCATGGTGGATTTCTGCAAGGTTAATTTTATCTATTCTTCCTGGAAGAGGTCATGTTGATTTTATTTCATCTTCTTTAATGAATAGCGCAACCTTTTTCTTATTAATTTTGCTGTTCGCGCATCTTTTAATATGGGAAACAAAAATTTCTGAAAATAAATTTTTAAAGAAAATAAAACTCCCAAAAAATATAATTTCAATATTGGTTTTAATTTTGATGTTTTTAATAGTTGCTCTTATCATAAATCCCTCGCTGCTTTCTGACAAAGTAAAACAAATTAGCCAGACTCTTTTCAAACCAACAACAGGGAGGTGGAATCAGACGGTTGCAGAGAATAAACAGCCTTATTTTACTGAATGGGTTGGAAGTTTCGGACCTTTTATAAAAAATATTCCAATAATGTTTTGGTTATTTTTTGTTGGTTCAATAGTTTTTTTTAAAAATATATTGAAAGAAATTAAGAAAAAAGATTCTTGGATATTAACGGGATTGTATGTTCTCTTTTTGCTTGGATTAATTTTTTCAAGATATGCCCCGCATCCAAGCCTTTTAGATGGAGAAAATTTCATAAGCAAGGCATTATTTATTTTTCCGATAGTTCTTTTAATTGGATTTTTTATTTATTATTATATTAAGTATAATAAGGAGGAGCATAAAGGTTTTGAAAAAATAGAATATAGCTCTTTGCTGTTGCTATCTTTATCTGTTCTTGGATTATTTAGCGCCAGAAGCGCAATAAGATTAGTCATGATTCTCGGACCAATTGTCCCGATATTCGTCGGATATTTAATTGACCAGTCAATTTTTTCATTTAGAGAATCTAAAGAAGAAAAAAGATTATTTTTGGGAATTGTTGTAATAATTTTAATAGTTTTAACAATATTTGCATTTATTTCATATTATAAAGAAATTAAATCTCAGGCGTATAATGCAATTCCCTCTGCTTATAATCAACAATGGCAAAAAGCAATGAAATGGGTTAGAGATGAAACTCCGCAAGATTCTGTTTTCGCTCATTGGTGGGATTATGGCTACTGGCTTCAATCAATAGGAAACAGGGCAACTATCACTGACGGCGGAAATGCAATAGTCTGGTGGAATTATTTAACTGGAAGATTAGTTTTAACAGGAGATAATCAAAAAGATGCTTTGGAATTTTTATATGCTCATGATGCAAATTATTTATTAATAGATTCTTCAGATATTGGAAAATACGGGGCGTTTTCAAGTATTGGCAGCGACGAGAATTATGATAGGCTGTCATTTATTCCAACAATTCATTTAGATAAAAGCCAGAGCAGAGAAACAAGTTCTGGAATGATGAGAGTTTACAGTGGAGGAATTGGATTAGATGAAGATATAAATTATGAATTAAATGGAACTAAAATTTTCTTGCCGTCTGGAGTGGCTGGAATTGGCGGAGTAATTCTCCAGAGTTCTCAAAATAATGAAAGCATGAGTTTTAGCCAGCCAACAGGAGTTTTTGTTTATAATGGTCAGCAATATAATCTTCCGTTAAGATATTTAGAGTATAATAATAACTTTGTAGATTTTGGATCAGGATTAGAGGGAGCTGTAAAAATAATTCAAAAAATAGATGTTGTTAATGGACAGGTTCAGATGGATGATTTTGGGAGCATGATGTATCTTTCTCCTCGGATTATGAGGGGATATTTTGGTCAAAAATATTTATTAAATGATCCTTTTAATAAATTTCCCAACTTTAAATTAGTTCATTCAGAGGATAATTTAATAGTTAGTGAACTAAAAAAACAAGGAGTAAATTTAAATGAATTTGTTTATTATCAAGGAGTTCAAGGGCCAATAAAAATCTGGAAGATTGAATATCTTGGAAATGAGCAAAAAAAACAAGAATATCTTGACAGAGATGCTACAAAATATTTAAGTTGGGAATTATAAAATGATTTTTATTAAGAAAAATGAACTTTTTAGGGGGAGTTTAATTCTTTTTATTTTAATTAATCTTGGAAATTTAATTAATTATCTTTATCAAATTGTTATGGCTAGAATGTTAGGACCTTCAGACTATGGGATCCTTGCGGTTTTAATAAGTTTTACATATATTTTTACAATTCCAACATCAGCAATACAAATCGCCGTATCAAAAAAAATTGCAATATTTAATGTAAAAAAAGAATATGATAAAATGAGCGGTTTATTTTTTAGTTTTTTAAAAAGATTATTTGTTTTTTCCATAGCCATCTTCTTTGTTTTTGTAATTTTATCGTTTTTTATTATAAAACCTCTTAATATTTCTTTTTGGCTTTTAATTTTAACTGGAACTTTAATTATTGCTTCATTTATTTATCCTCTTGCTTCAGGTTCTTTGCAGGGAATGAAAAAATTTTCAGCGCTTGGCTGGAACACGCTTTTAGTTTTTTTTATAAAAATTATAGTCGCAATAATTCTTGTAATTTTGGGCTTTAAAGTTTATGGAGCAATTCTTGGTTTTGTAATTGGAATGATATTTGGTTTTATTTTTGCTTTACCTTATATCAAAGAAATAATAAGTGCTAAAAAAGATAACGACGGAACAAAAATTTTAACTAAAGAAAACAGTTTAATCTTTCTTTCTATTTTAGTCTTTGTTTTTATATATAGTATTGATGTAATCTTAGCAAGGGTCTTTTTTCCGAGTGAGATTGTCGGTCAATATGCAGTAATTTCAACAATAGGAAAAATAATTTTATTTTCTACAATGTCTATTGGAAATGTAATGTTCCCCATAAGTGCTGAAAGGCATCATGCAGGAGTCAAAACAAAAGGAATTATTAAAAAAGCTTCTCTGTATGTTTTCATCTTGTGCGCTGTTGCAGTTACTCTCTTTATTCTTTTTCCAGAATTAATAATTAAATTATTATTTGGTAATCAGTATTTAGGGACGGCAAAATTATTGCCTTATCTTGGAATAGCGTTTAGTTTTATAGCCTTTCTAAATATTCTTATATTATATAGAATCTCTAAAAATGAATTTAACTTCCTACATTTATTATTAATCGCTCTCTTTTTAATTATAGAAATAATCCTTCTCTTTCTATTTAAGACGACTATTGAACAATTTACCCTGGCATTTATGTTTTCCACTATAATAACATTTATAGGTAGTTTTATTTTAATAAGAAAATGGAAAAAATAAGCATGATTATTCCTGCCTATAATGAGGAAAAAAGAATTGGAGAAACTCTTGATTCAAATTTAAAATTTTTTAAAAATCTTAAGAAAAATAAAATTTTGGATTTTGAAATAATTGTTGCTGTTAATGGTTCTAGTGATAAAACTATTGAGATAGTTAAAAGTTTTGCCAAAAAAAATAAAGAATTAAAATATCTTAATTTAAAAAAAGGGGGCAAAGGTTATGCAATTACTGAGGGTTTTAAAGAAGCTCTAAAATCAAACAGCAATTTAATTGGTTTTAAAGATGCTGATATGGCTACAAAACCTGAAGCGTATTATGATTTAATAAAAAAAATAGATAATTCTGACGGAATAATTGCAAGTCGTTACATTAAAGATTCAATTATTAATCCAAAACCTACTCTTGAAAGAAAAATAGCTTCTAGAATGTTTAACTTTCTTATTAAAATTATAATAAATCTTCCCTATAAAGACACTCAATGCGGAGCTAAAGTGTTTAGAAGAAAAGTTATAGAAAAAATCATCTCTTACTTGAAATTTTCTAAATGGGCTTATGATGTTGAACTCCTCTATAATTGCAAGAGATTTGGATTTAAAATAAAGGAAATTCCAACCGTTTGGAGTGATGAAAAATATTCAAAAATTAATTTTATGACTGCCGGTCCAATGATGGCTTTAGGTGTAATTAGATTAAGGATTTTAAATTCTCCTTTTAAAAAAATAATAAGGTTTTATGACTTTTTTGCTAACCTTGCATTTAAATTTAGGAGAAGTGCAAAATGAAGGAAATAAAATTTTCAGTTATAATTCCATTAGCCCCTTGGAGGAGTGCAGAAATACTAGATTCTTTGAAAAAACAAGATTTTCCAAAAAAAGATTATGAAATTATAATAAAAAAAGGAACTAATGTTCCAGAGAATAGGAATTCGGGAATAAAAGAAGCTAAAGGAGAAATAATTCTCTTTCTGGATGATGATGCAATAATTGAATCTAATTTTTTAACTAATGTTAATAGGTTTTTCAAAAAACATCCCGAAATTGATATTCTTGGAGGGCCACAATTAACTCCTTCAACTGATGAATTCTTTGCAAGAGTAACTGGTTATGTTTTAGCCAATAATTTTGCTTGTCCCGGGATTTGTAAAAGATATAAAAAAAATAAATTAAATCTTAACGCAGATTCAAATTATATTACTGGAGCTTTAATGATAGTTAAAAGAAAAGTTTTTGATAAACTAATATTTGATCCCCAGATTTATCCTGCTGATGATATAACTTTTGTTGAAAAAGCTAAAAAACACGAATTTAAGATAGCTACATCTCCTGAAATATATATCTACCACCGAAGGAGAGCAGAACTTAAGGGATTGATTAAACAAATTTACGATTATGCAAAAGTTAGAATCCAAGCCCCATTTAAAAAAATTTCAGATATTTTGTTGGTGGTACCAACTTTATTTTGGATATACCTAATTGCATTAATTCCTTTATTATTTATTCATAAATTGTTTATCATCCCCCTATTAATTTATATGGGTTTAACTCTGATATTCTCTGCATATGAAGCAACTATCAATAAATCTTTTTTTAGTTTTTTTCTATTACCCCTAATTTTTTTTGTGATTCACATTAGCTATGGGGCAGGATTCCTATACGGAATGATAAAAAAATGAAATCTAAAAAAGACAAAAAGAAATATCCTAAAGTAAGTTTTGTTATCTGCACTCTAAATTGCAGAGATTATCTTGAAAGATGCCTAAAAAGTATTTGGGAGCAGGATTATCCTAAAAATAAAATTGAATTAATTGTTGTAGACAGCTATTCTAAAGATGGAACAATTGAAATTGCTAGAATTCTTGGAGCAAAAGTAATCTTGACTAAAATAAGAGGATACATGGAGGGAAAAGGGATGCCAAAATCAATCGGGTGTTCTAAGGCTAAAGGAGATATAATTGTAACAATAGACTCCGATAATGCATTAGTTGAAAAAGATTGGATAAAAAAAATGATTTATCCTTTAATTATTAACAAAGATATCTCTTTAGCAATAGGTCGGATGGCTGTTGTAAAATCAGATCCAGCAGTAAATCAATATCTCAGTCTTGTCGGAACTGATCCATTTGCTATCTATGGATCTATAGATCCTCAAATCTCTTTAGATAATTTAAATCTCAAAGATAATGGAAGATATTATACTTATAATCTAAATCTAAATAATCTGCTCATACTTGGGGGATATGGAATAGCATATAAAAGAGAAACTTTGAAATCAATCGGAGGTTATCATAGAGATGTTGATAATATTTACTTACTTGCAAAAAAAAATAAAGCAAACATTGCTATTGTAAAAGATGCCCACCTTCATCATCTAATAACTACGGGAATATTTGATTTCTTAAGAAAAAAAATAAAGTGGGGAAAGTTTTATTTTAATGACAAAACTAAAAGAGAATTTAAATGGAATCGAGGAGCGTTTGGCAGATTTGGAAAGATAAGATTTTTATATGAAGTAATAAAAGATTTAATTTTCTTTCCCGAACTTTTTGTTTCTTTAAAGATGTTTATTAATACAAAAGAAAAAGCCTGGCTTTATCATGCCCCTATGACCTTTGCAACAACTTTAGCTTACATTATTGCTTATATAAAATCTAAATAGTTATTTTTTCCACCCATAAGTTGTTAAATGTTTTGAAAAATCTGATTTTGTTTTATATCCAAGTTTTCTTAAATAACTTTCTAAAAAATGTGAAGTGGTTTTTCCATCCACAATATGATATGAAGCTATTGTAACATTAACTTTACTTCTCTTTAACGTTTCTTTAGAACCTTGAATAGCTTCAATTTCCGCTCCTTCTATATCCATTTTTAAAACATCAATTTTATTTATTCCCAATTTTCTGAGTTCATCATCAAGTTTTACAACTATGATTTCTTGAGTTCCTTTATTGGAAGATAAAGAAGAATGCAATCCATCTGAGTTTTCTAATTTTAAAGTTGTATTTTTATTCCATAAACCTTTAGGCACAATTATGAAATTATTCATTTTTTCTTTTAATAAATTTTTTCTTAAAATTATTCTATTTTTTGGATCTGGTTCAAAGCAGATTATTTTTCCAGATTTCCCAATTTTTCTTGACGCAAAAATAGCATAATCTCCAGGATATGCTCCAGCATCAACTACTATATCCCCCTTTTTTAAATTATAACAAAGTTCATAACCCTTTACAGGAGAAATATCTTGAATGAATTTTGGCATTAACGAATTGAATGCTAAAAAATACCTTAAATCATTTTTAATTGACCATTCCGGTATTTTTTCAAATATTTTTGATAAAAATTTTCCAATATTCATCTTTTATTTTTTCCAATTTTTTTAGCCACTATAAATAAATTATCTCCAAGTCCCAAATCAAAAATAATTTTACTTATCTTTTCTATAATAAAATTTATTGCTCTCGGAAATTTTGGATGAGCATAATCTACCATAAGAATTTTAGATTCCATAACTTTAAAACCCTCCTGTTCTAAAAGTAATTTAATATTCTTTTTAGAAAAGAAATTAAGATGCTGTCCATATCCCAACCCATACCATTTTGTTCTCAAGATCTGTGGAACTATCCCCCAAATATATGGAACAGAGAAAATGAAGTATTTCCCATTTTTTAAAATTCTTTTTACGGCCAAAATAAAAGATCTTGGGTTTTCAATATGTTCCAAAACCTGATTTGCTGTAACTAAATTATAATTTTCATTTTTTAATTTCTTAGAATTTATTTCAGCATTATATACTTTGAATTTATTTGATAAAGCTTTCACAAGCTTACTTGTTATTTCAATCCCTTCAACTTGCAATCCTTTTTTTGATAAAATTTCCATTAAATGTCCTGCACCACAACCAACATCCAAAACTTTCCCTTTTATTTTATATTTGTCAACTAATTCTGTAAAAGGTTTGAAATGCTTGAAATAATATTTATATTCAAAATTATCTTCTTCTATTTTCCCAGTTTTTGAATTATAGAATTTTATATTTCTTGAGTTGTCATAAATAGTGTTTTTATTTTTATCATTGTATGGCAAAGGATTTGGTCTGGTAAGTCCGCATTTTTTACATTCAATTAAATTATATTTTCTTCCAGAATATTTAGAATGTTCTTTAATAAATCTAAGCTTTCTGAAATTTTCATTTTTACATATTATACATTTCATAAAAATAGAAAAAAAAGATCATTAATAAGCTTTATTGGATTTAGGAATATTTAATTTTATAAATAAAAACATCTTGTTTAACATCTAAAAGCTCAAATGTAATATTCCCATAAGTTTTTGATTTTTTAATGTCTTGCTGACCTGTTGTAAAATCAATTGTTGTATCCATAAAGGGGATATTCCAAAAATTGGAAGATTGTTGTTTCATCCAATCTGGATGACCTGGTTCAGAGAAGGAAACAAGTAAATATTTTGCATCTAGATTTTTTTCTAAACCTGTAAGAAAATCCTCTAGACTATGATCTGAGCCGTTTGCTCCTGCTATTCGCCAGGGTTCCATGACTTTTCTTTCAGAATAATAAATGGTCTGTGGAACTGCTTGACTAATAATTATATCATCAGGTAAAGAAATTTCTTTAATGAATAAACTGGTGTCTCTTATTCCTTCAAAAGAAGGAATCTTATTTTTTATAATTCCTCCTGCATACTGAACCTGATAATATCCTCCTGCTCCAATTAATAAAATTATAATAATCATTGCAAGTATTTTATTATATTTTTTAACATAATCTCCAATTAATAAAACCCCTTGAGAAACTGCAATAAATGCTCCAAGAGCTAAAGGCAAATACCATCTTGGATCCCCAAATGACAAATCTCGCTGATAGAAGATGAAATAAGATAAAATTAAAATTATACTTATCATAACAAACAAATCCCCAAATATTTTTCTATTCTTAGTTTTTTTTATGTTATCAGCGTAAAGAATCAATTTAAGAACAAGAAGTATAATCCCCGTTATAAAAAGATAAAAATAAATATTTTGAAATAAATTTCCCAAAGCAAAATAGGATTTAAACACTCCAAGAGAAACAAGACTTATAGGATTTTCGGGCTGATAGTAAGTAGAACCCACTTCTCCAATTCCCGAAAAAAAGATAAATTTCTCAACTAAAAATAACAAGAAAATCCCTAACCCAAGTCCAATCCAATTATATTTATCTGTAATTAATTTTTTCCAGTCTTTTGTGGTTAACAGAATATATACTAAAATAAAAACTCCAAAAAGAAAATGACCCCTTCTTATAGAATAAGCCAGAATTACTAAAAATGCGGTCAATGAAATTGCCCAGTTAGGATTTATTTTTCCAAAGATTTTCTTTTTATTTTCATAACCCCGCCAAAAAACATATATTGCAAGTAAACCAATAAAAAGCGCGGGAATATCTATATGAAATCTCATTGAATTAAATAAAACAACCCAAAAAGTTGCCATTAAAAATGAAGCTATTAACCCTATTCTTTTATCTTCATACATTTCATTGCAAATTGCATAAACTAACCAAACAGATAAAATAGAAGGAATTATCTGAAGTAGAAATTTAATTACAGGTTCTCCTAATCCAAGCAAAAATAATCCGGCAACAATAAAAGGATAAAGAGAATTATGCTGAGCTGTAACAATCCAATCTCCGCCGAGATTTGCAAGATTTTTTGCATAAGCTAAATAATCAGATTCATCCCACCATAAAGGTTGGTGCGAAGTTAAAACAAAATAATAAATTCTTATTGCTATAGCTAAAAGGAATATCCCTAAAAAAGTTAAATTGTATGAATCTTTAAACCAATTTAAAAATGACTTTTTATTTTTTTCAAAATGTTCTGGCTTTATATTTTTATATAAAATTTCCATTCTAATTCTAATAAAAATTAGTTTTTATTGTTTATTGTTTATTTTGTGCTTTCAAATAAAGCTTTCATAAATTCCCAGTCCATCCCTGGAACACAATCAAGTTTTTTTAGTTCTTCTCTTGTTGTCCATTTAAATTCAGATATTTCATTGAGATTAATTTTAATTTTAAAAATTTCTACAGAAACTAAATATGATTTTCCATAAGTTTTTTCTTTATTCTTTCGTAAATATTTATATTCTCCAATTTTTTTAATTATTTTTTTTATATCCAACCCAAGTTCTTCTTTAATTTCCCTCGTTAGTGCCTGTTTAGAAGTTTCATTTTTTTTAACTATTCCTCCGGGAAAAGCCCATTTATTTGAATGAATGCCTTCTTTTCGTTTTATTATTAATGCTTTTTTAGTTGTATTATTAAAAATTATTGCGTTCACTGCTTTTTTCATTTTATAGAATTAACTGCTAAAAGCACTTCGTCTGCTGAAATGCTATTTACAAGTTTTTTATTGTATTTATCCATTTTCTCAGGGAAAAAATCTTTAAGCATGGGCGATACAATTTTTTTTAGTAAATTATAATCTTCTACTTCATCTGGAGAGGTGCAAAAAAATAAACCTATTGTTGGTTTTTTCAGAGAGAGTGAAAGGTGAAGCGCTAAAGAATCTGAACATATTATAATTTTACATAAATTTACAAGAGAAGCGAATTCTTTTATTGTGTTTTTTGGATTATTCTGATAAATAGAAACCTTTTTACTTTTTAATTCTTTTATAATTTTTTTATGTTCTTTTATTTCATTAGGACCTGCAAATAATAAAATTTCATATCCTTTTTTCTTTGCTTTTATTATAAAATCAATTAGCTGAGAAGAATGCCAGACTTTAGACGGCCATCTGGAGCTTGCGCCCATATGAATTCCAATTATATCTTTTGAAATTAAATTATTCTCTTTAAAAAAATTTTCTGCAAACTTTTTATTTCTTTCATTCAAAAAAATAAGACCAGGTTGTTTTTTCCATTTTAATTCTGCAATTTCAAACATCATTTCCTGATAAGTTCTTTTATTATTTTTCTTTAAGTCATCATCAAACAATGTATTAAGGTAATATTCGCCGGCGAGGTTAAATGAAGCAGGAAAACCTTCCTGAGAATAAAATCCAAATTTTTTTTCAGCTTTTATTTCCAAGGCCAATTTTGTTGCTTCATCCCCAATATCAAAATTATATAATACATCAAATTTTTCCTTAAAATTTATTTTATAAGGTGTAGCAAAAACTTTTTCTACATATGAATTATTCTCAAAAATTTGAAGCGCATTTGATTTAGTAATCCAGAATATCTCTGGATTTTGATATTTTTCTTTTATTGCAGGTAAAACTGAAAGTGTTCTTACTACATCTCCCAATGCACCAAGCTTAATTATTACAATCCTCGTCATAAAGTTTATAACTCTCAAGAATATATAAAGTTTATAACTCTCAAGAATATATAAAGTTTATGAAAGTATATCTTGCTGGTCCGCTTTGTTTTGAAAATGAAAGAAAATTTCTTGAAAAAATTGATAAAATATGTGAAAAATTAGGGCTTAAAACATTCATCCCCCATAGAGATTGTGGGCTCTGGAAAAATATGGGAGATACAAAAAGAATTTCCAAGGGAGATTTAAGAGGATTTGCAAATTGTGATTTTTTAATTGCTAGTTTGAATGGATTTAATGTTGGAGCTGGAACTGCTTGGGAAATTGGTTATGCTTATGCAAAAAAAATTCCGGTGATAGCAATAAAAACAGATAGAAAAATTAAAGATTCCGTAGGAGAAATAAGCGCAATTATCGTCGGTACAACAAAAATTGTATCTAATTTAAAAGATTTAGAAAAAGAAATTAAAAAATTAATCAAAAGGTTTAGTTGATTTTATCTCTGTTTCTCTCCAACCATCAGCATAATTCTTCTTTAATTCTTTGAATGCTTTCATATAAATATACATTCTTGCAAAATAAAGTTTAATTGTCCACCAGAATTCCTTTAAATTTCTTGGGAAAATTAATGCAAAAAATGCTCCTTCTTTAATTTCATTGAAAAAAGATTTTGTTCTTGGAATATCTGGAACAATTTTATTAAGATTCTCATGAGCTTTAATATTTCTTATTTTTTGATTAACCCAATCTTTCCAGTTTGAAGGATTTTTAACATAAACTTCTGCTTCAGGAACATATTTTATTTTATAGCCTTTTTTCCAAAATAAATAAGGAATGATACTATCTTCTGAAGTTTCTAATGGAAAATTTGTTAAAACATTTTTTCTTATTGCAAAAAGATATCCTGAACATTCAAAAAACTTTTTTTCATTTGAAAGTCTTTTTCTTACTTTATTTATTCCTGCAAATAAAAGGTGCGACCAATATCCATATTTTGTGTTTCTTGAATCTATTGAAACGGGCTTACCTGCTATACACCCAATTCTAACATCTTTAAAGGCGCCATTTATTGCTTTAATAGAATCTTTAGACACATAAACATCTCCATCGGTTAGAATAAAAATATCTTCTTTATTTTTTGAAGCATATTCTTGAAAAATTAAATTTAATGCATAACTTTTGCCTTCTCCAGGATCTAAAAAAAATACAAACCTTTTATCCTTAATATTTTTTTTAAGAAATTTTCCAACTTCAAAAAAAGGATCTGCTACGATTATTCTTGCGTTTTTTTTTGGTAATTGCTCTAAAAAAACTTTTACGGCCCTTAAAGTCGCTTTAGGTTCATTATAAGAAGTAATTATTATATCTATCATTTTATTTCAAAAGGATAATTAGAAGGTCTAACAATTACAATCTTTTCTCCAGTTGTCTTTCGCGCTACAATTCGACACTTCTTGACTCCCTGTTTTCCTACATCAGAAAGTTCTATATTATCTACACTAAGAATTTCTGACCCTATTGCAAATTTATTTCCTTTCTTTAATTCTTCTGCTTTTTTCTTCATAATCATTAAGCATAAATCAAACTTATAAAGTTTATTCTATTCTATAAATAATGAAAAATTCAAAAAATGCTTTAATGCTTTGCAGCGGGGGATTAGACAGCGTCGTAACTGCGTTTTATATTAAAAATAGGCTGAATTATAGTAAGATTAAGGTTCTTTTTTTTGATTATAAACAAAAATCAGTTATTAAAGAAAGAGAATATGCTAAACTATGCGCAAAAAAAATTGGGGCAAAATTTATAGAAATAAAACTTCACTGGCTTGGAGAAATTTCTAATTCACTAATAAATAAAAATGGTAAAATAAAAAAAATTGCAAAAAAAGATTTAAAAGATACTAAAAAAGAAAATGAAAAATTTTATGTTCCATGCAGAAATTCAATATTTATAAGTTATGCTCTTGCGTTAGCAGAATCATTTTATCTTAAAAATAAAGAAATTTGTGATATTTTTTTAGGATTTAAATGCGAAGGTAAAGAAAGCTATCCAGATACTACTTCGGAATTTGTTAAAGAACTAAATAAGCTTGCTAAGATAAGCTGTTCTGAAAATTTTAGAATTATCGCCCCATTAATAAAAAAGGATAAAGAAGACATAATATTATTAGGAAAAAAACTCAAGGTAGATTTTAAAAAAACATTTAGTTGTTATATTGGGAAAAGTAAACATTGTGGTTATTGCCTTTCCTGTAAATTAAGACAAGCAGGTTTTTATTGGGCAGATATTTATGATCCAACAATTTATAAGAATAAAACAAAAGATTTTAGATTAATGGATTAATTTCTCTATTTTTTTAATCACTTTATTCCAAGAAAAATTTTCAACACTTTTTCTCGCTTGTTTTTTTATTTTTTCGTTGTTTTTTTCTGATAATGCAAAATTTATTTTCTCTGCAAGATTTTTAGCATTTCCATTTTTAAATAAAAAACCATTTTCTTTATCTTTAATTTGGCTTTTTCCTGAAGACGAATTATTGGAAAAATTTCCTGTTTTTGCTGTAATTAAATCTCTTGACGCAAGAATGTCACTTGCAACAACTATTTTTTCTCTTGCCATTGCTTCAATAAGTGATTGGGGCATTCCCTCACTTTTACTCGGTAAAACAAATATTTTGCAAGAATCTATTTTTTTTATTTTTTCTTTTAAATTATAAATCGGTTTGAAAAAAATAATTCTTGATTCCAATTTTAATGATTTAATAAGTAATTTTAATTTTTTTAAATAGTTTTCTTCAGCAGGACCGACGATTTCAAGAATAATATTTTTATCTTTTATAAGAGGCATAGCAGAAATTAATATTTCTAAATTTTTGATTGAAGAAATGCGACCTAAAAATAATATTTTATTTTCTTCTTTTGATTTTTTTTGTTTGAAAAATATTTCCGAAATCCCATTTGGAATATATTCTATTTTTTCTTTTTTTACGCCCAGTTTTATTAAATAGGGTATTTCCCACTTAGTTATTGCAAAAATTTTATCAAATTTATTAATTGTTTTTTTTCCAATAAAGAAATCATAAAATTTAACAATTAAATTTTGCAAGAAAGTTCTTGTTAATTTTCTTTCAAAAGGCGCATGAGTTACTAAAAAAACTTTGCATTTTTTTCCTTTCCTTCTTAAAATTTCGGCAACTTTTAATGCGCGAATTGTGTGTAGATGTCTGTAAGAATGCGCGATTATAATTTCTGGCTCGAATTCAAGAGCTTCCTTCTCAAAATCCCAAGACATAAAACTTTCTCCTCCTAATTTTTTAAATGGAAATCTAAAAACCTCTACTTTTCCAATTTTTTCACAAGACGGAGCAATTTTATTTGAACCTTTAACAGCATTTGAAGAAAAAATTTTTACCTCAAAGTCTAATTTGCTTAATCTTTTAGACTCTTCCAAGACTCTTGTAAAAACTCCACAAATTCCTGCTGAATACGGGCATACTTCAAGTATTTTCATGAATTAAATAATTAAATAAGATATTTAAATGGTCTCTCTTTTAAAAAAGTTATGAATGTTTCAATTATAATTCCAATTCATAAACCAGATAAGAGTCTTCTTAAAAAAGTGATTATCGGCATAAATAAACAAGAATTTAAGGATAAAATAGAAATAATAAAAGTTGATAAAAAATGGGGTTTAGCAAAATCTTTAAATTATGGTATTAAAAAATCTAAATATCGAATTATAGTTACCATTCATCAAGATTGCATTCCAAAATCAAATGACTGGCTTAGTTTTTTATTAAAGCCTCTCGAGAAAGATGAAATAGTCGCCACCTGTTCTAAAATATATGATCTTGAAAATAAAAAAATTTATACCCCGCTTTTAGATGAAAAGGGTTGCGCTTATAAAAAGGAAGCGCTTGCAAAAATTAATTATTTTGATGAAAAAACTTTTCTTAACAGCGGAGAAGATATGGATTTATATATGAAATTAAAAAAAATAGGAAAAATAGAATATCCTGATTGCATGGTTGAGCATTATCATAAAGGTTATCTCATTAAAAAATCAGAGTATAAAATAAAACAAAATGCGAATACTTGGGGATGTTTATTTAGAATATATGGTTTTAAAGTCCCAGGAGTATGGGGGGCATTATTAAAAGCAAATATTTTTAAATTTGATTATTTTTACTGGTTTTGGAGAGGTTTCTTGAAAAAGAAACAGGATTTCAGAAGATGAATAAAACAAAAGCACCCTTGGTTTGCATTGTAATTGTAAGTTGGAATGGTAAAGAACATCTATTTAATTGTTTAGAATCATTAAAAAAAACAAAATATTCTAATTATAAAATAATTATTTTAGACAATGGCTCAACAGATGATTCTATTAAGAAGATTAAAAAATTTAAAAATATTTTTTTATTGAAAAGAGAGAAGAATGTTGGTTTCACTAGCGGAAGTAATATTGTTTATAGTTATGTATTAAAAACTTTTAATCCAGATTATATTTGCAATATGAATAATGATATTATTACTGTTCAACCTAATTGGTTAAGTTTAATGGTAAATTCTTTGGAAAAAAGAAAGAATTATGGACTTTGCGGAAATAAATTAATTTTTCCAGATGGCAGATTACAATTACTTTATTTAGATAGAAAACCAAAAGAATACAAAGAGAAAGATAGGGGGCAATATGATTTTGTAAAAGAAGTCTCTGCAATTGGTGGGGCTAATATGTTGATTAAAAGGAGAGTATTTGACACTCTTGGAGGCTATGATGAAAATTATTTCTATGGTCCAGATGATATTGATTATTGTTTCAGAGCAAGAAAAAAAGGATTTAAAATAATTTATAATGGTCTTTCAAAATCAATTCATTTTGGAAGTTTCTCTTATCTCTCAAACTCCAAGGATCCTGTTTACTCTAATCAAAGCAGGGGTCAAATGACATTTAGTTTTAGATGGGGTTCAAATAAAGATAAAATAAAAATGATATTAAACCAATTTGTTAGGGCATTTATCACAAGAAAAGATCCTTTTTCAAAAATAAAATTAAAAAATATTTATTTTCATAAATCATTTCCTAAAAGAATTATTTTATTTTTAAAAGCATTATATTTAACATTAATTAATTATAAAAAGATAGATAATAGTAATTTTAAATATGTTAAAAAGAAAAAAACTTAACATAGGGTGCGGAAAAAATATAAAAAAAGAGTTTGTTAATTTAGATTCTGTAAACCTTCCCGGAGTAGATATTGTTCATGATCTTAACGAGTATCCCTGGCCATTCAAAAAAGATGAATTTGATGAAATTTATTGCTCCCATGTTCTTGAGCATCTTGATAACATAATAAAACCCTTAGAAGAGATATGGAGAATTACTAAAAAAAATGGACTAATAAGGATATTAGTTCCAATTTCTCCAAGTGTTTGGGCTTTCGCAGATCCAACACATAAACAATTTTATACTTATTTTACTTTTAATTATTTTAGACCAGAAGATAATTTAAATTATTATTCAAAAGCAAGATTCAATATTAAGAAAAGAAAAGTAAGTTTTTCAAAATATTTGAGATTAGTTGAAATTTTAGTAAACTCATCTGAAATAACTAAAAAAATTTGGGCATTTTTTCTTTATTTTTTATTTCCCGCAGAAACTTTAGAAATAGAATTAAAAGTAATTAAATAATCTATTTGAAGCGTCTGTTTCTTTTTTATAGTTTATTTTTTCTTTAAAAACATAAACTTACACATAGCGATTTGCAATAAAAAATTTATAAACTTAGATTCTATTTGAAAAAATATGTTAAATGAGAAAGATATTTGTGTTTTAATTCCCACTTATAATAGACCAGATGATATTGAAAAAACCGCGAATAGTTTAGTAAAAGATGGCAAACCTGCAAAGCTCATTATTTTAGATCAAAGTGTTAATGAAAAAACAAAAAAACTAATTTCTAAGATTTCAAAAAATAATAAATTTGTTGAATATAGACATTATAATATTCGGGGAAAGAATATTGTTTTAAATTATGTTATTGATGAACTGAAGAAGAAATATAAATTATTCTTCTTAATAGACGACGATGTTGATGTTGTAAAGGGATTTTTCAAGAGTGTTTTAAATGAATTCAATAATAATGAAAAGACAAAGGGTGTTGGAGCGGTAGATTTAAAAGATTTTGAGAGAGGTAAAAATATTAATTATAAATCCTTAAAATTTAAACTAAAAAGAATAATTTTAGAATTTATGTTACTACCCCATCAAGAAAATCATAAATTTAAAATGCTTGGACCTTATGGAAACACCGGGACTCCAAAGATTGAAAAAGATATTAGAGATTGCCAGTGGATTCCAGGATTTGTTATGTGTTATAGAAATGAAGTTTTTGAGAATTACAGAATACCGGATAGAATAGGATATGATGTTTCTGAAGATATTGATTTAAGTTATTATGTTTATAAAAAATATGGAGTTGGAAGTTTAGTAATTCCCTTGAATGTAAAAGTTTTTCATAATTATTCTCAAGTTGAGAGATATGCTGATAAAAAGAGAATTTTTGTGAATCATGAAGATCATTTTAATTTTTATTATAGACAATTTTACAATTTTTTTGGAACAATTAAGTTTTTGTGGGAATTGTTTTGGATTAATATTCTTAATGCTGGAAGGGTTGTTATTAAACCGAATAAAAATAATTTATTGAAGTTAAAATATCTTTGGGAAGCTTTGAGTTATTGCATAAAATATAAAAAAGAGATTAAGAAAGGAGAGAGTAGAATGTTTTTGAATCCTGATTTAAGTTTTAAGGAAAAATATAAGGCTTAAATTATTTAATTCTCTCCATAATTATATCCTGTAATCTTACATTTTCCAATACCTCTGCCTCTGAAATTAAAGGTTGACTTTGTCCGTTTATTGCGTCGACGAAACTTCTGATAGAAACTCTAAGAGGATCTTCTATTTCAATTTTTTTTTTTCCGTTTGTTATCTTTTGTTTATAGTAATCTGTCGCTACTCTTTGATATTTCTCACCATTTATAGAAAAATTAATGGTTCTTGGTCTCTCTTGTTTTGGTTTAAGATAATAAGTGACATTACAAATGCCCTGATTATTTTTATAATCAAATTTTATCCTCAAATCTTTTTCAGATTTATGAAATCTAAAATTAGTCACTTCTCCACCACCAACCAATCTGATAAGCATGCTGTTCATATGGGGAATTGCGTCAGAAATTATTGCTGTTTTTTTAAACCCTGGAGGTTCCATATACATCGAAAAATTATTTATTTTAGCTCCTTTTTTTATAGACAAAATATCAAGAACCGAAGGCCACTGCATATTTACTGTTAAAACTTTTCTCTTCTCTTTTGACATTTTGATAAGATTTTGTGCTATTTTATAATTTTCATATAGTGAATCAAAAACAAATGGTTTTTCACACAAGATGTGCAAATTATATTTTAAACATTGTCTTACTTGTTTAGAATGCAGTTCTGAAGGAGTGCATATACTTACTGCATCTAACTTTTCATTTTCTAATAAATAAGTTAAATCAGAATATTGTTTAACTTTGATACCAAACATTCTATACAACTCTTCAGCAGTTTTTTTTGTACTTTCTATTGTGCTTCCTAGAATAGCAGCCACATCATTTCCAGAATTTTTGAATTCTCTGACATGAAATTTTCCAATATTTCCTGCTCCGAGAATTGCAATTTTGTAATTAGACATAGTTTAAATTATTTTTAGTTCTGGTGACAAAACTAAAAACTTTGCACCCTTCTCTTTATAAATATTATTTTTTTTCATTATTTCATCTGCAAAATTCCATGCTAAAATAAGAATATAATCTGGATTGCTTTGATTTAAAGCTTCTTTATTTTTAATTGGAATCCTTACTCCTGGAATAGTTTTTCCTTGTTTTAAGGAATTGTCTTCTATGATAAAATCTATAAATTGATTGTCTAGATTATAAAAATTTAATAAAGTTGTCGCTTTTGCAGGAGCGCCATATCCAATAATTTTTTTACCCTCTTTTTTTGCTTTAATCATAAAATCTCTTATTTCATCTCTTATTCCATTTAACTTTTCGCCAAAATCTTGATATGTTTTAGAATTATCCAAACCAAATAAGTTTTCTTTTTTTAAGAACTCATCAACAGAATTATCTTTTGGATATTTTCTTGTAGATTTTTGTATAAAAACTCTTACTGAGCCACCATGGTTATTAATTGGTTCTATTTTGAAAATCTTCATATCTTGTTTTTTAAAAAATTCATTTAAAGATAAAATGCTAAAATAAGAAAGGTGTTCATGATAAATATTATCAAACGTCAATTTTTGAAGCATATCTAGGATATACTGGACTTCTATAACAAAAATTCCGTCATCTTTTAACAAATTTTTTGCATTTTTTATAAATTCTTTTATATTTCCAACATGAGCAAAGACATTATTTGCAGTAACAACATCTGCTTTTCCTTTCATTTTTACAATTTCTTCGACAATATTTTCATTGAAAAAACCATTCAGAGTATCTATTCCTTCATTTCTTGCTATCTCGCAAATATTTTCTGCAGGTTCGATACCTACAACTCGGACTCCTTGTTCCTTGAATTTTTTCAATAATAATCCATCATTACTCCCTACATCAACAACTAAAGAATTATTTGTTAAATTAAAATCTTTTATTATTTTATCTGCCATTTCTTTAAAATGTTGTTTAAATGTATCTGTTGTTGAAGTAACATATAAATATTTTTTGAACATTTTTTCAGGATGAATAACATAAGATAACTGGCATAAATGACATTTACTGCAATACATTATTTCTAATGGATATAGTTCCTCATTTTTACTTAAGTCTTCTGCAGAAAGAAGATTATTTGCTAAAGGAGATTTTCCTAAGGAGATTACTTTTTTTAACTCAGAATTTTCACATATTCTGCATTTGAGTTGTAATCCTGCAATATTTTGTTGTTCTTTTAATGCTTCTTCTGTCCATTCTATAAATCTTTTTAACCCAGAAACAAGACTAACTCGTGGAGTGAATCCAACCATTGTTCTAATTTTTGTTAAATCTGGACACCTTCTATTTACATCGGCCTTAGAATAAACTTCAGTTGGACCTTCAATATTATGAATTTCTATATTTTGATTTTTAACTAATCCTGCAATCAAATGTGCAAGATGTCCCATTTCTATCTCTTGTTCATCTGATCCTACATTAAATGCTTCCTTATTATGATCTGATAAAAGAACTTGAAAAAATCCAACAATAGCATCTGAAATATATGTCCAGGTTCTTGTATTTTTTCCATTACCATAAACTGGAATTTTTTCTCCTTTTAATGCAGAAACAACAAAGTTTATTGCACCCCTCCCATCATCAAGCCTCATCCCTGGACCAAAAACATTAAATGGACGGACTATTTTTATTGGAAGATTATGTATGCTAGCATAAGCCATACATAAAGTCTCGGCAATTCTTTTTGGTTCGTCATAAGCTGCTCTTGGACCTGTACAAGAAACATTTCCAAAATATGTTTCTGAAGTAGGAATAAATTTAGAATCTGGATTTCCATAAATTTCACTCGTGCTAAAAAATAAAAAACTTTTAACTTTTTTTTCTTTTGCCAATTCTAAAATATTTTTTGTTCCAATAAAACCAACATCCATTGTTTCTAATCTGTATTTATTATAGAATGAAGGGGCGGCAATACTTGCTGCATGCAAAATATAATCTATGTTTCCTTCTATTTTAAAAGGTTTTGAGATATCTTGCTCTATAATTATCACGTTTTCATTTTCTTCAAGACTATCTTTAATTCCTGTAATAAAGTTGTCCAATATTATTATCTTACATGGTTTTTCTAGAATATTTTTATTCAAATAAACTAAAAACCAAACCAGATATTTTCCTAAAAACCCTGCACCTCCAGTTATAAGTACAGTTTTGTCTTCGAACTTTTTACAAAGGTCTCCCAAATTTCTAACAATATTCTTTAGGTCTTCCTTGATTATGCCGTTATCTATTCCTATTCCCATTTTTTGAAAATTTATTTGTTTGAATATAAATTTATATAATAATCAATTTCATGATGCTTCACTAATTCATATTTTATAGTATGTTCACTAAATTCATTATGATTTCTGTTTCCATTTACTAAATTGAGAAAAACAGAGTCCTCTAAAAAGATCATAGTATGTGCAATCTTTGGGGGCATAATAGATAAATCCCCTGCTTCTATCAATTGATGTCTTATTAAGCTATTTTCTAAAGAAAGATCTTTGAAAACACTAACATATTTTCCAGAAATAAGCAAACACTTTTGTTCTTGATCTGGGTGATAATGATTAGCTCTTACACTTCTTTTTTTAGAGGTTATTAATCCTATAAAATTAACCTGTCCTGTAAGCTCATAATTTATTATCTTCCCGCGAGCATCTTCGAAGAGATTCTGCCCTTTAATTATTGTCTCTACACTATCTTTAGCTTTCTTCTCCATAATTAAAAACATGACTGACTATTTAAAAGCATTTATGTTTTTTTGGACATGAATTATATAATCCCAAAAAAATGCAACAACTTTTCCAACTAAATTATTTTAAATTTCAAGGCGTGATTGTTTTTATGACTGCAAAATATTTTGGAACTATTGCTGGGGTTTTTAGAAAAGTTTATTTTAGGAAAGATGTAAAATACTTTTAAGATTATTTTTTTACTTTTAAAACAATTTCTAATTCTTCCATAGGAAATATCCAACAAAAAAATCTTTCATAAATAAGCGGAAAGGTATTTGGTAAAAATGAAAGAATAGGATTTAATATCATAGCAATAGTTGTTACTATTTTACTTTTATATCCAAAACTTTCTCTAAAATAATGAATTCTTTTTTTAATAACTTCAAATCTTTCATCTGTAGAAAAAGTATAATAACTAAAAGCAGTTATATGGTCTAAGGTTTTATATGTTATACTGCAACTAAAATAGGGAACATATATTTTTATCAAAGCACCTTTTTTACAAACTCTCCTTATTTCATTTAATATAAAAGTAACCTTTCTAGGGTCAATATGCTCAAGAACATGTTTAATAAAAACTAATTCAATAGATTCATCTTTTAAGGGAATGCCTTTTTCTATATCTGCAATTAAATCTGTTTTCCATTGTCTATCTATGTCTAAATTTATCCAGCCATTTCTGTATTCATCTCCACTTCCAAGATTTAATCTGGTTGATTTAAAATTATTAAATTTCATTTTTTCACTTTATAACCTCTAATCTAAGATTAATGGCCTCTGGATTTAAAATATCAAATAACCAGGGAGCATATCTTTCAACATATTCAGGGTTGATATTTATTATCAACTCAAAGAACTGACAGATCTGTCTAATTACGAATTTAGAACTACTCATATAAATCAATTTTCTTTTACTATATCTGAACAATTTCGGTAAATAACCTACCTTGTCTTTTTCTCTGCTACTTATAAAACCACATAGTGGTGAGAATGAATCCCAAGTGAAAAAGCTTACATGAGTTAAATCTCTAAATGCATTAAAAGATTTATAGTATGGTACTGCAATATTTACTCTAGCTCCGGGTTTAGAAATCCTCCATATTTCTTTCATAACTTCCAACGGATTATTCAGATGTTCTATAACATTATTTGCTGTTAACTCCTCGAAGGTGTTATCTTTAAACGGCCAAGGAAATTTATTAAGGTCATGATCTATATCATGTTTAAAGGAATTTTTAAAATCTACATTTACCCATCCTTCCCTATAACTTTTATCACATCCGAGATGGAGTTTTACTGATTTAATTTTAATATATTTCATTTTAATATTTTATCTATAGTCTTTTTAACTTCTTCGATGCTTATTGAATTCATACAAATATTCTTATTATACTGACAAGCCCCCTTGAATCTATTTATTATGCAATATTCTGGATGACATAATGAAATATTTTTTTTCTTATCTCCATAAGGTCCAATCTCTTCTGGGAAAGTTGGTCCAAAAAGAGCGATTACTGGAGTTCCTGTGAATTCTGCGATATGAATTGATGCAGTATCAATACTTACTAATAATTTTGCTTTTTGCATAATAGTTGTTATTTCCATAAAACTAAAATCGCCACATACATTATAAATTTTTAATTTGTTCTTACACTTTTTACTAACTATTTCTCCAATAAATTTTTCCTCTTTTGATCCGGTAATCAAAACTTTTAAATTATATTTTTCTGTCAAATAATCTGCTGTTTCAGAAAATCTTTCAAATGGCCAGGCAAGATTTGGCATTCTTCCATCTTTAATAATCTTGGAAAAATTTCTTCCTGCCGGATGCAAAATAATATATTTATCTATTTTATTTTTTTTGAGAAAATTGTTTACTTTGTTACTTTTTATTTTTTCAAGAGGAATTAATTTCTCACTTATCTCTAATCCTGCGAGCTTAGCTATTCCAATTTCCTGCATTATTTTATGCCTCCATAAAGGCATAATCTTATTATTTATAAAAAGATTTTTCATAGAAAAAAATGATGCTTTTAAACCAGAATATTCATTACCAATGCAATATCCTAAATTTTTAATATTCTGTTTTATCTTTGGAAAAAAACCAAATAATAAAGTAATCTCAAACTTCTTATCAACGAGGTCTTTTTCTTCAAGTATTTTTATATCGACTATCTTTTCAAATGGCTTTATTTTTTTGTAAAATATCTGAGGAATCAATAAAGAGAAATTTATTTTAGGATTTTTAATTTTTAAATTATATGTGATTCTTAAAGAAGAAAAAATATCTCCTAACGCTCCATAATTAATAATAAGGATCTCTTTGATTTTGCTTGGCTTTTTTTTAAACTTTGCAAAAGAAAAAACTAACCAGAAAAAATACTCCACCCAATAGAAAATTATTCTTAAATTACTTTTTAAATCAACTAATTTCTGTTTGATTAAAAACCAAAAAGTTCTTTCAGGCGCCATTTTATTATTTTAAGCACATTCTTTTTTTAAATCTTTTTAAGAGGTATTTATTAAAAGCAAGCAAAATAAGTGAATAAGGAAATTAATTTTTATTCGGATAATTTATTTATTTTTCTTAACCAACTAAAAAGTGAAGTAAATTGTTCTGAGGTATTAATCATATCTTTCAAAATGGATCTTGTTTTTTGAGATTCCCTTTTTGATTAAAATAGACTTAACATCTTCAATCATTTGATTCAATCCACAAATATAAAACCACGCTCGATAATTATTTGTAATATGCTTTAAGATGATATCTTGGACATGGCCTTCTCCAGTCTTATCTTTTGGTTTACTAAGTATTGGAAGATAGCTGAAATTTGAATATCTTGAAGATAATTCCATAAATTCTTTTTGATAAAGAAGAGATTCCTCTGTTCTATGTCCAGTTATAAGCTTAATAGGAACTTTTGATGAATCAGCTAAGAGGTGATTAATCATACTTCTAAATGGGGCTATGCCCGTGCCTGTTGAAATTAAAACCAACTCTTTTACAGCAACATCTTTTAATGTAAACATTCCCAAAGGCCCAAAAATATTGATTTTATCATTTAATTTGAGAGAAAATAGGAAAGAAGTACCTGGACCATCTTTAACTTTTTTAAAACATATTTCAATATAGTCATTATTTGGTTTGGAACATATAGAATATGCTCTTATTAAAGGCTTATTTGCTGGAATTTTTATATTGATAAATTGCCCTGGTTCAAATTTAAAATTTTTTATAGATAACTTCAGATGCCTTATATCTGGCGCTAAATCAATTATTTCCACAACTTTGGCTTCATAATTCTTGGGAACTATCATCACCAAAATTGAGAGGGTAAGATTTAAATAATTAACTATAGTTAATTTTTTGTGAACTCGAAATTGAAAGGCTGATTAAGTTTTTGGGTCCATTTTCTTAGTGTTCTTATGTTTACTTCATATTCAAATTGTGCCAAAATAATTTTTCTGCATTGATTGTTAGTACGCCCTTTAATTCTTAGTTTGAAATATTCTTTTCTTATTTCTTCTTTCTTTATGCAAAACCGATAGAATCAAAACGGAACTAATTTCCGGTTTTGCTTAGAATATCATAAAGATATATATCAGGCATATCTACCAATAAAATTAAAAAGATAAATTTTTTAAACAATAAATGCTAAAACTATTTGGAGCAATAGATTTAATCTTTATTTTACTTTTTCTAATCTCTATGCTTTTTTCTCCTATTTCTTCTATTTTCATCTGGATTATGGGTTTATATTTTATAATTAAAGGGATTATTTTTGTTTCTAAAGAAGATATTGCAAGTTTTTTTGATATTGTTTCAGGAGCAATAATTTTATCTTCTCTATTTTTTTCTTTACCCTTAATATTAGCTATTCTTGTAGCTGTTTACATTGGACAAAAAGGAATCTATAGCTTATTTTTTTAACCATTAAGATTATAAATTTTTTTTCTTTATTTACTGATAAAGATTAAGTAAAAAATAAAGAGATTGCAAAAATTTTAGAAAGAGTCAGTTACAACTACAAATATCAATTCAGTGGACTACAATAATCTCACTGTTCATAATCATTTTAGAAATAAACATACTTTGTAATTCATTCATCAACTAAAGTAAGTGGATTTCTTACGGAAAGATTAAAAGGCTAATTAGGTTTTATAAAGGGAGATATTCTAAATAATCATATGAAAGGATATAAAGTTAGTATTAATAAAAAAAAGTGTATTAGTTGCAGTGCTTGTGTAGCTATATGTCCTGAGATTTTTGAGATAAAAGATGATAAAGTTATAGTAAAAAAAGAAGAAACAACAAAAGAAGGCGTTAAAGAAGCTAAAGAAAGTTGCCCCACGAAAGCAATAGATATTCGGCAAATTAATATCCGAGACCCTTTTTAAATTACAATAAATTTATGCAGAACAAAGGAATGAAAATAGCTATTATCTCAAATTTATTTTGTCATATCCCTTTCCCCAAAATAAAATTTCTATTCATTACACAAATATCTATATCTATTCCATATTCTTTTTTAGCAATCTTTTATAGTTAGGCAATAAGAGGCATTTACTGGATAAGTATCTTTAAGTGCAAGT
>JBBTBN010000010.1:0-26441 GCA_038043645.1 Nanobdellota archaeon
AAAAGAAACTACAATGGTAGAAAAATTAAGATAGCAATGTAAAAGAAAACTAAAAATATGCGATAGCGAACATTTTGCTCTTGACTAATTTAAATAAAATAAATAAAAAATAACAAGAGTAAAGTGCGAGTAGAAAAATAAAAATTGACGAGCGGGGTTGCGAGTTATCTCGGGCATAAACTTAAAAAATTAAACAAAAATTTATATATTCAATATCTTAACTATTGTTAAGATGTTTAAACTTCCTGATTTGCCATATTCTTTTGATGCATTAGAACCACACATAGACGCGAAAACAATGGAAATTCATCATAATAAACACCATCAAACTTATGTAGATAAATTAAATGAAGTTTTAAATGGAACAGAATTTGCTCAAATGGAAATTACAGAAATTTTAAAAAACATAAATAAAATTTCACAAGATAAAAAGCAGGCAGTTATTAATTATGGAGGAGGGCATGCAAATCATTCTTTATTTTGGGAGATTATGACTTCCGATACAAAGAAAAAAGAATTTAAAGGGAAAATTGCAGAAGAAATAAAAAGAACATTTGGAAGTTTTGAAAATTTCAAAGAACAATTCACAAAAACAGCTCTTGCAATTTTTGGAAGCGGTTGGGTTTGGCTGGTTGTAAACAGCGATGGACAATTAGAAATTATCTCTACAAAAAATCAAGATTCACCATTAATAAATAAACTAAAACCAATTTTTGTATTGGATATTTGGGAGCATGCATATTATTTAAAATATCAAAATAGACGCATAGAATACATCCGTGCTTGGTGGAATGTGGTGAATTGGAAAAGAGTTGAGGAACTTTTTAAAGAAATCAAAGAATAATTAAAATGAAAATACAACAAACTCAAAAAATAACAAAAGAGATGCTAATAACTGATATCCTCGCTGAAAGTCCAGAAAAAGCGCAATTAATTGCTGAAATTATGATGGATTTTGGAATTCATTGTATTGGCTGTGGAGCAGCAGCTTTTGAAACTTTAGAACAGGGAGTTTTAAGTCATGGTTTTTCTGAAAAAGATTTAAACAATCTAATCAAGCAGATAAATAATCTCCTAAAAGAAAATTCAAAAACAAAACCTTAAAAATTCCTTAACCGAATTCTTTTTATGTATGACTTAGAATTAGAAAGATTGAGCCAAGAAATTAAAAAACGCAATTCAAAACAGGTTTTAATTCAATTGCCAGATGGTTTAAAAAATAAATCTAATCAAGTTGTTGATTTTATTGAAAAAAATACTGATGCAAAAGCATTTATCTTGTTTGGAAGTTGTTTTGGCGCTTGTGATTTACCTTTAGGATTAGATATTTTAGGGATTGATTTAATAGTTCAATGGGGGCATAATAAGTTTAACAAGGAGGTTTGGTAAATCAAAAAATGACAGAATTAATTTTAATAGACGCAAAATGGGAAGGAGAAATTAAACTTACAGATAAATTAAAAAAATATTTGCAGAGAAAAAAACCAAAATCGCTTGCTCTTTTTGCTTCAATACAATTTACAAATTTAAATAATTTTATTGGAGAAATAGAAAAACTTGGAATTAAAGTAAATACTACAAAAGCAAAAAGAACTAATGAAAAAATACAAATTTTAGGATGCGATTGTTATGAAGATTCTTTTAAAGAAAATATAATCAAAAATTCAGATTTAATTTTATATATTGGCGATGGTTTATTTCATCCAAAGGCTCTTTTATTATCGCAAATAAATAAAAAAAATTTCAAACCAGTTATTGCGTTTAATCCATCATCAAAAGAGATAACTGAATTAAATAAAGAAGTTATAGAGAAACAAATTAAAAGAGCCAAAAGAAATTTAAAACTTTTTATACATGCAGATACAATAGGAATTTTAGTCACCATAAAACCCGGACAGCAATATTTTTCTGCAGCAAAAAGATTAAAAGAAAAATTAGAGAAGGATGGAAAAAAGGCGTATATTTTTATTGATGATGTAATTCATATAAACCAATTAGAAAATTATCCGTTTATACGAGCTTGGGTAAATACTGCATGCCCAAGAATTGGAACTGATGATATTGTTAATATTGAACAGCCAATGATCAATATAAAAGAAGCTATGAATCCAATTAAAGCTTTAGAAGAATTAGAAAATGTCAAATAAAATTTCATTAAAAGTAATTCAATCATCAGAAATTGATTCAGAAAAGAAATTAGAAACTCAATTAACTTCTGATCAGCAAAATTCTTTAAAAAAACAAGGCTATCGTTTAGTTGGAAATCATTCTGCTGTTAAAATTTGTGAATGGACAAGAAATATGCTTCGTGGAAAAGGTGGATGTTATAAATTTATTTTTTATGGAATACGTTCGCATCAGTGTCTTCAAATGACTACTTCAATGTTTTGCGCTTCAAGATGTAAATTTTGCTGGCGAGGGAGAAAGGCGCCAGTTTCTAAAAAATGGTATGGTCCAATTGATTCTCCTGAACATATAATTAATCATTCAATAGACGAGCATATTAAACTTTTGCAAGGATTTAAAGGAAGAGGTTATGAAAATTTTAATAAAAAAGCAATTTCAGAAATGAAAAATGTTCGTCATGTTGCTCTTTCTTTAACTGGTGAGCCAATAACTTATCCGTTGATAAATGAAATTTTAAAAGCATTTCATAAAAGAAGAATCTCCACTTTTTTAGTTACAAATTCTCAATATCCCGAACAAATAAAAAAAATTGAAAAAGTTACGCAATTATATTTAAGCATAGATGCACCAAATAAACAATTGATGAAAAAAATTGACAGACCTTTATTTAAGGATTTTTGGGAGAAAATGTTAAAATGTTTAGATTTATTAAAAACAAGAAATTACAGAACTTGCATTAGATTAACTTTAATTAAAAATGAAAACATGTGTGATGAAAAAGGATATACTGAATTAATCCGCCGAGGAGAGCCAGATTTTATTGAATTGAAATCTTATGTTTGGGTTGGAGCAAGCCAGAATTTTTACAAAGTAGAAAATATGCCTTATATAGAAGATATGAAAAAATTTATGAATAAATTATTAAAAAAACTTCCAGAATATGAATATTTAAGGGAACATACGCCATCAAGAGCAATTTTGTTAATAAAAAAATCCCTAAAAAAGAAATCCTGGATTAATTTTCCAAAATTTTTTGAAATGATTGAACAAAATAAGAAATTTACAGCAGAAGATTATTGCTCTAAAATCATGATGCCGAATGGATAAATTAATTATTTGACGCATAAATCACAATTTCTCGAAATAGATTTATCATGTTTTCTATGCAAATTACATAAACTTTTTGCGCCTCTTAATTTTATGCAAAGTTTATAAAACTCTTCATTTGCTTTTTTAGATTTAATCATTTTTTGCGCTGTTTTTTTAATTTCTTTAATTTCTTTTTGAGAAAATTTTAATTCATTTCCTCTTTTTGAACTTAAATATTGAGAAACAGCGCTTTCGGTAATTCCAAGAATTTTAGAGATTTGTTTTTGATTTACCTTAAATTCAGAAATAAAAATTTTAGTTAATTCACGTCTTAAAGCAGGAATTAAATACCAAATCTCAAGTTCTTGCGGTAAAGAGCTCATAGAAGATTGAATAAAAATGAATATTTAAGGATTACCATAAATCTTAAAAATCTCCAAACTTAACTATTGTTAAGATGTCTCAAGAAATTGAAATAAACAGAAAAATTTACAATCATAAAAATTCAGAAAATTTTATTTTCAAGGCGGAGCCTGGCTTGACAGAAGAGCTTGTAAGAAAAATCTCAAAGGATAAAAATGAGCCGGATTGGATGCTTGAAAAAAGACTTTTAGGATTAACAATTTTTAATGAAAAACAAATGCCTAAATGGGGGCCAGATTTATCAGATTTAGATCTTTCAAAAATAATTTACTATATAAAACCAAATGCTAAAAAAAATGCAAATTCTTTAAATGAAGTTCCAAAAGATATAAGAAAAACCTATGAAAAACTTGGAATTCCTAAAGCCGAAAGAGAATATTTAGGGGGAAGTGGATTTCAATATGACAGCGAAGTAGTTTATCATAATTTAAAAAAAGATTTAGAAAAAAAAGGAATTATTTTTTTAGGCATGGATGAAGCTGTTCAGAAATATCCTGAACTTGTTAAAAAATATTTTATGACAAAATGCGTTCCCGCAGGGTTGCATAAATTTTCTGCTCTGCATTCTGCAGTCTGGAGCGGAGGAACTTTTATTTATATTCCAAAAAACACAAAAGTAGAAATTCCCCTGCAGGCATATTTTAGAATGAATGCAAAAAAATCCGGGCAGTTTGAACATACTTTAATCATTGTTGATGAAAATTCAGAATTGCATTATATTGAAGCTTGCTCAGCTCCACAATATTCAGAAAATTCTCTTCATGCGGGATGTGTTGAAATTTATATTTTAAAAAATGCTCGGGCAAGATATACAAGCATTGAAAATTGGTCTAAAAATGTTTATAACTTAAATACAAAAAGAGCGATTGTCAGAGAAAATGCAATTATGGAATGGGTGAATTGCAACTTGGGTTCAAAAATTTCTATGCTCTATCCGTGCAGTATTCTCGTTGGGAAAAATGCAAAAACGGATTATATTGGAATACAATATGCGGGCAAAGGACAGCATCAAGATACAGGATGCAAAGTTTATCATTTAGCTGAAAACACGAGCTCTTCAATTTTAAGCAAAGGAATATCAAAAAATGGAGGAGTAAGTTCTTACAGAGGATTAATTCAAATAAAAAAAGGAGCAATAAACTCGAAATCAAATGTCAGATGCGACGGCTTAATGCTTGACAATAATTCAAAATCGTTGACTTTTCCGTCAATGAATGCGCATGAAAACGATGTAAAAGTTGCGCATGAAGCAACAATTGGAAAAATTGAAGAAGAGCAATTATTTTATCTAATGTCCCGAGGATTAAACCAAGATGAAGCAATTAAGCTTATTGTTTCAGGATTTATAGAGCCATTAATAAAAGAACTTCCGTTAGAATATGCAATTGAATTAAATCGGTTAATTAATTTAGAAATAGAAAATTCTGTTTGTTAAAAAATGAATATAAAAAAAGATTTCCCAATATTTGAAAACAATCCCGATTTAATTTATTTAGACAACGCAGCAAACACTCAAATTCCAAAACAAGTTATAAATTCAATCAAGGAATTTTATGAAACTGAAAATGCAAATATTAACCGCGGATTTTATAATTTAAGCATAAATGCAACAAAAAAATACGAACAAGCCAGGAAAATTATTGCAAAATTTATTAATGCTAAACCAGAAGAAATAATTTTTACATTTGGAACAACAGATGCAATAAATAAGCTTGCAAGAACTCTTCCAAAATTATTTAATAAAAAAAATGAAATCGTTCTAAGCGAAATGGAGCATCACAGCAATTTAATTCCTTGGCAGGAAGCTGCAAAAGAGTTTTCAATGAAATTAAAATTTATTCCAGTAAAAAATTTTGAATTAGATTATGACACAGCAAAAAAATTAATTAATAAAAATACTGCAATAGTTTCAATAACTCATGTTTCAAATGCTCTTGGAACTATAAATAATATTAAAAAAATAATAAAATTAGCAAAAAAAAATGGCGCATTAGTTGTTATTGATGCTGCCCAGTCAATTTCAAGAATAAAAATTAATGTCAAAAAATTAGGTTGTGATTTTTTGGTTTTTTCAGGACATAAAATTTATAGCCCTTTTGGAATCGGAGTTTTATATGGAAAAAAATTTCTCTTAGAGAAAATTCAGCCTTTTAATTTTGGAGGCAACATGATAGAAAAATCAGAACTATTTCAAACAACTTATACAAATCCTCCAAGAAAATTTGAAGCAGGAACCCAAAATATTGCAGGAGCAATTGCTCTTGGCGAATCTATTAAATATTTAGAAAATTTAAATATAGGAAACTATGAAAAAAAATTAACAAATTACGCAATTAAAAAATTAAGAGAAATAAAAAATCTTATTATTTATTCTGCAAAATCAGATAAAAATGCAAGTCTAATTTCATTTAATCTCGACGGAATTCATCCGCATGATGTTGCGAGCATCTTAAATGAAGAAAATATTGCAATACGCGCAGGCCATCATTGTTGTATGCCTTTGATGTCTAAACTTGGAATTTCTGGAACATGCAGAATTTCTTTTGGGATTTACAATTCTAAAGAAGATATAAATAAATTAATTAATGGGCTAAAAAAAGTCCAGGAGATTTTTAAAATAAAATGATTTCACAAGAAATTTACAAAGAACATATTTTAGATTTATATAAAAATCCGCATAATAAAGGAAATTTAAAAAATCCTACTCATGAATTTTCCAAAAATAATCCTTTATGCGGGGATGAAATTAAAATTCAATTAATAATTCACAGAAATAAAATCACTGATATAAAATTTTCCGGCCAGGGATGCGCAATTTCTCAAGCGTCAGCATCTTTGTTAACAGATAAAATAAAAAACTTCTCAATAAATCAAATTAAAAAGTTTTCAAGTGCAGATTTACTAAATCTTCTCAAAATTCCAATATCTTATACAAGAATTAAATGCGCCTTACTTCCATTATCTGCACTAAAAGGAGCTTTAGAAAATGTTAGAAATTAAAAATTTGCATGTTGAAGTTGAAGGAAAAGAGATTCTTAAGGGAATTAATTTAAAATTTGAAAAGGGAAAAATTCATGCATTAATGGGTCCGAATGGAAGTGGAAAATCAACGTTAGCTAATGTTATCATGGGGAATCCAAAATATAAAATAACAAAAGGAAAAATTTTATTTGGTGGAAAAGATATTACTAAATTAAACCCTAATGAACGGGCTAAAAAAGGAATTTTTTTGAGTTTTCAAAATCCAAGTGAAATTGAGGGAGTTACAATCTCTAATTTTTTAAGAACTATTTTAAACATTTCGAGAATCAAAAAAATTTCTGTTTTAGATTTCCATAAATTACTAAAAGAAAAATTAAAATTTTTAAAAATGCCTGAAAATTTTTCTGAAAGATATTTGAATCAAGGTTTTTCAGGAGGAGAAAAAAAGAAATCTGAAATTTTACAATTAGTTGTTTTAAATCCAAAGGTTGCAATTTTAGATGAGACAGATTCTGGATTAGACATTGATTCACTAAAATTAATTGCATCTAAAGTAAATAGGTTGATGAATAAAAATAAAATAATTATTATTATAACTCATTATAAAAGGATTTTAGAATATCTCAAACCAGATAAATTATTTGTGATGATAAATGGAAAAATCGCCCTTAAAGGTGGGCGCGAGTTGGTTAATAAATTAGAAAAAAAAGGATATGGATGGATCGAGCAACTTTGATTTCAAAAAAATTTCTAAAGCAATTGTAAAAAAATAGAAATCGGGGTTGCGAGCAGAAAAAAAGTAATTTATATTAATCAACTAACATTTTCTGTTTTTCCCAAAGAAATGTCTTTCTTTTTTAATTTGTCTAAAAGAATTTCTGTTATTTCTCTTTTTATTTTATTTGATTTATCAAAATCAACCATATATAATGCTTTTATAAAAAATCCTTTTTCATCTACTCCAAATCTTACAACTACTTTTTCGTATTCCTGAAAATTATTTTTTAATGTTTCTTTAACTTCTTTTTTTATGTGTTCATCATAATAATTCTGCACAACTTCTTCTACAATTTTGGTTGCTTTTTTCCAATTACTTTTATAAGTTATATGCAAAACAAGATTATCCCAAATATATTTGGTGCCTTTAGTAAAGTTCTTTACAGGATATGTGAAAACAAATTCATTTGGGATTGCTACAGATTTTCCTGTTGAATCCCCATCTACATCTAATTCACTTAAAGAAGTATACATCACTCTTATATCATATACCTTCCCCGTAATATTATTTATTGAAACAATATCTCCTATATGGTAAGCTTTTCCGAAGATTATTGTAATCCACCCAACAAAATTCAAAATCGGTTTTTGGAGCGCAAGGGTAAGACCAAAACCAATTAAACCGATTGAAGTTATCAGAGAAGCTCCTTGTTTCAAAAACAAAGAGAATGTAAGAAAAATAACTACAATCCATACAAAATATCCATAGACAATAAGAAAAAGCTTTATGTTCTCCTTGCTTCTCCCAATTTTCTCAAGATAATTTTCTATGAGTCTTTTAGTAATTTTTATAAAAAAATACGTTACTAAAAATGAAATTAAAATTATTAATGCATTTTCAAAAAAAATTAGATAAGTTCCAAATGAATTAAGTTGGTCATTAGAATAATCCTTGCTTTTTATTTTTAATAAAATATAAGCCAATATTGCTAAAAACGTAATTAAAGCAGTAATTAAATAATCCAAAAGAATTCCTTTTTTTTCTCTTTTTTGAGTATTTTCTAAACTTTTCATAGAGAAATTATAAATATAAGTCTTTAAAAAAATTAGTATGTTAGAATCACCAATTACATTCTAAAAGCTTTTATATTGTTATAGAATAATTTTATCATGCGGAATTGCCGGAGTGGTCAAACGGGCGAGATTAAGGCTCTCGTAGCTCAGTGCTTGCAAAGGTTCGAATCCTTTATTCCGCATTTAAATTAAAAACATTTAAAAAAGTTTGTAGCTAAAGCTATACGGGAATAAAAATTATTCAAGACAATAATTTGCGTGGGTAGTTCAGCGGCAGAATCTCTGGCTTCCAACCAGATGACCCGGGTTCGAATCCCGGCTCGCGCATTGGATTCTCACCCTCCGGGTTTCCCAAGGGATGACTCAAGTTCCTTGATCCTCGAATCCCGTCAACATTTCTTGAGCCTCGAATCCCGGCTCGCGCATTCCAGAAATCTTTATAAACGATTAATTGTTCAACTTTTTACCTGCGAGTTAAAAGCGTTGAGCGGTGCTTTTTTCTTGCAGAAATAAAATGAAATCAAAAACACTAATTGATAAACAATTGCAAAAAAAGAAAAGTTCAAGATTAATTGAAACTTTAATGAACGCAAAGAAAAAAGATAAATGGCTTGAGGTTGCAGGAATTATTTCTGGTCCTAGAAGAAACAGAGTTAATTTAAATTTAAATGAAATAAATAGTCAAGCAAAGGAGAAGGATAAAATAGTTGTTCCTGGAAAAGTTCTATCTCAAGGAGAAATTGACAAAAAAATAAAAGTTATTGCATTAAATTTTTCTGAAAAGGCAAAAGAAAAGTTATCAAATTTTGGATGTGAATTTTCAAGTATTTTAACAGAAATTAAACTAAACCCTTCTGCAGAAGGAATTAAAATTTTAAGAAAATGAAAAAAATAATTGATGGTTCAAATTTAGTTCTTGGAAGATTGGCAAGTTATGTTGCTAAAGCATCTCTAAAAGGCGAAGAAATTACTATTGTAAATTGTTCTGAAGTAATCATTACCGGAAACCAAAAAAACATTCAAGAAGAATTTAAAGAAAAAAGATCAAGATTTGGGAGCAGTCAAAAAGGTCCAAAACATTCCCGTAAAAGTGAAAAGATTGTAAAAAGAGCCATAAGAGGCATGTTACCAAATTATAGGGGAGGAACGGGTCGCGAAGCTTGGAAGAGAATTAGATGCTATGATAAAATTCCAAAAGAATTAGAAGGAAAAGAGTTTATCAAATTAAAAGAAGAGAACAAAATAAAAACCAATAAAATAAAAGAATTTACAAAATGATAAAAAAAACAAATGAGATGATTGTTACGTCTGGAAAAAGAAAAACTGCTATTGCAAGAGCTATTTTAACGGAAGGCTCTGGAAAAGTCAGTTTAAATAATATAAATTATAAAAACTTGCAATTATTTAATAGATTAAAAATTGAAGAGCCGTTGAGAATTGCCCAAGAACTTTTAGGAGAAGCAAAATTTAATGTAAATATAAAAATTAAAGGAAGCGGAGAAAAATCCCAAGTTGAAGCTGCAAGACTTGCTTTAGCGAGAGCAATTCTTCAATTTACAAAATCTAAAGAATTAAAAGAAGCTTATTTAAAATATGATAGAAATCTTCTTGTTGCAGATGTCAGACAAAAAGAAGCGCGTAAACCTGGAGATTCTAAAGCAAGAGCAAAAAGGCAGACGAGTTATAGGTAGTTGTAAATTAATTTTAAATTTATAAAAAAGATACAAAATAATTTTTTAGAATTATTTCTTTTTCTCTTCTTTTGGAAGCAAATCATTCACTTTAAGAATTCCATTGCAATCTTGAATCTCTGTCTGAAGTTTTGTTTTTTCAGAAATTAATGTTTTAACTTGATTTTCAGATGTAATTAATTTACCCTTAACTGCTTCATAATCTTTTAATTTATTTTCATATTGTTCTACTTGCATTTCATAATGATTTGCTAAAATGTTCCAGGCTCTTTTCTTTGTAACCTCGTCAAGAGAATCAAACTGAACAGAAGTGGGATTTGTGTAAACTAAAATTGATGGCAATTCTTTTGCAGGATTATCTAATGCCCGATATTCTTTTTTAACTTCTTCTACATTAACATAATTTTGCGAATATGAATTTTCAGCAACTAATGCTGTGCCTGCAATTCCTAAAGCATATAACAAGTTTTTCATAATTAATTCATAAAATTAAACTATTTAAATCTTTCGTTTATGTTGTCTTTTTAAAATTACTACTACAAAAGATATTTAAAGGGATTTTTCATAGATGGAATATGAAAAACTTAAAATCAATAATCACAGCAGGAATAATTGGATTGGGAAGTTTAGGAATTTTTGGAAATAAAAGTTGGGGACAAACAAAAATTAATTATCAAAACATAGATTATTCTTCAGAATACAATCAAATTGATAAATGGATGCAAGAATTATATAAAAAAGATTCTGTTAAATTCAAATATAAATGTTATGATTTTTTAAATAAAAAAATAGAAGAAACTAAAACGGAAATATTATATTATAAATCATTTGAAAAGCTCGATATGGCAGAAAAAGAACACCTAAAAGATAATGAAAAGCTCTTTATGGCATTAAATAAATATTCTTGTGAATCATTTAAAATTAAGAATAAGGACTTAAATAAAAAATAAAATCACTTTTTCTTCCCCCTCTCTAATTTATCCTGAACTTTATTAAATAATGTTGATGAAATAATTGCTTTATGTTTGCCGTCGTGAATTTGCCCGTCAAATTTAATTTTGCCGACATAAACAAAATTTTTAAGAACTTTTTTTAAGCCATTTACAGAAAAATTGCGTTTTTTTGCAAGAGCAGTTAATTTCACGCCTTCTTGCAAAAATTCTTCGTAAATTTCTTCAACTTCTCTAAAATTTTGAGCCGGGACTAAAGTTTTTTGTTTTAAATCCCAATTATATCCGAAGGGGGTTCTTGACATGTGTTTTCCCTGAGAAGCTTTTTTAATCATCCCTAATTTTTGCTTTTCTCCTCGAGAATCAGTTAAATTTTGAATCTTGCTTTCCAATTCTTTTATTTTTTGTTTTAATTCAAAATTTTCTTTTTTTAAGTCTAACATTTTTAAAACAATCCTTTCCAAAGTTTTTCATTGAATAATTGCTTATTGTTCTTAAATAAAATAGTATTCATCCCCAATTTTTTAGCTGGGAGAATATTCCATTTCTGATTGTCAATAAATAAAATTTCTTTTGGAGGGAGATTTAATTTTTTAATAGTTAATTTATAAATTTTTGGATTTGGTTTTCTAATTCCAACATCGCACGAAACTATGACTTCATCAAAATTTTGATAAATTCTTTTCGGCATTAATGCTTCTTTAGATAAACACCATTGATCAGATAAAACTGCAATCTTATAACCTTGTTTTTTTATTTTAAACAATTTTTGAAAAAGTTCTTTATTTTGCTTGAAATATTTTTTATATGAATCAAGATAAAATTTTTTTAATTTTTTCGCCGTGACTCCAAAATTCTTTGAAAGAGTTTCAATAACTTTTTGTTTAGAAATTTTTCCAGTAATTGCAGAGACGTAAGTTGTATCAATTGAATCAAAATATTGATCAAGAGAGATTTTTAATTTTTTAGCAACATTAGTATGCACTCCAGAAAGAATAAATTTTCCTTTTTCCAATTTAGAATTTTCTCCTAAAGCAAGAACTCCTCCGACATCAATAAGGATTGCCTTAATTTCTCTTTTTTTCATTTTTTAAATTGTCTTGCATTCTTTAAATATTTATTTTTTATTAAACAGCTCTCTCTGATTTAAAATCATTAAAATAACTGCACCAATTATGAACATCCAATTAACTAAAAAAGTTAAAACTAAAAATCCTAATGCAATTATTGAAAAAATTGTAATTTTAAGATTCATTTTAGCTCCAGCCTAATTCTTTAATTTTGTCTTGAACTTTATTAAATAAAATTGATGAAAGGATTGGTTTATGTGTTCCTTCTGAAATTTCTCCACCAAATTTAACTTTTCCAATATAAGTAATATTCTTTAGAAGTTTTTTTATTCCTGCAGGAGTTATATTATTTTTTTTAGCTAATTGCGTTAAACTAATCTCTGAATCTAAAAATTCTTGGAAAATTTTACTGATTTCATTAGAATTTTCACTTGGAACTAAAAGTTTATTTACTATTTTATACCCTCTCGGGGCTTTAGTTATATGTCTGCCTATTTTGAAAGCATTAATCATTCCTCTTTTTGTTTTCTTAGAAATTGAGTAATCTGATTTTCTGAATGTTTCTAAAATTTTACTATCTATTTTTTCCGAGAGATATTCCTTAAACTCTTTTTCTGTGTCAGGAGCATGTTTATGACATATTGAACATAAAGTTGAAAGATTATTAATTTCATTTAATCCATTAAAAACTTTAGGATTAATGTGATGAATCTCTAATTCTTCGCCATTTGCATCTCTAAACCCGCATTTTTGACAGCTAAAGTTATCTCTTTCCAAAACCCCCTTAATTAATTTTAATGGAATATTAATTTTCATTTTATTTTACGGGTATAGATTTATTAAAGGTTTCTTCATCTATCAGAGCAGGATGTTTTCCTTGATATAAATTTCCCTTATATTTTATCTTACCGATATAGATTGGATTTCTTATTATCTGATATAAAGTTGATTGGGGAATATTAAATTTTTGACATATTTCTCTATAATTAATCTTTACATTCCACATTTCAAAAATCTCTTTTACTTTTTCTGCATTTTCTGGATGTTTAACTAATTTTTTATTTTGATAAGTATAACCAAAAGGAGCCCTATAAAGAACTTCCCCTAGATTTATTTTTCTATCAAAAGATAATTGCACTCTTTCTTTTACCATTCCTCTTTCTAATTGCGCAAAGACCCCAATTATTTGAAAAAAGGCTTCTCCCATAGCAGAAGTTGTATCTATTTGTTCTGTGACAGATGTAAAATTAATATTCTTTGTTTTCAAGTCTTCTAAAATAGTTATTAAATCCTTGAGTTTTCTGGAAAATCTATCAATTTTGTAAACTAAAATAATATCAAACTTTTTTTCTTGCGCATCTCTTAATAAAAGTTCTAAAGCAGGCCTGTTTAAACTTCCTGCAGAAAATCCTGCGTCTTTGTAAATCTTAAAAATTTCCCATTCCCTTGCATCACAAAAACTTTTACATTTATCTATCTGAGCTTCAACACTTAAACCTTCTTTTGCCTGTTCTTCTGTTGAGACTCTTGAATAAATAGCAACTCGAGGTTTTGAATTTTTTTGCATTATTTTTCCTCTTTTTATTGTAAACTTAGGGTATTTTCTTCTTGGAAGGGTTCCCTTCTTGTTATGAATTTATAACCTTATTGGAAAGAAACTATATAAATATTACGTTTAGAAAGAAAAATGGCAATTTTCAGGAGATTTAATATAAATTGTTTATTAATTTTAATTTTTTGTATTTAAATTAACCTTTTATGCACTTAGGTTAGCTTAGTTCTTTTAAAATTTTAGAGCTAATTAAAATTATTAAAACGCCTAGAAGAGTAATAGCAATTGAAACTGCAAGAGCAGAAGTTATTGGATTTAATTCTAAAAATTTTGACAAGATATCTCCTGTTAATTTAAATATAAAATCTTTCCAGGCAAGCGCAATAATAAATCCTGCGGCAGCAGCTAAAGCTAATCTAAGCTGTTTTCTGAATTCTCTTTTAAAATTAGTCATTATTTATTAAAAAGCAAAGAGTCTTTTTTATATATTTCGATGGTAAATTTTTTATAGTTTATTACATTTTTCATGAAGTTGTGCACTTAGGTTAGCTTTGTTATTATTGAAATAGCATTAAACATTGTTCAAACAGCGGTTTAGCTAAAATCTTCGTCGAGAAATAGAATAGTCTTTACGCACTTTAAAAAAAATAAACAGCTGTTTGTAGGTGTTTTAAACAGCTGTTTGTCGGTGTTTTTTAACTAAAAACGCAAGTTTTTATTGTTTTCAGCATAAAAAATCAGTGAAAAAACTTATAAAAAAATTTTAAAATTTTTTTAATACAGCGACTAAAAAACAAAACATTTTTAAAGAGCATTAATTAAAGAGGAGTATGTTTAGCTGGTTTTTTAGAAACAAAAATGTTGAACAGCTCAAAGAGGAAACAAAAAAAGGATTTGATGCTGTTAAAAAAGATATTTCTTCTGTTGGAGAATGGATAAAACACCTTAATTCTAAAGAAAATAAACAAGATGAAGAAATTAAAGAATTAAAAGAAATTTTATCGTCGGTTGATAATGAAATTGAAAATCTAAAAAACGTGCTTTCAATAATAACTGAATTAAAACCAAAATCAAATTTTAAAACACCTAAACAGCTGTTGAATAAACAAACAGCTGTTTATGCTGTTCAAACAGCTGTTCAAACAGCTGTTCAAACACCGAATTTAGATCAATTTTCTATAACTGAAAGAGCAATAATTTGGATTTTATTAAATTCAGATATGAAATTAAGTTATGATGATATATCTGCTATTTTAGGAAAGGAAAGGTCGACAATAAGAGGTCAAATAAATGCTATAAAATCTAAAAGTGAAGGACTAATAGAAGAGATAATAGAAAAAAATGGGAAAAAAAGAGTATTTATTCCGGAGAAAATACGTGAAAAACTACTAAAAAAGACAAAAGTGAGGGTTAAGAAAGAAGAAAATTAAGGAATTTTAATAAAATTGCCTAAAAATCTGTATAAAAATGCCTTAAAACTCAAAAAGTGAGAGTTAAACATAAGAAATTTATGCAATGTTAAAATATGATTCCTTTAAATTATCTAAAACTATAAATTTTAGTTCCAAAAAAACATCCTTAAAACAAAAGGGAGAATTAAAAAAGAAAAATACTTATTCGGTGAGGAGCTTTTCCTAAAGAAATCTATAAAAAAGAGTTTTATCTACGAGAAAACTTATAAATTAAGAGTCTCTTAAATTAAAAATTGTGGATAAAGAAGCTATTTGCTTAAGAGATTGAGAGATATTTAACCTTATGTTTTTATTATTTAACTTTGTTTTATGAATAGGTATTCCTTTTTTTATTAATCTAGCGACATAATCCCGTATAGAACTTTCTGTAAGGTTTAGTTTTTCTGCAAGGAGACTATAATCAGAATATCCTTTTTCTTCATCAAACTGATAAATTGTTGAAAAAACTAACCATTCTTGTTCTGTAAGTTTTTTAAATTTTTTATAAATCTCTTTTTTTAGATTATCTAGAGATTGAATCATTTCAATAGCATTTTCCATGTTATTTTCTGTCTGTCTGTCTGTCTGCTGGTCTGTCTGTCTGTCTGCTGGAACCCCCCTATTTCCAGTGGAAATAACTAAATTTTCGTGGTTTATGGGTTTAAAAAGATGATTATCTGCTGGAAGATTTTCTTGATATACTGAATTTATTTGTTGATGTGCTGGAGATCTTTGACTAAATATTTCTTGAACATTCTCACAAATTTTAATCATTAATTCTTTATTTTCTTTTAGTTCTTTGTTTAAATTATTTAATTCGTTTTTTAAAAAATCCACGTCCTGTCTTACTTTGTTAAAAGCTTCTTTAATATAATCCATTAAAAAGAATGATTTGATGGATATAAAAATTTTAGGATAATTGAGTATACATTTAAATTAATAATTAACAGAAGATGAAACTTCTCGCAGGGTTCTTATTGACTCATTTTATACGCACTATAAGCTTTATCACTTAACTTCCATCTTCTTCTCTTGAGATAAGGTATTCCCTTTGAATTTTTCTTAATATCTATTACAAACTCTTTCTTTTTTAAATTAATTAAAAGTTGTTTAACAAACTCCTCATCCCTTACAAGTTCTTTGGCGATTTGAATAGTAAAAACTGCTTTTGGACTAATAGAATAAAGATAAGCTAAAATCTGTTCTGAAATTCTTTGTTTATTTTTTTCTGATATTTCCATAAATAATAAAACAAAATCGTTTTTTTAAGTTTTTAGCTTTTTATAATTTTAAAATTTTTATATTCAAAGAACCAAAAGGATTAACCTCTGAATAAAGAATTTTCCATCATAAACTTTTTATTTTGAATCTATTTTAGAAGGCATTTGAGTTTGTTTAGAATCTTGGGGTTTTAAGAAAGGCATAGCGATATGCAGGGGGATATTAAGCTCTTCCTCTAACTGAAGAGCCTTTAAACTGGATTTTTTTAAAATTAAATTAAAAATGCTTAATCTAAAATCTTCTGGAAGGTCTTTGGTTTTCCAACCTTCTAAAATTTTATTAATCATTGAATCATCTACAGAAATTAAAATATTTCCAGCTAATTTTATTTTTGCAAAATTTGGATCATAATCTATTTCGTAAGTAAATTTTACTCCTAAAACTTTTTCTTTTGAAGAAAAAAAATCAGATTTAACTTCTCTGATTTCAGAAAGATCTATATGAGTGCCTATTTTAACACCTTTGGCTTCTATGGAAAATTTTTCTGCGTTAAGTTTTGTGAAGTTTAATCCTAAAATTTTCATTTTTATTCTAAACCATATTATGTGGCTTTATAGTTAATTAACTATTTTATATTTAAAGATTTAGGTTTTTAAATGAAATTATGAATATTCTTTAAAACTATAAAATCTTCTTCAGAAACAACTACAAATTAAAGGTTATATAAAATCTTCTTCAGAAACAACTACAAATTAAAGGTTATATAAAATCTTCTTCAGAAACAACTACAAAATCTCCTATAGCAATAATCGAATTAAAAGGGATTAATAATTCATTTGAACTAACTTTCTCTAAATTAAGATTTCTGGTATAAGGAGTTATATCTTTAACGATTAAATTAATCAATTCTCCAGATTTTGTTTCAAAAGTTACGTCCCTGACAAACCCTATTCTCTTTCCTTCTTTTGTTACAATCATTCTATTAATAAGAATACTATAAGGATTTTTTTCTTTTTGCATATAAAATAGAGAAATAAATATTTTATAAAGTTTTCTATTGTTTAAACAATCTTTTGAAAGCATACCTTTTTTAAAAATATCCTAAATTTTATGCTTTTTATTAAATTTTTCTAGAGAGACCCCTTGATTTCTTATAGAAAGGTTTTTAAATGAAATTGTAAGATTTTTTATTTTTATTTTAAATATAAATTTATATATATTTTATTATATATATTAAATAATTTAATCAAAATTTAAAAGAATTAAAGAAATAAATATTTTATAAACTAATTTAAAAAACTAAAAGAAAAAATAGTAGAAAACCTGAAAAACTTAAAGTTTCCATAGGAAATTTAGGCGTCCTTCTTTTTTAGTAGTCATAATCATTTATATAACTTTTAAGTTTTTTTCGTTGAACTTATTAAGTTAACTAATTTTTCCACAGGAAACTTAGCTGTCTATCTTAATAATAAAAAAGAGGAATATATAAAATGAATTTAGAAATTGACCAAATATTTGATTCATTTGATAAAAATTCTATTTTCAAAGATAAAGGATTATTACAAACAGATTATCATCCAGAAGAAATTCTTCATAGAAAAGAACAAATAAAACAGATTGCATCTATTCTTGCGCCAGTTTTGAGAGGTGAAAAAACAAGTAATTTATTTCTTTTTGGAAAAACTGGAACCGGAAAAACACTTTCTGTTCAATATGTTAGAAAACAACTTTTAAAGAGAGAGAAAAAAGAAAGTGATTTTAAATTAAGAATTGAATATTTAAATTGTAAATTAAAAAAAGTTTCAGATACTGAATATAGAATCCTTGCTGAATTAATTAAAAAAATGGGCGGGAGTGTTCCTGACACAGGTTTACCCACACAAACAGTTTATTCTAAATTTATTGAAATTATTGATTCTGAAAAGCAATTGATTGTTTTAGTTTTAGATGAAATTGATCAAACAGTTAAAAAAATTTCAAATGATTTCTTATATAATTTAACAAGAATAAATTCTGAATTGTCAAATTCTCAAGTTTGTATTCTTGGAATATCCAATGATTTAACTTTTTTAGATCAAATAGATCCGAGAGTTAAAAGTTCTTTATCGGAAGAAGAAATTGTTTTTCCTCCATATAATGCTTTACAATTAAAAGATATTTTAAAAAGCAGATCTGAACTAGCATTCAAAAAAAATGTAATTGAAGAAGGGGTCATTGAGAAGTGCGCTGCGCTCGCTGCAAGAGAACATGGAGATGCTAGAAGAGCTTTGGATTTATTAAGAATTGCTGGAGAATTAGCCGAAAGAGACAATTCAAAGAAGATTAAAATAAAATATCTTGATGAAGCAAACAACAAAATAGAAAGAGATAAAATTTTAGATGTTATTTCTACAGAACCAAAACAATTTAAATTAGTTTTATATTCTATAATTAGTTTATCTGAGAAATTAAATGCGGGAAAAAAAGAATCCCTTTTTACAGGCGATGTTTATAGTCATTATCAAGATTTTTGTTTGAAAAATAAAACAGAAGTTTTAACACAGCGACGAGTTTCAGATATTATTCAAGAATTTGATATGTTGGGGATTATTAATGTAAGGGTTATTTCAAAGGGTCGTGGAGGAAGAATGAGAGAAATAAAACTAGCAATTCCCAAACCAATTATTGAAAAAGCAAAGGAGATAATTCAAAGGACACTGAATTATAATTAGTTAAAAAATCATTAAAATTATATAAAAACTTTCACAATAAAGATTAAATCAATAAAAGACAATTATAAAAAATAATAAGTAGTTTAATATAATATAACCTGTATTTAATAAAAAATTAAAAAATATTAAGAATAAAATTTAAAATGAATAACGAAATTTTAAAATTTTGTGTAGAAAAGGGTTTTTTATTGGATAGCGACCTTCTTGAATTGTTCAGTGAAACTTCAGATGTTGAATCAATTAAATTAATTATTGAGAGAGTTAAGTCCTATACTCATCAAAATGTTTTAACCAAAAATCTTTTTGAAAAAAATAAAGAACAAGTTAATAAATTTTTTCTAGCTTTACCGGAAGAAAATAAAAGAAATTTAGAAAGATTAAGAATAAAACTTGGATTAAGCATAGAAATTTCTAAAGAAAGTGAATATTTTTCAAAAAAAAGAGACTTTCAGAATAAAGATTTAAATCAAGAAAAAAAAGGTTTTGAAAAAAATATTAATATTCTTTCGTATACTCCTAAGAATTATGATAAAATAGAAGTTAAATCATTTGTAAATCATTTTAGAAAAAGATTCGATCAAATGAAAGAAATTCTACAAGGACGTTTTGAACTAGATAATTTGCTCTCAATAGATAAACTTTCTGGACATCAACGCGGAGTTTCTATTATTGGAATAGTTTATAGTAAAAACGTCACAAAAAATAAAAATATCCTTTTAGAAGTTGAAGATTTGACAGGCACAATTAAAGTTTTAGTTAATAAGTCTAAAGAAGATCTTTATAAAATTGCAGAAGAGATTTGTTTAGATTCTGTTTTAGGATTTAGATGTTCTGGAAATAAAGAAGTTCTTTTTGCAAATGGTATTTATTTCCCGGACTCAACAATCTTAGAAAGAAAAAGATCTTCTGTAGAAGAATATGCCCTGTTTATAGGTGACCTTCATTTTGGCAGCAAACTTTTTTTGAAAAAAGGTTTTTTGAAATTTATTGATTATCTAAATGGCAATCTTAATGAATTTGATAAGGAAGAAATTAAAAAAATAAAATATCTATTTATCATAGGAGATCTTGTTACTGGAGTAGGAAATTATCCTAACCAAGAAAAAGATTTAGATGTTGCAGATTTGGAAGAGCAGTTTATATGTTTGGCAAAATTATTAAAAAAAATTCCAGAACATATTCAAATTATTCTTTCTCCTGGAAATCATGATGGGGTAAGAATTATGGAGCCACAACCAGTCTTTGATTCAAAATATGCCTGGCCATTAGATCAATTAAAAAATGTCATCCTCACTGAAAATCCATGCGCTCTGAATATTGGAGCTCAGGAAAACTTTGTTGGTTTTGATATTTTAACTTATCATGGTTTTTCTTATCCTTATTATGCGGGAAATATTCCGGAATTAATTAAGAAAAGGGGAATGAACGCTCCAGAAGAAATTATGAAATATCTTTTGAAGCACAGACATCTTGCGCCTACGCATGGTTCAACACAATATTATCCACATAAAGAAGATCAATTAATAATAAAAAATGTCCCCGATATTTTTGTTTCAGGGCATACGCATAAATGTGGAATTTCATATTATAATAATGTATTGATTATTTCTACTTCGTGCTGGGAAGCAATGACTCCTTATCAGGAAAAATTTGGAAATGAACCAGATCATTGCAAAGTGCCGATGCTAAATTTAAAAACTCGCGCAATTAAAATTTTGGATTTTGAAACTAAAGAAGAAGATGCTAAATTAGAGAATAATTTAAAAAATTATTAATCTTTTTGAAATAATCTCTGAAAAAACCTAAATCTTTAAATATAAAAATGAATAAATTATGTGAAATGAAGATAGGAATTGATATTGACGAAGTTTTGGCTGATTTAATGAATCCTTTAATTAATTTTCATAATGATAATTATAACACTAAATTACATAGGGATCATTTTAAGACATATAATTTATGGGACATCTGGGGAGGAACAGAAGAAGAAGCGAATCAAAAATTACAGGATTTTTTTCACTCCAGATATTTTATGGAAGTTAAGCCTATAGAAAATTCACAAAAAAATATAAGCATTTTATCAAGAAAATATGATTTAGTAATTATAACCTCAAGACCAGATTATATTAAAGAAAAAACAGTATCTTGGCTAAACCAAAATTTTTCAAATAATTTTGCAAAATATTATTTTACTTGTGAATGGCCAAAAAATGGAATGACGCGAAAAGAACAAATTTGTTCAGAGAGAGGGATTAATTTAATTATAGAAGATTCTTTGGAAAAATCCTTGGCTTGTTCAAAAAAAGGAATTAATGTTTTGTTATTTGATTGCCCCTGGAATAAATATAATTTTCTTCCCGAAAATATTACAAGAGTTAAAAATTGGAATGAGATTTTAGAGAGGATAAAATGATAATTGAAGATAAAGTTTATGGAAGTGAAAACATAAAAGAGAATGTCTTAGTTGATTTAATTAATTCCCCCCCTGTTCAAAGATTAAAAGGAATTGCTCAGTTAGGTGTTCCTGATGAATATTATCATAAAAAGGGTTTTTCTAGATATGAACATTCAATTGGAGTATGTATTTTATTAAGAAAATTAAATGCAGATTTAGAAGAACAGATTGCCGGACTTTTACATGATATTTCACATACTGCTTTTTCACATGTTATTGATTGGGTAATCGGGAATGCTACAAAAGAAGATTATCAAGATAAAAGACATAAAAAGTTTCTTAAAAATTCTTCTATTAAAAATATTTTAGATAAATCTAATTTTAATTATAAAAAAATTTCAAATTTAGAAAACTTTTATTTATTAGAGAGAGAAGCACCAAGTTTATGCGCAGATAGATTAGATTATTCTCTTAGGGAGTTAGCTTTAGAAAAAGAAAAAGAATTTATTCAAAAAATATTTTTAGATTTGAAAACTAAGAATCATCAGATTGTTTTTAAAACAAAAGAAATTGCTGAAATTTTTGCAAAAGAATATATGCTTCTTCAAAAAGAAAATTGGGGAAGTGATCAGGCTAGAACCAGATATTATATTTTATCAAATGTTTTAAAAAAAGCTTTAGACAACAAAATTATTGTTTTTGAGGATTTAAATAAAACCGATTATTATGTTTTGAAAAAATTAAATTCTTGCAATGATAAATTTATTTTAGAAAATTTAAATTTATTAAAAGGAGATTTAAAAATTATTCAGGATAAAAATGGGATTGAATTAAAGAAAAAATTTAGGTATATTGATCCAGAAATTTCGGTGAATGGTTCTTTTAAAAAATTAAGTGATTTGTCTAAAGATTATTTGAATTTTATTAATTTTGAAAAACAAAATAATCAGCAAATTAAAAAAGTTAAATATTTTAAAAAATAAAAATAATAAAAAATGAACACTCAAACATATTTTGAAAATTTAAGAAAAGAAGTTGATAAAGTTTATGAAATGGCTGGAGAGGCGAGAGCAAAAGGGCTTGATCCCGTAGACGAAGTTGAAATTCCCTTAGCAATGTCAATGGCTGAAAAAGTTGTGGGTTTAATTTCTACAATTTATCCTCAGATGAAAGATTCAGGAATTTCAAAAAGAATTTTAGAGTTGGAAAAGGAATACGGAAAATTAGATTCTACAATTATGTTCAAGATTGCAGAGGAGGTTGCGCGCCAAAAATTTTGCAGTTTTGATAATTTAATTGAATCTATCGATGCTGGAATTAGAGTAGGTTTTGCATATGTAACTTTGGCAGTTGTTTCGTCGCCTATTGAAGGTTTTACTGGATTAAAAGTTAAAAAAACCAGAAATAATAAAGATTATCTTGAAGCAAGTTTTTCCGGACCCATCAGATCTGCTGGAACAACTGCTTCATGCTTAGTTCTTATTTTAATTGATTATCTTCGGGAATTATTTGGTTTTGCAAAATATGATCCAACTGATGAAGAAATAAAAAGAACATATGTTGAAATGTCGCATTTTCATGAGCGTATTGCTAATTTGCAGTATATGCCGACGGAAGAAGAGGCAATTTTTTTAGCAAAACATTTACCAATTCAAATTTCGGGAGAACCATCTGAAAAAATAGAAGTCCCAAATTATAAAAATCTGGAAAGGGTTGATACAAATTTTTTAAGAAGCGGGTTTTGCCTTATTCTTGGCGAGGGGTTAGCGCAAAAAGCAACTAAAGGATTTAGATTATTAAATAATGCAAAGAAAAATGGAATTAAATCCACCGGTTTTGATTGGTTAGAGGAATATATTCGGTTGCATGAAAAACAAAGTCTCAAAATTACAAAAGAGGGAGATGTTCTTGTTTATATGAAAGATCTTGTAGCTGGAAGACCTGTTTATGGGCACCCCGGTAGATCGGGAGGTTTTAGGTTTAGATATGGAAGATCAAGAGTTTCTGGATTTAGCGCAACTTCAATACATCCCGCCACGATGGCAATTACAGATAATTTTATTGCAATTGGCACACAATTAAAAATTGAACGTCCCACTAAAGGATGCGCAGTTACTTCTTGCGATCAGATTGAGGGTCCAATAATTAAATTATTTAATGGAAGTGTTAAAAAATTAAAAACAAAAAAAGAAGCAGAAAAATTTTATAAAGATACTGAAGAGATAATTTATCTTGGAGATATCTTGTTTCCTTTTAGCGACGTGGTTAATAGGAATGCAGGATTGGTTAAACCCGGATATGTTGAAGAATGGTGGAATTTAGAACTTTTGGAAAAAAATTCAAGCTTGGAGATTGATTATTTAAACGTTGATTTTGACAAGGCAGTTGAATTAAGCAAACTTTATGAGATTCCTCTACATCCAAATTATATTTTTTATTGGACTCAAATCTCTAAAGAAGCGTTTCTTGGATTAGTTGATTGGTTAAGCCATTCGTGGATTAATGAAAAAATTATTTTCCCATATAATAAAACAGAACAAGAAAAATTCGCTGTTGGAAAAAGAACTTTGGAAATTCTTGGAATAGAGCATGAAGTTAGTATTGAAAATGTTGTGTTAAACAAAGAAAACAGCAAGGCTCTTTTGACAAATCTTGGAATAAGTTATGAACTTGGTGATAATGATGAAAAAATTTTTTTAAAAGAATATATTTTACAAAAAAAATTTAATGAATTTGATAATGCTATTGAAGTTTTAGAGATTATTAATAAAGTTTCTAATTTTATTATTAAAGATAAAGCCGGAGAATTTATTGGCGCAAGAATGGGGCGTCCAGAAAAATCTAAGTTAAGAAAATTAATAGGAAGTCCGAATGTTATCTTTCCAGTTGGCAGAGCAGGAGGAAGATTAAGGAGTGTTCAGGAAGCATGTGAAGTTGGAAGAGTTAGAAGCACTTTCCCATTTTATTTTTGTGAAAAATGTCAAAAAGAAACAATTTATTCAAAATGTGAAATTTGCGAAAGTAAAACAAAAAAGAAATACTTTTATTTTAAGAATGATGAAAAATCTCTGGATTCTCAAAAAGAGGGAATAAAAGGAACATCTTATTTTAATCAGGATTTAGATATTAGTTTTTATTTTGATAAAGCATTAAAAAAACTTGATTTAAAAAAAGATGAAATTCCTTCTTTAATTAAGGGAGTTCGCGGAACTTCTTCTAAAAATCATTCTATAGAAAATCTTGCTAAAGGAATTTTAAGAGCAAAATATAATTTACAGGTAAATAAAGATGGGACTATTAGGATGGATGCTACGGAGCTTCCTTTAATTTGTTTTAAACCAAAAGAAATTTCAGTTAGTGTTGAAAAACTCCTGAAAATTGGTTATGATAAAGATATTTATGGAAATCTCTTAAATAGCGACGATCAACTTTTGGAATTAATGCCTCATGATATTATTCTTCCTTGCTGTAAGAACTCTTTAGATGAAAAAGCAGATGATATCTTTTTTAGGATTGCAAATTTTATAGACGAGGAATTGGAAAAATTTTATGGATTAAAAAGATTTTATAAAATTCAATCAAAAGAAGATTTAATTGGACAACTTGGAGTTTGCATGGCTCCGCATAATTGCGCGGGAGTTGTTTGCAGATTTATTGGTTTTTCAAATACTCAAGGATTGTTAGCAAGTCCATATATGCATGCAGCGATTAGAAGAGATTGCGACGGAGATGAGGCTTCAGTTATGCTTTTAGGAGATGTTTTGCTTAATTTTTCAAGAGAATTTCTGCCTGCCCATCGAGGAGGAACACAGGATGCTCCGCTTGTTTTAAATGCAAAAATTGATGCAGGGGAAGTTGATGATCAAATATTAGATTTGGAAATTTTAGGAAAACATGAATCATATCCTCTTGAATTATATAAGAAAGCAGAAAAAAAACTGCATTCTTCAGAAGTTTTTGAAATAAATAATATTAAAAAAGTTTTAAGAAATGGAGAAGACCCTTTTAGGGGAATTGGATTTACCCACGATACTGAAAATTTAAATGAAGGAGTTTCATGCTCTTCGTATAAACTTTTAGCGACGATGCAAGAGAAAGTTCAGCGACAGATGGAATTAGTTGAAAGATTAAGGAGCGCAGACACTTCAGATATTGCGAGAATGATTATCGAAAGACATTTTATCAGAGATATGCGTGGAAATTTAAGGGGATTTTCCTTACAAGAATTTAGATGTGTTAAATGCAATGAAATTGTCAGAAGACCTCCCTTAAAAGGAGTTTGTCCAGTTTGTAAAGGGAAATTAATTTTTACAATTCATGAAGGTGGAATTAAAAAATATTTGGAGCCAGCATTGAATTTAGCGGCAAAATATAATTTATCTCCTTATTTAAAACAAAATTTAGAATTAATAAAAAGATATCTTGAGTCTATTTTTGGAAAGGAACTTGAGAAACAGGAGAAGATAGAGAAATGGTTTTAAGAAAGGTTTAAAAATAAAAAATGATTTAATCTTATTATGAAAAAGGGTGTGAAAAATTTAAAGAATACAAAGAGTGAGCAAAAAGGATTTGTTTGGTATTCTTTGAGAATTAGTTTTTTACTTATGTTTTTATTTTTTATAATTTCATTGAGTCTGCCTCTTTTTCTTACTTTATTAATAAATTTGCTTTTTATTATTTCTTTATTATTTACATTTGTTGTTTCAATAATTCATCTTTTTAAATTTAAAAGAAAAGTATTTCCGATTGTTGCATTAGTTATTTCAGTTTTATTTATTTTGTTCTATATAATTGGATTAGCTAATCCTTCGACATAATTGGAATAAATAGAAAAAATATTTTTGATAAAATTTGCAAGCTATTATTTCTAAAATATTTTACTTTTTTTAATAAACATCTGCATGTTTTTTTTGCAGAAGATTATGCTTAATTTTGACAACTTCAAAAACAAAAAGTTTATAAATAAGATAATCTTACATATAAGATAA
>JBBTBN010000010.1:26541-55363 GCA_038043645.1 Nanobdellota archaeon
TGACAACTTCAAAAACAAAAAGTTTATAAATAAGATAATCTTACATATAAGATAATCTTACATATAAGATAAACTTATGGAGGTAAAAATGGAAAACATAGAAATAACAAGTGTAAGTTCACGAGGACAAATAGTAATTCCTCAGAGTTTAAGGGAAAAGTTAAAAATACGCGAGGGAGAAAAATTTGTTGTAATTGGAGAAAATAATACTCTTGTTTTAAGAAAACTTGAAATGCCTTTATTTAAGGGGTTTGATAAATTAATTGCAAAAACCAGAGAATTTGCAAGAAAAAACAAATTACAAGAAACAGAGGTTGAGCAAGCAATAAAGAAGACTCGTAAAAAATGAAAATTGTTTTAGACACAAATGTGTTTATTTCAGGAATATTCTGGAAGGTAATTTTTGCTCTCAGCTTATAGATAAATGGAAAAAGAAAGAAATTGAACTGATAAGTTCTCTTGAAATAATTGAAGAGCTTGTTAAGACTCTGAAAAACTTTAAAATTTCTATGTCTGATGATATAATTAAAGAATGGAAAAATCTCATCATTGATAATTCAATAATTGTTGAATCTCCATCAAAAATAGATGCAATAAAAGAAGACTCTGACGACAATAAGTTTATTGAAGCAGCGATTTATGGAAAAGCGAATTTTATAGTGAGCCAAGATAGACATCTCCTTGATTTAAAAGAATATAATAGAATAAAAATCATTAACCCTGAAGAAGCTCTTGATTTGATAAATATTCAAAATTAATTTTTCCTTTTTTCAATCAGCAATTAACTCAACTTATTATCTCTCACGCATCTTGCTTCATAATTTGCTTTAAAGTCAGGCGCAATTCCATCATAGCCTGTTTTAAAATAAACATACCAATGAGTGTTCTCTTTTTTAGGATTAGGATAGTCAGTTGCTGTCCAATAATAATCTGTTTGGGTGTCTGTAAAAAAATCAGTGTCAATTGTGACCTGTTCTGGAGGAACTATTGTAACTAAACTTCTTAGTTCATCTATTTCTGGAAGTCTCCAGTCATCTTTTTTTCCTAAATTTAAATTAGCGCAATAATCATTTGCATCGCCCCAATTTTTTGCAGGCTCGGGTTTTGCGCTTTTTTGCCAGCATAAATTTTCTCCTTCATAAAAAGTAGTTCCATCACCGCAATTTTTTGTTTTTGAATTTTCATTAATCGCGCTTCCAGTTTTTTCCTGAGGAAAAACAACAACTAAAACAATAACTATAATTATCATTACAAAAACTGAAACTAAGAGGTTTTTAATTTTCATATTTTTACAAGAAAAAAACCTTTAATAAATGTTTTTATAATGCGCCAAATAAAACAAAATAGTTGGAATCAACAAACAACCCATCATATTTGTTCTTTTTACTTCAAGAGATAGGCAATAAATCCCTGCGAAAGTTGAAATAATTAAAATTAATAATCCTAAAAATCCAGAAACTAAAAAAACAATTACAACTAAAATTGCTAAAGCAATTTTTGAAAACAGAGAGTAATTTATTTTATTTATTTTTGATGAAAATATTTTTGCTAAAAACTTTGTTAAGAAAAAAGCAATTATTCCAGAGAGCAAAACAGCAATTAAAATTAAAATTAATGTTTGCATAGATAAATTTCCAAGCAATTCTTTAATTGCATATGCTGCGCCTGTTCTTGTTTTTGAAAATAAATAAAGGGTAATAAATGAAAATCCCATTACGAGAATATTTGTTGCTCCGAGGAGAACAAGAAAATTTTTATTATTTTGTTCAGTTTTTTTTGAATTAATAATTGTCTGTCCGAGTATTGCCGCCTGACTGCTTCCAAGCGCAGGGAGAAAACCAAGTAATGGGCTGGCAATTACTGCTCCAAAAATTGGCTTAAAAATTTTCCTTTTTTCAAATTGAAATTCTGTTTTTTGTTCCGGGATTTGAGGTTTGTTTTTTATGCTCATTAACAGCATTGAACTTCCAAATAATCCTGTAAGCAAAGGCAGGAGAGGTTCTTTTAAATTTTCAAGATTTAGGACGCTGTATCCTAAAATCCCCGTTAATAAAAAAACTAATAATGCAAGCCCCTTTCTTTTTTCCATTAAAATAAGAATTCCAGAAACTGCAATTAAAATATAAGGAATTATATTTTTTGTTAGTTCATAAATTTTTGTAAAAAAAAGCATGGAAGGATACGCAATTAAAATAAGAATAAAAACTGCGGCTAAACTTCCATACGCCGTCAGCATTATTGCTTCATAACCTTCTCCTTTTTTTAGCAATTCATGTCCCGGCAAAATTGAAAGTTCCGTATCAGTGTCAGGACATCCGAGAAAAATGCTTGGAATAAAATCAATAAAAATATGCGTAATCGCTATTGCGACGATAAATATCACAAGATAAAGCGGATTTATATTAAATAAAAATGTTGAAGAAAGTGAAATTAAAAAAACTCCGATGAGATTTACGTGTATTCCCGGAATTAAACCTGTGAAAACTCCGACTAAATTTCCCAAGAGAATAGCTAAGAGGATTTGGATGAGCATTTCAAAAGATTGTAAGATAAGTTTAAAATTTTTTATATTTAATTTCCCATAATAAAATAGAAAAATAATTATTGACAATATCTCAATTAAATTTATAAACCTCTTTTTCTTAAATTAATTATGCAAAAAAAATTGGTGATTCTTTTTTTATTTATTTTAATGAGTAGTTTTTTTATTTATGGAGTTTATGCTCAAACTGAAACTCCTATTTTGACAGACGATTCTCAAATTATAGATGAAACACAAACTCAAGAAACAGAAACTGATGTAATTGAAGACGAAAAATTAAATGTTTTAGTTGAAGAAGCAGAAGGATTTACTGAAGAATTAAGCGTTGATGCAGGAATAACTCCTAACAGCGGATTATATTTTGTTGAAGATAAAATTCTTGCGCCATTTAGGCCTGATTCAGTTAATAGAGAGAAAAGTATTGCTCAAATGCAAGTAATGGTACAAGAGGGAAATATGGATGCTGCAAGAATATCTTTTGAAAGATATCAAAGATATGCAGATAATTTTGAAAGAGATGTTTCTCCTGAACAAAGAGAAGAAGCAATAAGAAGTTCAGAGGCAATAAGAGGAGTTGCAATTAGAGAAATTGCGCAAAATATGCCTGCTGGAGAAAAAGATGAATTTGTTAAGGAAATAGTTCTTGGAGAAAAAGATATTGTAACTGCAGTTGAAATTGCAGATAAAATACAAAGTTTATGTATGGAGTTATCTAAATTAGATCCTTCACAATATGCAAAAGTTTGCAGTGCTGGAGAAGATGATTCTGATTGGAGAAAAAATCTTGATAAAAGATTAACCGACGAGCAAAAAGCAGAAGCTTTGAAATTTGGAGAAATAATGTCTAAGTGTTTTGAAACTTCTGGGCAAGATTGCGCTTGTGAAGAAATTCCTTATCCTGATTTTGCTGAAACATGTTCTGTTGCAGCGTCTTTAGCTAAAGATTGTGATTTTGGTAAAAATGAAGAAGCTTGTGAGCAATTGGATAATTTAGAAATGCCTGAACTTCCACCTCATTTACAAAAAATTATGGATAGCATTGAAGGTGGAATGAATGAAGCTAAATATGATATGTATCTTCCTCCTGAATGTCGGGATGCAAATGCAAAAACTCCTAAAGAATGTTCTATAATTATGATAAATACGCGTGCTCCGCCAGAATGTAAGGACGCATTATTAGCTTCAGGATGTGAAAGTGAAAGAGAATGTAGAAGTGTTTGTGATGAAATAATGTTTAAGGCAGGTGCGCCATCAGAATGTATTTCTGCTGGAATAAAAAATCCTCAAGAGTGCGGGAAATTTATGTTTGCAAATAATGCGCCACGAGAGTGTGTTGAGGCAGGAATAGATGGAAGTAATAAAAATGATCCTACAGCGTGCAGAAAACTTATGGAAAGTCAATTTGGCGGAGAGTTTGGACCAAACAATGGACAATGCCCTCCGGGAGAATATCCAGGAATTAATGACCAAGGAAAGCAAAGCTGTCTTAGGGAAGGAACTTATTCACCTGGAACTGGACCAAACAGGGGAGCTTCAGGAAGCAATTGTAAGAGTATTTCAGATCCTATGAAAAGATTAGAATGTTATGAGGGGGCAACAAATTATGTTCAAGAATATCGTGAAGATTTTAAAGAAAATTTTATAAATCAACCAAGACAAGAGATTAAAGATTTCAAAGATTATCAAAATCAAAATCCAGAAATGTTTAGACAGGATTTTAATCAACAATATAATCAACAATATTCTGGAGATTTTGAAGACGGAAAAATGATGTCTCCACCTCAAGGACAGCAAGGACAATTTGGACCTCCTCAAGGATTTGATCCATCTCAATTTCAACAACCACCAGAAGGATTTCAGTATCCCAATAATTTTCAACCACCAGAAGGATTTCAACCACCTCAAGATTATCAACAACCTCCTCAGCAATATCAGCAACCTCAAACAGAACCTTCAACAAGTACAACTTCATCAGAACCAGCACCTTCAACTTCATCAGAACCATCAAGTAGCGATAGTGGAAGTAGTTCTGGAGGAGAAAGTTCTGGTGGAAGTGTTACTGGCGGAGTTATTAGCAACAATGGATTCTTAAGATATTGGTTCTGGGGATAAGAAGATTTAATAATTAGTTTTTCTTTTTTTTATAATGGATAAAAAAATGGATTTAAATTCAAAAATTGAATTGATAAAAAGAAATACAATTGAAATTATTAATGAAGATATTATTTTAGATTTATTAAAAAAGAAAAAAAGTCCCGTGATTTATTGCGGTTATGAACCCTCAGGAGAGATTCATCTTGGACATCTTGTTAGCATGACAAAACTTTTGGATTTGCAAAAAGCGGGATTTAAAATAAAAATTCTTTTTGCAGACTGGCATGCTTATTTAAATCAAAAAGGAGATTGGAAATTTATTGAATCTGAATCAAAAAAATGGGAAAAAGGATTTAAGGCTTTTGGATTAACAGAAGCCGAATTTGTAAAAGGTTCAGAAATACAAAGAAATCTTAATTATATAGACGATGTTTTCAATTTAGCTCTTAAAAATACAATAAGCCGAGGATTAAGAAGTATGCAGACAGTTGCGAGAGATATTGAAAATGCAAAAATTTCCCAAGTTATTTATCCTTTAATGCAAATTGCTGATTTTAAATATTTAAAAGTTGATGGCGCGCTTGGAGGAATTGAGCAGAGGAAAATTCATATGCTTGCTTTAGAAAGTTTAAAAGATATAAATTACAAACAGCCTTTTTTAATTCATCACAAATTAATTTCAAGTCTTAAGGGACCTGAACATGGAAAAATGTCTTCAAGTGTTAAAGAAAGTATGATTTCAATTTCAGATTCTGATAAAGAAATTAAAGATAAGTTAAACAAAACTTATTGCCCCGAAGGAATTGTTGAAGAAAATCCAGTTTTAGAAATTTTTAATTTAGTAATTTTTCCTCATTATAAAAAAATTTTATTTGAAAGACCTGAAAAATTCGGGGGAAATATTGAATTTCAAAAATATTCTGATTTAGAAAATATTTTTTCAGAAAAAAAAATTCACCCTCTGGACTTAAAAAATACCTGCGCAAAATATTTAGTTGAAATTATTGGGAAAATACGAAAAAATATTTAAATAGAAAATCTTAAATAAATTATTCTTCTTAGAAATATATGTTATCTAGTTTTGAATTCTACAACATCTAAGTCTTTTAATTTATGCTGAAGCCCTACTTTTTGCCCTGAAAATTTTGATGAAGGTCCCCAAATTTTTGTTTCTTTGACCTTTTCTGAAAATCCTTTTAAAATTTTTTCAGCAACTTCTTTTACAGATGTTTCTGGTTCAAGAATAATCGGATTATTTGACTTTTCTTTTTTAGGTTCTTTGGTATAAACCCTAATTTTATTAAAACTTTTGAAAATTTTTTCTTTTAACTCTTCAATTCCTTCAAGAGTTATGCATGAAATAAAAACAAATTCATAATTTTTATATTTTGATTTTAAAGTTGCTTCTAATCTTCTTTTTTCTGCTTCTGATAATAAATCAGATTTATTTAGAACAATTATCTTTTTCCCATTTGTCTGCAGGAGTGGTTCTATTTTTTTTAATTCTTCAATATTTTTAATTAATAGCAAGATGCTGTCAGCGGTGTGAACCGTGCCTTTATCATAAAAATCAGAATCAATAGCGGGAATTTCAATTAGCTGAATCTGCGTTCCTTGATAAGGCATCATTCCAAGGATTGCATGGGTGGTTGCAAAATTTGTTCCGAAGGAAGAAATTTTAGGGCGAGCATTTGTTAAGATGGACAATAATGAAGATTTCCCGGAATTTGCGAAGCCGATAATTACTGCCTGCATATCTAATTTTTTTATTCCAGTTTTTCCTCCTCGACTTTTTGAAAGTTTTTTTGTTCTTTCTACTTCTCCCTGAAATTTTTTTAATCTAGTTCTTAATTGCGCCAGCAATTTCTCGCTACTCTTGTGTTTTGGAGCCACAGAAAGCATTTTCTTTAATCTTTCAATTTTTTCTTCTGTAGTTTTGGCTAAATGATATTCTTTTTCTGCGTGTCCGTATTCCGGCGAAGCATTTACTGGCATATATCTTAATAACCTTGTTTATTTTAAAACCTTATGCAATTAGATAAAAAATTTTTTTCTAAGTCTGCTGATAAAGTAGCAAAAGAACTTTTAGGAAAAATATTAATTAGAAAATTAAATGGAAAATTCTTAAAAGCAAAAATTACAGAAACAGAAGCATATTTTGGAAGCGAGGATCCAGCTTCTCGCGCTGTCCAGAACGGAGATTTAAGACAAACAATGTTAATGGAAGCTGGAACAATTCTTGTTTATGGAGTTCATAATAATTGGTTGATTAATTTTGTGACAAATGACAAGGGAAAAGCCGAGGCTGTTTTGATTAGAGCATTAGAACCTTTGAACTTTAATGCAAATACCAAAGGTCCTGGTTTGTTAACAAAAGCGCTGAAAATAAATAAAATTTTTCATAAAGAAAATATTTGCAATGAAGAAGATATTTGGATAGAAAATAATAATGAAAAATTTAGAATCATTAAAAGTTTTAGAATAGGCGTTAAAAAAGATTTAAAGAAAAAATTAAGGTTTTATATTAAAGATAATAAATATATAAGCAGAAAATGAACAAAACAGAATTAATTAAAAAAATAATCCAGAAAAAAGAATTTTCTCAATTGCCTGAAAAAGATGTTGAATTAGTATTTGCTAAATTTGAAAAAAGGCAGGTTAGTGATGAAGAAAAAATCAGACTTACACGTGAATTATTGCATAAAGTTTTTTCCAGTTTTACAAGTCAGAAATTATTGTCTCCTAAAAACAAAGACGAAGAATGGATTTTAAGAAAACATCTTTCAACAAGAGAACGATTGCCCTATTATTTTGAACTTTATGAAAAACTTTTAGCTGATTATAAAAATAAAAAAATTAGCATAATTGATTTAGGCGCAGGAATTAATGGATTTAGTTATAAATATTTTCCAAAAAATACAATTTATACAGGTATTGAAGCTGTTGGGCAATTAGTTGATTTGATGAATAATTATTTTGAGAAAGAAAAAATTAATGGAAAAGCAATTCATGAAAGCTTATTTGAATTGGAAAAAATAAAAAAAATAATTTTAAAAATTGAAAAACCAAGAATTATTTTTTTATTTAAGACTTTAGATTCTTTAGAAATGATGGAAAGAGATTATTCAAAGAAATTTTTGCAGGAGATAACTCCTTTGGCCGAAGAAGTTGTTGTGAGTTTTGCTACACAGAGTATGATTAAAAGAAAAAAGTTTAAAGTTGAGAGGCATTGGATTTTAAATTTTATTAAAGATAACTTTGAAATTTTAGATAATTTTGAAATTGGCGGAGAAAGATATGTGGTTTTTAGGGGAAGATAAAATTTAAGGTGGAAGAATAGAAATGATTATATAGTCTAATTATATTGTTTATACATGATTGAAATAAAAACTAAATTAAGAAAGTGGGGAAATTCTTTAGGAGTAGTTATTCCTATGAATAGTTTGCAAAAAGAAAAATTTGAAGAAGGAGAAGAAATTATTTTGTTAATTGCAAAGGAAAAAGAAAATGTGTTAAAAGAGACTTTTGGAATTCATAAATTTAAAAAACCTATTAAAAAGCTTATGAAAGAGAGCGATAAAGAGCTGTACAATGAATAATAAGGCGTTTGTATTTGATACTTATGCAATAATTGAAATTATTCAAGGCAATAAAAATTATGGGGCTTATCTTGATTCAAAAATAATTATTAATGATTTTATTTTTGCTGAACTTTGTTATAATTTTTTTAAAGATAAAAAATTAAAAGCAAATGAAATTCTAAATAAATACTCAAAATATATTGCTCCTTTAAAGCCAGAATGGATAGAAGAAGCAATGGAATTCAGGTTGAAGTGGAAAGACAGAAAAGTTTCAATGACAGATTGCATCGGATATGTAATGGCCAAAAGATTAGGAATAAAATTTCTTACTGGAGATAAAGAATTTGAAAAATTAGAGGAAGTTGAGTTTGTCAAATAGAATAAAATAAATTATACAAAGGATTATTTAATCCATAAAAAATTATTAAGGAAAAAATGTTTGATAAATAGATTTATATATTTTTATTTTCTTTTTTTATGATGGACCCGAATAAAAATTTCCAAAAAAAAGTTTTAGCTAATGGTATGACCTTGCTTTTTGAAAAGCGTAATTTACCCGTTGTTAGCGTAATTTTAGCTGTAAGGGCTGGAGGAATTAATGAAGAAATTTCAGAAAAAGGAATTTCTCATTTTATTGAGCATATGCTGTATAAAGGCACTAAAACCAGAACTTCAAAACAGATTGCAGAAGAAATAGAAAAAAATGGCGGAGAATTAAATGGATTTACTTCTGAAGAAATTACTGCATATTATTGCAAGATGCCCTCTAAACATTTAGATATTGCCTTGAATGTTTTAACAGACATGATTAAGAATTCCTTGTTTGATGAAAAAGAACTTGAAAAAGAGAGAAAAGTTATTTTTGAAGAAATAAAAATGTATAAAGATAATCCTCAAATGAATTGTTTGGTAGAAATTCAAAAACTGCTCTATACTGGGACACTTGGAATTAATCTTGCTGGAACATTTAAAAGTATGTTTGGTATTGACAGAAAAAAAATTACAGAAAAGTTTAAGCAAATTTATGAGCCCAATAATTTTATTTTATGCGTTGTTGGAGATGCTGAGTTTGAGCAAATAATAAAATTTGCTGAAAAAAATTTTGGCAGTAATAAATCTAAAATTCCAAAACCGAAATTTGAACTGCAAAATAAAACTAAAATAGAAGAAAGAGAAGGAGTAGATCAGGCAAATTTGGTTTTTGCATATCATGTTCCTATAGCGAGCGATGATAGATGTTATGTTGCAAAAGTTTTAAGCAGTTTAATGGCTGGAGGTTTGTCTTCAAGATTGTTTCAAGAAATCAGAGAAAAAAGAAATTTAGCTTATGCTATTCATGGAGATTCAAATATTAATCGGAATTTTGCATATAATCTTATTTATGTTGGGACAATGAAAGAGAATGTTGAAAAAGTTAAGGAATTAATTTTAAATGAATTTGAGAAAGTTGCAAAAGATTTAACGGAACAAGAATTAAAAGAAATTAAAGAAAAATTAATCGGGAATTATCAAATTTCTATGGAAGATTCCCAGACTCAAATGATGAATCTTTTGATTTCAGAAATTCAGGGAGATGCAAAAGATTTTTATGAATACGAAAAAAATATTTCTAAAGTTAAATTAAAAGATGTTAAAGAGCTTGCTTCTCGTTTTAAAGAGAATCATAGTTTTTTCGCGTTGGTGCCGAAGGGGAAAAAATGAAAAACCAGGCATAACAGCACATTTGCAAAAGCAGGGGATATTTTTTCATATGACAATTTTGCGGTAAACAAACTTTAGTTTTTCAAATGAAGTTTATCGGTTAAAACCCTGCCTTCGCAAATCTGCAAATGTTGGGCGCAATTTTTGGGACGAGGGACAGAGACGGACAGGAAAGAATTATAAAAAATTAAACTTCAAAATAATATTTAAGTGAACGATATAACTCTGGCTTTTGTTTTTTAATTTCTAACTGGACTTCTTTGGGTTCATCTATCTTGCCTTTTTCATCAATTTCTTGACAAAGTAATGTCTTTAAACATTCTTCATCTTCTTGTTCAATATAATGAAATGGGCATAAAGGAATTTCACCATCTATAATTGTAACAGCCTCCTTGCCGCATTTTTTACATTTACCGAAATCAAGAACATCCAACATGTAATAAAAAAAGAGAGAAGATTAATAAATCTTTTGCAATTTATTTATCTTTCAAAATATCTTTTATTACAATATTATCAAGCATATTTGCTTCGTAAGCACTTTTTGCAACTTCTGCAGGAATGTTCATAATTCCGTGCTTTCCATGTAATTTTCTCCCGTTTGACAATTCAAGATAAGGGTCAAACTCTATGTAGCCCCTACTTTTGTCTTTGGAAATGTGGAGATTTCCTTGTTTTGCGTTCATAACTCTAAAATTTTATAGTTAATAATTCGGTTAAATTGATGACAAAGATATACTAAAAAAAATCATTAGACAGACGAAAAAGAGAAAAATATTTAAGATAGTTTTTTCTTTGAAAAATATGAAATTAAAGTTTTGCCCTAAATGTGGGAATACATCTATTGAAGATGTAACAGAGAAAATAAATGATTCTTTGTTATCCCATTATTCTGCTCCAAGAATATTTAAATGTAAAAGATGCGGATTTGAAAATCAAATCTTTCCTGAAAAAGAAATAAAAACTAATTTAAAACAGCGTCAGAAATTAAAAGATAAGCAATAAATCCGACTATTAACCAGAAAATTAGTGATTTCCACCCCCATTTTTTAATACTCAATATAATAATCACTAAAATTATTAAGGCAACAAAACCAAGAATAATTCCTTGAGATTCTTGAATATTTAATAAACGCATACAAATAAAGTTTAAATTTGCAGGACAAAAATAAGAATTTTATTAACACGGATGACAAAAAGAACAAAACTGCGCCCAACAAGGGCTTTAATGCAAGCGGGCGGACATAGTATTATCAGCTTTTGTGCAATTAATTAACTTTATAGGGTTAGAAAACCAAATAGGTTTTAATCCCGCCTGCATAAAGCCCCTAAACGTTATGCCCTATTCTTTGGAAAGATATTTAAGTTTATTTTGATTTACAGAAAAATGAAGCTAAATAAAATAATAAAATATCTGGTTTTGTCTGATTTGATATTTTATACTGGATGGGGTTTGATTTCTCCGATATTTGCAATTTTTATTCTTGATTTAATCGTCGGCGGAACGGCATTTGTTGTGGGATTAGCCGCCGGAATAGCCCTAATTATAAGGTCTGTTTTAAGAATTCCTTTTGGAATATATGCAGATAAAGGCCAGAAAATTTCTTATCATTTAATGTTTTACGGATTATTTATTTCGGCGCTTGTGCCAATAGGATATATTTATGCAAGCACGCCTTGGCATATTTATATTTTACAGGCAATTTTAGGAGCTTCGCTGGCAATGTCATCTTCTGGCTGGACTTGTTTATATTCCAGACATCTTGACAGAGGAAAAGAATCTACGGAATGGGGACTTGATGCTGTTGCAGTTGGCATAGGCCCGGGAATTGCGGGAATTTTAGGAGGAGCAGCGCTTACTTATTTTAGTTTTGATAAAGTTTTTATTGGAACAACTATTTTTGGATTAATTGGAGTTTTTGCGCTTTTAATTGTAAAAAAGGATATTTTGAAAAAAAAGCATTTGCTTTCTACATTTGTTTTAAGACGGGCATTTAGAAAATACATAAATCATAATCACAGAATAAATTAGAAATGGAAATTGTTTAAAATTTTCTGCCGATAATCTCAATAAAATTTTCAGCCCTTTTTCCAAGAATTTTTTTTAAATCTTCTAAAGGAGCATTAATTATATTCTGAATTGTTGAAAATTTTTCTAAAAGTTCTTTTGATTTTTTTGGACCTATTCCAGGAAAACTTTCAATTATAAATTGCATTTGCTCTTTTTTATCTAATGTTTTTTTCCCCGCATTAAGCCGAATGTCTTTTGATTTTTTTCTTGATAATACCTTCATAAATTTTGCGCTATCTTCTTGGTCTTTAGTAAATATCAGGGGTATTTTGTGTTTTAAAACAACTGAGAGTAAAAAACCTCTTATCGCATTTGCGTTTATTCCTTTAGACTCGTCGCTGTAAACTTCCTGTTTAGAAATTCCTTCAATTATTAATAATTTGTTTTCAAATTGTTTTAGTTCTTCTATTTGTCTCAATAATCTTCCATTTATTATTGAAGATATAAAATCTGAGATGGTCTTTCTTTCAATTATAGTATCTTTTACTACATAGTCTCCGATTTTTAATTCTTTGAATTCAACATCAAAATTTTCTTTAATTAGATAAGAAGCTACAAGAGAATTTTTTTCTCTATAATCAATTATAATTTTTTCTTTAGGCAATTCTTTTTTTAGGGGGATTTCTTTTTTTGAAAAAATATCAAAAATTGGTTTTTGTATAATGAGCTTCATTTTAAGTTTTTTATTGCTATTTTAGTTTTTTCTACCATTGTAGTTTCTTTTTTTCTAAAAAAGAAACCCATTTTTAAGATTAATTTTTATTCTTCTAATTTCTTCTGCATTTCAAATGTTTTTGCCAACGATCCTCTAACTTCTTCAATCGCTTTTTTCATTTTTTTCTCTCGCGCTCTTGAAATATGAAATGAAGATTCATCCCTTGTTTTTTTTGTGATTAGCATAATTATTTTTCCCTTGTTTAATCTTGCGGTTCTTCCGCTTCGCTGAATTGTTCTTATTGCAGAAGCAACAGGCTCATAAAAAATTACTGCATTAACCTCCGGAATATCCAATCCTTCTTCTCCAATGCATGTTGCGCATAAAATATTAATTTTGCCTTCTGAAAATTCCTGAATTATTTGCTTCTGTTCTTTTTGGTTTAATCCTTTTTCTCCCGCTTTGCTCGTCTGTCCAATAAAAACTTTTGCATTAATTCCAGTTATTTCATTTAATTTTTTTGAAAGAATATTTGCAGTATCTCTGAATTGCGTAAAAATAATTATCTTTACAGCAGGATTAAGCTCTATTTCTTTTTTTATTATTTTGTTAGCTTCATTTAATTTTGGATGTTCATGATTTTTTGCTAATAACTCATTAGATTGCATAAAAATAAAATTAAATTCTGATCTTGCGACGAGTTTTATAACTCCTTTGCTTTGTTTTTTTGCTGCTTGTTCTAAAAGAGCTTTTAAATATTTGTTAAAACTTTCTAAAGTTTGAGTTTCTAAAAGTTCCAATGCGTGATAAAGTTTAATTGCCTGCGCGCAGGCGCTTGCTCCGAGCATATAATTATAATTTTTATTTCCCATTGAAAGCGCTCTGGAAATTTTTTTTTGCAATTCTAATAAACTTATTTTATTTGCAGGACCGAAAAGGACACTTCTATATCTTAATTCTTCAACATATTCATTTAGCAATTTTGTTAACAAATGTTTTATTTCTTCAAATTCTACTGGAAGATCCACAAGTATTTTTTCAAATTCAAGTTCTTGCAGATATTTTTTTACATCGTCGCTGTCTCTGGTTCTTAATTCTACTTCTTCAATTGAAAGATTTTTGCATATCTCTTTTATTCTTGATACATCATTTCCCGGACTTGCAGTCAACCCAATTATCCTTGGATGTTGCGCTTGTTTTTGATATTCTTGAGAAACATAATTATAATCATAATTCTTAATGCATCTGTGAGCTTCGTCTTCAATTAACAAGCAAACATCTGTCAGGTTGTATAAATTTTTTTTTAAATCATTTGCTACGCATTGAGGTGTTGAGAAAATGATGTCTGCTGTCTTCCAAATTTTTTTTCTTTCCTCAGGTTTTACTTCGCCTGTGAATAACTGCATATCTCCAAATAATTCTGGCAGTTGTTTTTTAAAACTGTTTAAATGCTGTTCTGCAAGAGGTTTTGTTGGCGCAAGAAAAACCGCTCTTTCGCCTGGAAATTCTTTCATTCTTTGAATAACTAACATTAAAGCAATAAGAGTTTTTCCTAATCCTGTTGGAAGAACTACCAAACAATTTTTTTTAATGCAAGTTTGAAAAATTTTTTCTTGATATTCCCGAGGCTGAATATTTTGCAGGAATTCCATTTTATACAACCAAGAAACTATAACCCAATGCAATTAAAGTAATTGTTGCTAAGAAGCTCCATAGAACTTTGTTTCCAAAAAAGATTTTATTTCCGTCGAGATTGGAAAGGGGGATTAAATTAAAAAATGCAAACCAAATGTTGAATTTTGCAAACTCTGAAAATCCAATTAAATAACCAAGCGCGGCTGCGAGAAGATTAATTAAAATTCCTGCTCCGGCAATGTATGCTAAATGGTCTTCGCTTACATCTGAAAAAGAATATATTCCGTGTCTTTTTGCTGTTCTGTAAATTTTTGCTCTTACATCAAACACCAACGGAGCCATCCAGACAAAACCTTTTAGCGGGAAAAAAATTATTCTTGAAAGTATTGGGAAAATTGCTCCTGCAGGAATATTTTTTTTAAAAGATTGATTGTGTTTGTAACCCCATCTTTTAAATTCCCATAATTTTATTTCAGTTTTTAATTCAAAAAATTCTCCGGTTAATTTTTTTGCAAAAACATTAATTATTATTACTGCAAATACCGAGAGCAATGCGATTAAGAAAGCAGAAAAGCTCGATAATAAAGTTATTGAAAAAGCAATGATTATTGAAACACCTATTATTGTTAAAATTTCTTTGTGATTTATCATATTAATTTTTAGTTTGACATTTTTATAAAGGTTGTTATAATCGTGGCTATTGCTCTTTCACCAAACATATATCTTTTGAATATACATTATGGTCGTTTTGAAATATCTTATAGAAAATGGAAAAGTATTTAAATGATTTTCAATAGATTTTAATATGAAAGTTAGAAAAATAAGCGAGGTTATTGGAATGAGAGTTTATACTGATTCAGGAGATTATTTTGGAGAGATTGAAGAAGTTAATTTATCTGAAAATAAAATTGATGGATGGAGAATTAGAGTCGGCGGAGGAGTTTTACCTTTAATTGGAGGCGCAAGAGGAGTTATTATTCCGCATAGTTTTGTCAGAGCAATCAGCGATGTTGTTATAATAAGCAGATCTGCCTTGCCAAGTCAGCCAACTCATTCAGATGAATTAGAAATAGACGCAAGTGATTAAAAATAGATTTCTGGGATTTTGACAAACTTTCGAAGAGTAATATTTTTAAAGCAGATTAGACAAAGATTAATAAGAATAAATACTAAAAATAAAAAATGGAAGAAATAATAAATATGGAAAAAATGTATAGAGAAATTTTAGCTCTGAGAAAAGAAGTTCAGACTATAAAAAATCACATGATAGAAATAGAGGTTATTATGACGCCAGAAGAAGAAACTCAATTAGAAGAGACTCTTGAACTTCACAATAAGGGAAAAACAAAAAGATTTGAAAATTTAAAAAAAGAACTTGGCGATTGAAAATGTTTGATATTTTCTTAGGTTCTCAACCAGAAAAATTTCTTAAAAAAGCTGAAAAAGAATTAAGGCAAAGAATCTGGAAAAAACTTGATGAGTTAAAATTGAATCCGTTTCCTTCTGAAGTTGTAAGAGTTGTTGGAAGAAAAGAAAAAGCTTTTCGCATTAGAGTTGGCGCTTATAGAATACAATATTATGTTTTTCAGGACAAAAAAGAGATTGTTGTTTTTGATATTGATAAAAGAGAAAGGGCTTATGATTGAGAGATTTCTGAAAAACAAAACTTATTTATAGGTCTCTTTCATAATAAAATTATGAACTTCCTAAAAAGATTATTTAAGAAAAAGATTGAAGGAAAAGAACTCGATGAATTAATTTTAAGTTTGGGAAAAGATAAAAACTTTGTATATGGTTTAGGTAAACATCAAATAAATGAATATACTACTCTCCCATTTGCTTATTTAGATGTTAAGAAAAAACCGGGTTACGGGGTGGAGTTTAATTTAGAAGTTCATAAAAAATATTTTCATAGAGGGTTTATTAAAAAATGCGGAAGTTTACAGGAAAATGACACTATTTATTATGATGCTCCTCCAACAAAAGTTAGATATGGAATTCCCTATAAAGAATTAAATAAAAATCCTGTTCTAAAAAAATATGTTAAGGGAAAAAATTTAGAAAAATCCCTTGCTGTTCTCTCAGTTGCTTCAATTTTAGCAAGTGCGTTTTTTATTTCAAATAATATTACAGGGAATGCAATTCTTACAGCAACATCAAATGATTCAGGATTAATAGGTGCAGGACTTTTTGTTTTGGGATTAATTAGTTTTATTTTTGCGAGAAATATTTAATTTATACTTCTTTTAATCTTCATAAAGAGGATTTTGAAAAATTAAATTCTCATTAGTTAACTTTGCCGTTTTCTTATTCTTTACAAAATTCCCTAAAGCAAATTCAGGAAATTTTTGTATTAGCCAACTTTGCCGTTTCTTATTTTTTGCAAAGTTCCCTAAACATTTATAAATATTCTAAATCTTGTAATAAAATGGCTGAAACACTTTTACAGCATCCTGTTTTAACGGATTTCGTATATCCATTTTTAATTGTATTCTTTATAGTTTTTGCAATCTTAGAAAAATCAAAACTTTTTGGAGAAGAGAAAAGACAGCTTAATGCTCTCACCTCTTTTGTAATTGGTTTGATTTTTGTTTCGGCAGTTTTTCCAAAGATGGTTGTTTCAAATATGATTTTATTTTTATCAGTTGCAATGGTAATTGTCTTTGTAGTTTTGATGCTTTGGGGATTTGTTTTTTCAACTAAAGACGGATTTGTGATGACTGCTGGAATGAAATGGGGATTATTTGTCGTCGTTACTATTGCTTTGATTATTGGAATTTTATGGGCAATGGGAGTAAGCGGAAAGACATATGATTTTTTATTTGGGCAGTCGTGGAGCGAGGCATTCTGGACAAATTTAATTTTTGTTATTTTAATTGGAGTTGCTTTGGCATCTGTCATTAGAAGTTCTGGAAAATAAATTGGTATTTGGAAAAAAGAAAAAGAATATATAGGTCGTTTTTATTAAATATATATGTTGATTAGAAAATTATTTAACAAAAAAGTTAGGGGAGAAGAGTTGAATAATTTAATTTTATCTTTAGGGAAATCAAAAGATTTTGTTCAATCTCTTTATGCTACAAAAGAAGGATATCATCATTCAGCTTATGGTAAATTAAATATGCATAAAATAGGACATGGATTTTCTTTTGGTTTAGATATAATTGAAACCTATTCTGATGCTGGAAAAAATTATAATCCATCTAAAAATTTTAAAGAAAAAACATATTCCATTAAAAAGATAGTTCCCATTGAAAAAATAAATAGTTTTCCTATTTTAAGAAAATACATCTCCAATGATATTTCTTTTAAAGATTCCATCATCTTCGATCGTTTTTCTTTAGAAAAATCCCTTGTTGTTTTTTCAGTTGCGTCAATTTTAGCAAGCACTTTTTTTATTTCAAATAATATTACAGGAAATGCTATTCTTACAGCAACGCCAAACTCTTCTGGAATTATTGGGGCAGGGCTTTTTGTTTTAGGAGTAGTCAGCTGGATTTTTGCGAGAAATATTTAAAATTATATTTTAAACAAATCTTTTAAATTATTGTCAACTTGGTTCATTAATTCTTTTGTTAATATACCAATTTTACCCACGATCATTCTTTTATTCAGTGTAGTTAGTTTATTTAATTTTAAAAGAGATTCTCTTTTAAGACCTGTTTTCTGAAAATCTTTAGAATCTGCTGTTAAAAGCATATCATATTTTTCCATTTGATCAAATTGCGTTGTTATGAAAGCTAAAATAAAATCTTTGAATTTTGATTCTTCGGTAATTATAAGGGCAGGACGCAATTTTTTACTGGAAATATCTGTAAATGGAAATTTTACTAAGACGATATCGCCTTTATTCATTTTAAATTAAATCTTTTTTAGAATAAATATCTTCTTCATTTTCTAAAAAATCAAAACTTCCGCTTTGCATGCTAATTTCTGCAAGAGCATCTTTTTCAGAAGTTTCTATATTAATTTCTATAATTTGGCCTTCGGAAACATTTTTTATTTTTCTTAAAGGTTGAAAAACTCCTTCCTTAAAAATTGCCTTTATTTCCATATAATTATTATTTTATTATACTTTATAAAGATTTTTAATTATTGATTTTTGTTTTGGGATTAATTAGTTTTATTCTTGCGAGAAATATTTAAAGAACTTGTTTGATTTTTCAACAAAACATTCTATATCTCGTAATTAAGAAAAATAGGAAATTTTTCATTCATTCGTATTTCAGGAAAGAATTCAAATGAAAGAAATGTTTATAAATAATCTTTCTTATTTTATATTATGTTAGAGGTGTTTAATTTATTAGCTTCTTATGGATTTTTTAGAGGAGGAGATATTGGAAATGTTCTTGCTCAATGGCAAGCAGCAGGAGTTTTTAGCTATGCTCTTCCATTTCTTTTATTATTTGCTTTAACATTCGGACTTTTAGTGCGAACTGGTTTGTTTACGACTAAAAGTGCAGATGGAAAAGAATCGGGTAAATCAATAAATGCAATTATTGCACTTTCTGTTTCTTTAATGGCTTTGCAGTTTGATTTTGTTTCTGTATTTTTTTCTGAAATATTTCCAAGATTTGGAGTTGCATTATCTGTTATTTTGGTAATTTTAATTCTTGGAGGATTATTTATGCCCATGAATCTTAAAGGTTTTAACTGGGGCTTGATTGCAGTTGTTTTTGTAATTATAGGAATTGTTATTTTTTCATCATTAGAATCATTTGGATATAATTCAGGTTCTTGGTGGAGAAATATTGAATGGAGCTGGATAGTGTTAATTGGTTTAGTCATCGCTGTTGTTGCAGGCTCTACAAGCAGTTCTAAAGAACCAGATACACTTTTAAGCAGAATTCTTACTGGTAAATAATTTTTCTTAGAAAATTGTAAAATTTTTATTTAGATTTCTTTTTTGTCGGCGTTAATCTTTTTTCAGGAGATTTTTTTGCATAATTTTTTGCAAGTATCGGAAGAGTTTTGCTGAATGAATCCTGCATCATTGTCATTTCCTTTTTAATGCTGTTAAGCCCTTCTCCATAAGAGCCGACTTTTTCAAGAATTTTAATCTGCAAGTTTTCCATTACTGATTCTATTCTTTTTAATCTGTTTTCATAATTAAAAAATTTTGTTTCTGAAATTGCTGAAAATTCTTTGAAAGCTGAAATTTGCTGGGAGAGTTTTTTTATTTTTTCTTCAAAAACCTGTTCTGCAATCTCTATCATATTATCTGCTCCAAATCCTGTCTGCGAATTTTCATATCCTTCTTGAGGATAGTAAGATTCTGTTTCTTGTGGAGAGGGTTGTGAGTAAGAAGATTCTTGAGGAGAGTAATATTGGGGAGATTGTTCTTGAATAGAAGAATCATAGACTTCTGGAGCAGGAGACGAAAATGGCGAGGGTGTTTCAGATTCTAAAGGGATTTCCATAGAAGTAAAATCATTTTCCTGCATTTCTCTTTCTCCTTCAACAATTTCTTTTATTTTTGCTTGAGAAAAAGCATCTGTTATTGAACTTGGATTAATCCCTTGTTCTTGCAACCTGTTTGAAATTTCTTGTTCAGATAATCCTTCTTCTCTCATTTGCCTAATTTGATCTAATGCGCCCATTTTATTTTTAATCTTAGTTTGTTTTTAAATTTATAATTATTCAGCGCCCTCTTTTAAATATTTTAAGGGCTGAAACATTTTTGCTTGTTTAATTAAAATATTTAAGTCATCTTTTCTTGCGAATTTTGGAAATTCAGACGAAATACTCTCGATAAATCGCCTCATTTTTTCTACACTATCTTTTATTTCTTCCAAATCTTTTTTTATTTCAAGAATAGTTTCAGCTGTTTTTTCTTTTGTGTCAATTAAATTTTGTCCAATAAGCAAGACTCTGTCTTTTAGAATTCTTTGTTTTTCTTCTAAGTCTCGAATTTTTAGATTAGAGTCTTCTGAAAATTGTTCTTGATAATTTACCTCTTCCACCATAAATAAAGAAAGAGAGATAGCTTTAAATTTGTTGTGATTTTTTCAAGAAAGTTTTATAATCTGCATTTGGATTTTTATTTTATGGAAAAACTTCATTCAGGGGCAAAATGGATTTTTAGATTTAGAATTTATTCTATTCTTATTTTCTTAGGGTTTTTATTCTTGCCTTTTTTAATAATTTTTTTTATTCTTCAAAAATTAGGAATTTCTTTATTTACCTCTTTTTTTGAAAATTTGAATTTCCCCTTTTTTCATTTATTCCTTTTTTTAATATTTATTTTTTTATTAGCAGAACTCTTTTCTCAATTATGTTATAATAACTGGAAATATGAATTTACAAAAAAAGAATTGAAAATAGAAAAAGGAATTATTACTAAAACATATAAGAGCATTCCTTATACAAGAGTTCAAAATGTAGACATTAGGAGGGGAGTTTTGGCCAGGATTTGTAGTTTTTCTAGCTTAAGCATACAAACAGCAGGATATTCTTATTCAGGGGCAAGAGGAATTCCTGAAGGATATATTCCGGCAGTTTCTGTTAAAAGAGCTGAAGAAATTAGGGAATTTTTAATGAAGAAAATTTCTGGCAAAGAGTCTAAACTTTGATCCATTTTTATTATACAAAATAATTTAAATCTATTTGTATCTCTATATTCATGCAATTTGAAAAAGACTCAAACAAGCTTGGTCAGTTTTTCAAAATAATTAAAAAATGATATTTGAAAAAGAAGCAAAATTATATTCTTATGAGGCAGTAAGAGAAGGTGGAGAAGATGTTCTTTATATCAATTATTTTGGAGCGCCAAATGTCCCGAGTTTAGCTGAAAATTCCGAAGATATGGAGAGAATTATTGATTGCTTGATTGAAAATCCGAATGTTTCAAGAATTATCCTTTCTCAACAAAAAAACTACAATTATGATTTAACTGAAACTTTAATGCTTTTGGAAATTGCGCAATTTTATGTTTATTTATTAAAACAAGAAAATATTTTGTCTCAAAGAAAACTAATTACAAGTCAAACACAATTATTTGCGCTAAGATATAATAAAATGTTTTCTTTTCTTTTGCTTTTAAAAAAAGATCCTGTTGCAGCTTATTCTGAATTGAAAAAATTAATTATTGAAGAGAAAATTGCAATTGATAAATTTGGAAATGAATCTATTAAATTAGATTCTATTAATTATCTTTATTTTCTTGAAAAAATTTTTATGCTTTTTGAAAAAACGAAATTAATTCAAGTTGTTCAGAAATATCTTAAAGATTATCAACGAGGAAGTCGGGAAATTTATCATAAGATTTTCAAGCCAGACATAATTCCGAATTTTACTTTTACAAGATTAATCAGTGATTTGCCTGAAGATGCAGAAATTATTAACCAGTATAAAATTTCAGGAGAAGAATATGATGAGTCTCTTGTTACAATATTAAAAATGAAAGATGAATCAAAATTAATTTACCATCTTATTCCCCCAGAACATTCATTAAATGAAGATCAGCATATGCTTTTAAATCTTGCGCGAACAGTTTTAATAGAACACCAACCAAAAGCAGAAGAACTTACAGACAGCGAGAGAATTAGAAGCGTTTTTTTTAATATCTCAAGAGATTTGTTAAGAGATTTGGCAAATACAAAAGGAATAAAATTAAGTTATTCCGATTTGAATAAACTTGCAATTATTTTAGTCAGAAACACTATTGGATTTGGAATAGTGGAAGTTTTACTTCAAGATAAAAATATTCACGATATTTCACTGAATTCTCCGATTGCAAGAGTTCCAATTTATATTAAGCATGGAGATTATGATGAGTGTTTGTCAAATATCAGACCAAGTCAGGAAGATGCAGATTCTTGGGCTGCTAAATTTAGGATGATTTCTGGAAGACCTTTAGATGAAGCTAATCCTATTTTAGATACTCAATTAGAAATTGGAAAATTGAGAGCGAGAATTGCAATTATTCAGAAACCTTTGTCAGTAGATGGACTATCTTATTCAATTAGACGGCATCGTGAATCTCCTTGGACGTTGCCTCTTTTTATTAAAAATAAAATGTTGAATCCTTTTGCGGCAGGATTGTTGAGTTTTTTAATTGATGGAAGCAGAACGCTTCTCGTTGCTGGAACAAGAAGTTCTGGAAAGACAAGTCTTTTAGGAAGTTTAATGTTAGAAATTATTCCAAAATTTAGAGTGATTGTTATAGAGGATACTTTAGAATTGCCCGTTGAATCTATGAGGACACTTCAGTATAATATTCTTAGAATGAAAGTTCGTTCTGCTTTATTAAAATCAGGGACAGAAGTTTCCGCCGACGATGGAATTAGAACAAGTTTAAGACTTGGAGATTCAAGTTTAATTGTTGGTGAAATTAGATCAACAGAAGCTTTAGCTTTATATGAAGCAATGAGGGTTGGCGCTTTGGCGAATGTTGTTGCAGGAACAATTCACGGAGCAAGTCCATACGGAGTTTTTGATAGAGTTGTTAATGATTTAAAAGTTCCTGCGACGAGCTTTAAAGCAACGGATATTATTGCTGTTTGCAATCCAATAAAATCTGCGGATGGGATGCATTCCTGGAAAAGAATGTTGCAACTTACAGAAGTAAGAAAGCACTGGAGAGAAGATCCCTTAGTTGAAAAAGGATTTGTTGATTTATTAAAATATAATGTAAAAAAAGATGAATTAGAACCAACAGATGATATTATTAACGGAGATAGTGAAATTTTGAAAGACATAGCTTCCAATGTTAAAGGATGGGCTGGAAATTGGGATGCAATTTGGGATAATATTTTACTGCGAGCCAAAATAAAAAAAGAAATTATTGATGTCTCTGAAAAAACAGGCAATCAAGAAATTTTAGAAGCCAAATTTAATACCTTGTCTAATCATACTTTTCATAGAATTTCAGATGAGGTTATTCAAGAAGTTGGTTTGCCTTTGGGAGATAGAGTTTTTCCATTATGGCAAAAATGGCTGAATCAAGAGATTAAGAAATTTAAAATATAAAATCTCATTATACTCGTATTCTATTAATCTTGAACTGAATACTTCGCATAAGGAAATTAAAAAGACGAAGATTTAATTTATTTTTCATTATAATAATACTTATAAAACCTTTTTTGTTTTTTATCAAATGAAAGCAAATTCATACCCTAAATGGCATAAAGGAAAAATTTTCATTAATTCGTTTTTCCAATTACTGAAGGGGAAATTCAAATGAAAGATGTGAATTATGAAAAGATTCTTGAAAAAATCGCAAGAGTTTCTGGACTTGACAAAGAAGAAATTCAAAAAAAAGTTGAAGCTAAAAGAGCGAAGCTGTCTGATTTAATCAGCTACGAAGGGGCTACACAGATTGTTGCAGCTGAATTAGGAATTAATTTTGAAAATGAAAAATTGAAAATTAATGAATTACTTCCGGGCATGAGAAAAGTAAATGTTATTGGAAAAATGATTAAATTATCTTCTGTAAGATCATTTAAGAATAGCAAGGGAGAAAATATGAAAGTCGCGAATTTTGTTTTAGCAGATGATACCTCAAATATTAAAATTGTTTTATGGGATACAAATCATATTTCTTTAATTGAGGGCGGAAGAATTAAAGAAGGCAGTATAATTGAATTAAATAATGCCTCTATGAGGGACGGAGAGCTTCATTTAGGGAGTTTTTCTGAATTAAAAATAAGCAGTGAGCTTTTTGATGATAGTAAAATTATTGCGGAAAGAGTTGTAAGTGAAAAAAAGATTTCTGATTTTATTGTTTCAAATAATGTTAAAACAAGAGCATTTATTTTGCAGACTTTTGAACCAAAGTTTTTTTATGTTTGTCCAGAGTGCAAAAAAAAGGCAGTTGAAGAAGCAGGAGGATTTGTTTGCGCATCGCATGGAAAGGTTGCGCCGGAAAAAAGAGCTTTAATAAATATTGTTTTAGACGACGGCACAGGAACAATTCGGGCAGTTTTATTTCATGAAAATTTATCAAAAATAGGATTGAATGAATTAGGAGATGTTGAAAGATTAATTTCTCAAAGAGAAGACTTAATTGGAAAAGAAATGGTTTTTTCAGGAAATGTCAGAATGAACAAATTTTTTAATGAGCCTGAATTTATTATTGACAATGTCAGCGAAGTTAATCTTGAGAATCTTATTGAGGAATTGAAACCTAATTAAATTTTATAAAAAATTTAAAAAAGCTTTTAGTTTAATTATTGGATGTTAATAAAAACACATTTAGCAATAACTTTATTTTTTATTTTATTGCTCCTGCCTTTTGTTTCAGATAAAGTTATTTTTATTGCAATTTCTTTGATTGCAACATATATTCCCGACATAGATTCAAGCAATTCTAAATTAGGAAGAAAAATAATTTTTAGACCTTTGCAATTTTTTGTAAAACATCGCGGGTTTTTTCATAGTTTTACCTTTTTATTTTTAATAATTTTTATTTTTGTAATTTTTTTACCTAGAATATCTCTTGGTTTTTTTGTCGGCTATGCATCGCATTTATTTGCAGACAGCTTGACTATAAGTGGGATAACTCCTTTTTTTCCCTGGAAGAAAAAAATTTCGTGGAAAATAAGAACTGGAAGCTGGATAGAGAACATTTTATTTTTTGTTCTTCTAGTTGTTGATATTTTACTAATTTTTAGATATATATTTGCGAGTTAAACAATCTTTATAAATTGAAAACGTCTTTTTTGAAAGAAAAGTTTAATTTCATTAAATAAAATGTCCAAAAAAGAAACTGAAGAAAATTCTGAAGAAGATATAAAGAAAATAAAAGATGCGGTTTCAGACGACGATTCTGTTGAGAAAAAAACCAAATCAAAAAAAGTTGAGAAAGAACCTGAATTAACTGACTTGCCTGGAATAGGACCGGCAGTTGCAATAAAACTTGAGGGCGCTGGAATTTTGGATTTAATGTCTCTTGCTGTTTCAAGTCCTGCTGTAATTTCAGATGCTGCAGGAATCAGCCCAGTTATTGCGCGAAAAGCAATCCAGGCAGCGAGAACAATGCTGGATTTAGGTTTTCAGGACGGAATGCAATATGCAAAAAAGAGGGAGGATGTTTCTTATATAACGACGGGAAGTGAAAGTCTTAATAATCTTCTTGGGGGAAAAGGTGTTGAGAGCAAGTCAATTACAGAAGCCTTTGGAGCTTATGGTTCCGGCAAAACACAGCTTGGTTCAACCATTGCTGTGAATGTCCAGTTGCCTTTAGAAAAAGGAGGAGTAAATGGAAAATGCGCTTTTATTGATACTGAAGGAACTTTCAGACCGCAGAGAATAAAACAAATTGCTGAAGCTATGCAATTAAATCCTGAAAAAGTTTTAAAAAATATTTTTGTTGCGAGAGCATTTAACAGCGACCATCAAATTTTGCTTTTAGAAAAAATTGGCGAGATGATTAAAGCTGGTGAGCCAATTAAACTTTTAATTATTGATTCATTGACTGCGCATTTTAGGGCAGAGTTTGCGGGAAGAGGACAATTAGCAGATAGACAGCAAAAATTAAATCGATACATGCACGATTTAATGAAATTAGCAGAGACGCATAATTTAGCAGTGTATGTAACTAATCAAGTTATGGCAAATCCTGCGCAGATGTTTGGCGATCCAACTTCGCCGATTGGAGGTCATATCGTCGGACACGCTTCAACATATAGATTATATCTTCGACGAGGAAAACAAGGTTCAAGAGTTGCTAAATTAATTGATTCTCCAAATCTGCCCGATAATGAAGCAATATATTTTGTAACTGATGCTGGTGTTGTTGATAAGATTTAGAGAGAAAAATAAAAGGTGTAAAAAATTAATAACTTAATAAAATAAAATTTAAAAAAATTAAAATTTTTTATAAATCCGTCAGCAAAATAAAATCTGTTCGTTTGAGTGATAATAAAAAGATTTATAAATACATTTTCTTTAAGTAATTTATTCAAAAGTTAGTTAGTTAAAAAAAAGATGGTGAAAAAAAATACCCTAAAGGGCATAAATAATTTTTTAGGTAGTTTGAATTTATTTAATAATAAATCTGCAAAAAAAAGTTACAATGGAATTTTAATTATCGCAGGAATTTTGGGATTTGTTTTGTTGATGAATTTTGTTTTTGCTGATCATCAAGTTTCACTTTTAGAATATAAAGCAGGTTCAACAGCTTTCCTTACAATTAATGAAGATATTCAAGCAACACTTAATATTACTATTAATAGTACAGATAAAGAATTAGTAGTTGGTACTGGTGCTACAAATATTACTCAAATTAATGTTACTCTTCCAGATTCTTTTATACTCAATTCAAATAGTACAACGGTTGTAAATAATTCAGGAATTTTAAATTTTACATTTACAAATACAACTACTTTTTTAAAGTGGGTGAATAATACGCCTTCCGGTCTTATGGGGAATAGTACGGGTGCGGGTGTAGCTGCTGGGAATATTAATGCTACTCTTTCCTTTAATGTAACTGCACCAAGTCCTGGAAATTATACTCTTACTGTTGAAACTCAAAATAGAAGCACAAATCGAACTAACTATTTAGCATTAACAGTAAATGACACAACAGGACCTTGGAATGTAGATTTTAATTCACAGACACCTGTTAAGGGTTCAAATCTTTCAGTAAGAGAAATTATAGTTAATGTATCTGCTAATGATACTTTTAGTCAAATTGGTTCGTTTAATATTACCTTGTTTTTTCCTAACGGAACTATTGCTAATTGGACTAATCTTAGTGGAAATTACAATGATTCAGCACGTGTTAATTTTTCTGGAACTAATTTAGTAGATGGACAGTATAGAATTAATGTAAGTCAGGTTAGAGATAATCCTCAATTAAGAGGATTTGGAGCAAATAATACAAACTCCTCAATAACGATTACTAGAAATATAACAATAGATCTTACAGTGCCAACAGTAACTTTAGCAAAGGCATCAAGCTCTACTTCAGGTCAAATAGTTTTAGATGTTACAGTAAGTGATGCTACAAGTGGTATTGCAGGAAAGCAATGTAGTGCGTCTGGTGGTGGAAGTGGAAGTATAGCTATGTCAGGAACAGGAGGAACTCAGACAGCAACACAAACAGGATTGGGTTGTTCAAGTTCTTATATTTATACAGTAACTTGTACTGATTATTCTGGAAATGCAAAATCAACAGAAATTACAACCAGCACAGATACTTGCACTGGAGGAAGTAGTAGTGGAACTAGTGGAGGAAGCGGAAGTGATGTAGTAGGTTCTGTTAATTCAAACTTTTGGATATTAACTTATAATGAAGCAACTATTGACTTAAATGGAGACCCTGATGGAGTTAGCAGTTTATTACTTGAAAGATATAGAGTTAAAGTGAAAATAGATACTAAACTTTATTATTTAGGGGTTGTGGATACAACAGATACCACTGCAAAAATAAATGTTACAACCAACGTAGCAGATAAAGAAGCAACACTTAATGTTGGCGATGTAAAGAAGTTTGATGTTAATGAAGATAACTTTTATGATTTATCTGTTACTTTAAATGGAATTGATTCAGCAACAGGAAAAGCTGATTTAAAGGTGATTTATATTCAAGAAGTAGTTGTTGCTGAAGAGCAAGCTGGAGTTGAAGAACAGGCTGGAACAGGAACAACAACACCTACAACAGCAAAATCAAAAGCTTGGATATGGATAGTTGCAGGTTTAGTGGTGTTGGCTATAATAGGAGCAATTTTATTTGGTAGTAAGAAATCCCGACATAAGAATTACGGGTTTTAATTCTTAGAAAAGCAGGAGAGTTAAGGGGAAAATAATTTTATAGAGTAACTTTGAAATTTAGAGAAAAAATTAAATACTTTTATTTTTAAAAGAGTTTATGTCAAAAAAGAAAAAAAATATTTTAATGATTATAGTAATCATTTTTTTGGTAGTGATTATTTTAGTAGTTTATCCTTTTGCCCAGAGAACTCCCGGAGTTAAATTATCTTGCAAAGAAGGAAAAATTTTGGGATTTGGAAAGATGTCTATGCCGATAATGTGTGCATATTGCATTCCTAATTGCGAAGCAAGTGTTGAAGTAAGAAACATTGAAGGAGAGGTTGTGTGTTCAAATTCCTATAAAGAAGATGAAGTAGTTATTGTACCTTGTCCTGATTTAAAAAAATACAAAAACGGAGAAGAGTTAAAAGTAAATTATGAAATAACTTCTTTTTATGGAAATTTTACGGGGGAATCCAATTTGATTTATAATGGATAACTATAGATTACAAACCCTCTTGCAAGTTTTTACAATAATTTTAGTATTTAAAGGGATTTCAGCAACTTATTTTGTTACAAAATATGCCTTGCAAAATCAATTAAGTATTATAAGTTATTATGCAAATTTATTAACTATAATCCCAATATTTTTGTTGATCTCTCTTATTTTAATGGGTTTGCCTTTAATATTTAAAATAAAAAAGAAATCTCGAAGAAAATTAGATATAATCGCGGTAATTATAATTTTTGTTGGTTTAATTGTTCTTTTTTTATAGAATGCTTTTTTAGCTTGATTTCTTAATTAAGTAGAAATCTCCATCTTTAAAGATGGAGTAAAGTTTCTCCCGATA
>JBBTBN010000011.1:0-1043 GCA_038043645.1 Nanobdellota archaeon
TTATTTTAGAAGATGAAAGTGAGCTATTAGTTAGCCCAAAACATAAAGTTTATATTGCTCAGAATTTGCCAATTAATTCTCTTGGAGACAAGACTTTTAGCGGTAACAATTCTTTGAGTATTTTATCTCCTGAAAAAATAGGGCAGTCTAATTTAAGAGCAAGCGCTAAATATGGAACGTCTTTGAGATGTTTAGAAAGTAATTCTTTTGCTTCTGGCAAGAATTCTGAAAATTCTGATTTTGAAATAAAGTTTATTTGTCCTAATACAAACTTTAAAGTATTATCAAATATTTCTCTTGACAATCCAGATATTTTGAATATTTTTTCCTTATGTTTTTCTAACTCTGTTAATAAAAATTCCGGCGCAACAAATTCAAATTTATTAAATAAAAAATTAGAGGCAAATACTTCAAAAGGATTACCTCTTTTTAATAAAGATGAAAGAACAACATTAACATCCACTACTATTTCCATTTTAGATTATTCTAAATATCTTTTTGATAATGCCTCGTTTATCTTGTCAGAGAACTCTTCAACATTTTCTTCAGTTAATTTGGATTTTGATAATCCTCTCTTTAGTTCGGCAATTTCTTCAAGTTTAGATTTAATAAATTTGTTGAACAATATAGACCAATCTATGTTTGGGACTTGTTTGATAAATCCAAGTTCTTCAGGTATTTCAAATCTTATTTCTGTCATAAATTCAAATAATAACCCTGAATATTTAAAGTTATCTGATTTTTCTCTCCAGCCAATAACAGAAGTTTATAATTCAGTTAATAATGGAGCTGAAATTTATTTTTTAAATTCAAACAACGAGCCAGTAAGAGTTGATTCAATTTCTAAAGAAAAATATAGTGGAAAAATTTATGATGTTGATGTTGCGAACGATATTATTTTGGTAAAAAGAAAAAACAGCCAAGCTGTTTGGAGTGGAAATTCAGAAAGTTACAGCCAAAACACTTTTGATTTAAAAATTCTTAACGGCAGTGTTGAGTTTGATTATATTGTTGACCCAAATATCCCTGCAGGAACTTGGTTT
>JBBTBN010000012.1:0-6472 GCA_038043645.1 Nanobdellota archaeon
ACGCCCTGACCGAGAATCGAACTCGGGACTCATCCGTGACAGGGATGTGTTTTAGCCACTAAACTACCAAGGCATATAATAAAAGAACTAGATTAATTTTTAAAACTTTCTAAATATCACTTTTTCTCTTTTAGAACATAGCCATAAAAAATTTCATAATATCTTTGTAAAAAATAAGCTTTTACAGGACCTAAAAAAGATTTACATTTTAATTTATCTATTTGATAATTCATTTGATGTTGTGTTAAAACAGGATTTTCAATTTTTTTATTTATAATTTTATCTAAACTTTTGTCCATTTTATTTTTTCTTCTCAATTTTTTTGAATCCAGTATATTTCCATAAAGATTTTGGAATTTTAATTGAGCCGTCTTTTTGCTGATTATTTTCCATTAATGCAATTAATGCTCTCGGAGAAGCTAAAACTGTATTGTTAAGCGTATGCGCAAAATATCTTTTTCCTTTGTCTTCAATTTTAATGTTCAGTCTTCTTGCCTGCGCTTCTTCCATATTTGTCAAAGAGCCTGCTTCAAAATATTTTTTCTGCCTTGGACTCCATGCTTCAATATCACAAGATTTTGCTTTCAAATCAGCTAAATCCCCTGAACAACATTCTAAAACTCTGATAGGAATATCTAATGCTTTGAAAACATCAATAGTATATTGCATCATTTTATCATACCATTTGTAAGAATCTTCAGGCTCGCAAATTACAATCATCTCTTGTTTTTCAAACTGATGCAGTCTATAAAATCCTTTTTCTTCTAATCCATGAGAACCTATCTCTTTTCTAAAACAGGGAGAATAACTTGTAAGTGTTATTGGTAATTCTTTTTTATTTAAATTGCTGTCTGCGAATCTTCCTATCATTGAATGTTCCGAAGTTCCAATCATATAGAGGTCTTCTCCTTCAGCTTTATACATCATATTATTCATTTCTGAAAAAGACATAACCCCTTCAACAACTTTTTTTCTTATCATAAATGGAGGGATTACATACTCAAAATTTTGTTTAATCATATAATCTCTTGCAAAGGCCAACATCGCAGAATGTACTATTGCTAATTTTCCCCTTATAAAATAAAATCCATTGCCGGAAGTTTTTCTAGCAGAATCAAAATCTGCGCAGTTAATTTTTTCAGCTAATTCTGCATGATTAAAAATTTCATATTTTGGAATAATTGGTTTGCCTATTTTTTTAATTTCAACATTCTCCCCGCTGTCTTTTCCTATCGGAACAGATTTGTGAATTATATTCGGTATTTTAAACATAATTTCCTTAATTTGTATTTCAAGAAATTTTTCTTTTTCTTCTAATTTTGCAATCTCTTCAGGAATATTTTTTGCTTTTTTTATCAGTTCACTTGCTTTTTTCTCGTCTTTATTTTTCTTTGCTTGATTAATTTCTTCAGAAATTTTATTTCTCTCTGCTCTTAATTTGTCTGCTTCAACTTTTACCTTTCTCCACTCTTCATCTAATATCTTAACTTTGTCAATAAGTGGCAGTTTTTCATTTTGAAATTTTTTCTTAATATTTTCTTTAACAAGTTCAGGATTTTCTCTAATTAATTTTATATCTATCATAAAAACAATAAAGAAACATTATATTTAAAGTTTATCAATACTTTTATAAATAATATTCTGCCTATTTTAATATGGGAATTGAGGGATTTATTGAATCATATAAAATTTTGATTAATGGTTTGTCTCCGCAAGCCAGTATTTTTATTAATTTATTCTTGCTGACAATTTTTATTGCGATTTATGTAATTTTTATTTGGAAGCTTCATATTTTTATTTCCACAAAAAATATTCTTAGATTAAATTTAAATAAATATAATCTGACAAAACATCCTGTTTTTTCAAAAATAATTGCAGGACTCCTTTACTTTTTAGAATATATTATCATTATGCCAATATTAATTTTCTTTTGGTTTATGATTTTTGCTATTTTATTAATATTTATCGCCAGAGGAATGGAGCCAAGTTCAATTATTTTACTCGCTGCAATTACCATCGCTGTATTAAGAGTTGTCTCCTATATTCCTAAATACGGAGAAAGCGCTTCTGCAGAAACAGCAAAAATTATTCCTTTCACTCTTTTAGCAATTGGTCTTACAGAACCTTTGTTTTTTAATCCAGAAGAAATAATAACAAGAGGATTAAATATCCCGCAATTATTTCAAGGAATAAGCCCCTATATCTTTTTTATAATTGCTATTGAATTAATTTTAAGAAGTTTAACATTTGTGGTCTCTATGTTTGAAAAAAAAGGCGGAACTGAAATAAATGAAGATGTTGAATAAAGTTTATTTTTTTATAGAAAATAGTTAAATATAGTTGATTTTTATGGGGATTTTACTTAAATTTTCTTTCCCAATAAATCAGTTAAAGTTTTGTAGATTGTCTTTTCTTTAGATTTTGACTTAAAGTATTCTAACAAAAGTTTTAATGTTTTCTTTTGAGGGAAAATAGTCAAGACAATATCATTAAATATTTCATCATTTTCAAATATGCTTCTGAACAATGCAGGATTTAAGTTTTTGATTTCCTCAAAACTACTTTCAGCATTTAAATCAAAATTTGTTTCGGGCAGTTCTGGAATTTCTTTTTTCCATTCTTTTAAATATTTTAGAATTTCTTGCCATATTTCAGAATGCCCAATGAATGCAAAAAGTTCTTCTCCATAATGCAGACAAAGTTTAACTCCATAAGCTTTTTCCATTCTTTTAAGTTCAGTATCGTAATAATTTTTATTTTTCTTTAATTCAGGGTCAATAAAATAAAAAATACCTATTAAATTCTTCTCGCCATACTTGTTTATCATCTCATTAAGTTTCTTTTCAAAATTTTGTATTTGTCCTCTTTTCTTTGTTGAGTCGTGGTCATCTCTTACTTTTTGCTCAACAAAATATATTTTTCCATCTTTCTTAAAACATTGGTCTATGTTTAACTCATCTTCATCGCTAGTTGAGAATTTCTTTTCAAGAATAGTAAAGCTGAATTTCTTTAAGTATTCCTCAATCAAAATCTCAAAAGCATCGCCAAATCTAATTTCGTGAGATTGTAAAAGATTTTGTAAAATCTTGCCTTTGGGCTTTGTAGGTCTAAAAAGTCCGATATATCTGCTTGGAGATTTTGCTATATTTTCTATAAAAACAATTCTTTAGGGACATTAAAATCTTCATTTGAGAAAACTATTTCTTCTGCTTGAGAAATAGCCTTTTTGCAGAGGTTAACCATTTCGTTATATTTTGCTTCAATTTCTTTACTTTTAATTGAAGAACTATATCTTGCTTTTTCTCTTTCATCAACATCAGATAATTCTTCTTTATCTCTATAAACCATTATTCTATCAATAAACTCGTCGTCGTAATCTATTATTTTATTATTTTTGGCATATCTTAAAAAGTATGCTGTGCATTTTTGGCTTCTGCTTTCAATTCCAAATTTAGATAAAATTGCTAATGCACAATAATAAAGAGTATAAAACCATTCTTCAGGAATTTTATAATCAAATCCTTTTTGTTTATAGAAATCACAAAGTTCTAAATTTAATTTTGCTTTCCTAATGTAATCTTCTGCAACTTTGTCATCTTTTTTAGTTAGAAGAAGTCCTTTATGTTTCTTTCCTTTATTTTCGTCTTTTATTGCACTTGCAAAACAATCTTTTACTTCTTTTGTCATTTTTGTATATCTCTTACAAATTTAATAAACTTTTCTTGCCTAAAAAGAATAATTCCTTTTTTTATAGCATCTATAAATATTTTATTTGGTTTTTTAATTTCTTCTCTAAATTCTTCTTTTGTAAAACTCTCCGAATGAATTTTTTTAATTTGGGTTTTCTGGATTTTTTGAACTATTTTTTCAATTTTTAGAAAATCTTTTTTATTAGAAACTATCTCTAAAATATCTATATCATTTGCCTCTTTTGGAGAGTGTAAAATACTTCCATAAATAAGAGTAAACTCAGTTACATCTTTTAATTCTTCAAAATTATTTAACCATCTTTGTTGTTTTGATGCTTCTTCTGTTAAAATTAAAGATAATTTCTTCTCTAAAATTATATTTTCCCAATTTAGTTTTATACTTATTGTGTTTGTTTTTCCTTTTCCAATAGAAATTAAAATAATCAACTTCTCCTTCTCTAATTTTTTCAATACCTTCCAAATACCTACTCTGCTTAAATTAATTTCATTAGCTAAAGAAGTTATAGTCCAATTTATTAAAAATTGCTTTAGCAAAATTGCTAAAATCTTATCTTCTGTATTTGTCCTTTCCATTTTATTATTTACTTTTAGTTAACAATTATTAACTTATTGTTAATAGTATATATAAATGTTTTTATGAGTCATTTTAAATAGTTTGTTCGCTTCGCTCAGATATGAAAAGAGAATTAATAATAAAACAATTAGAAGAAGATAGTCAAGAAGATTTAGAACAACTTAATTTAACCAGAGAAGAATACGAAAAATTAAAACAAGATTGGTTAAATAAAGAAACGGAAAATTTTGAATTAGTTTGTCAAATAGAGTTAAGAAAACAGATTATGCAGGATTTAATTAATAACTTCTAAAAATTTTAACTTCTCTTTTTCTATTGCTAATTTATACCACTTCTTAACCATTTCATAATCAACAAATCTAAAACGCCCCCTAAATTCATTGTAAAGTTGTTTACTAATTTCAGATTTACATTTTCCTTCAAATTCTTTTGGAGCTACTATAAAAATTTCAACATTAAAATTTTTTAGTTGTAAAACTCTACTTAATGATTTTGATAATGTTCCGATACTATCAATTACTTCAAATATCTTAATTGGAAATTTGAGCTTTTCTTTTGAAAACCATAAAACATCAATCCATTTAATATCATTAATCAATTCTCCATAAGTGAATTCTGGAATTTCAGTTAAAGTTTGAATTTGGAATAAATGAATATTCTCTTTGTACTTTTTAGATTTGTCTGGAGTGTAAGTTTCAAATTTTTCTCTATTGCCTGTTTCAACTAAAACTCCTTGAATAAAATTATGAATTTTGACTTTATCTTTTTTCTCTTCTAAAATATTTTCCTCTTGATAATCAGCAAGGGCATAAAGTCCCAAACCGACTTTTTTAAAATTCTTCTTGTTTCTTATTTCACGATATAAAACTCCTCTTATTCCTGCTTTCCATTCTTTACTAACTTTCGCCGCAGGATAATATTTTTCAATATTATTGTAGATTTGCTCCCAATTTGCAACTCCATTAAAATCTTCAATTACTTTTTTTATTGCTTCAACTTTTGTTGTCATCTTATTACACATTCAACTAAACATTCTTTATTTTTTAACTTTTCTTCTTCATCAACAAACCAAAAAGTCCAGCCATTATTCGATTCTTTGCCTAATGCTTGTGCACTTACGCGATGTATTGAGCCAGAAATATCATCTAAAACTATTGTAGCATTTGCTAAAATTTCAGCTTTGTGTTTTTTATCTTTTGAAAATAATTTTTCTCCAGCTTTAACAAAACCGCTTTCAATTAAATTTCCAAATGGGACTTTTGGTTTTTTAGTTTCAAAAGGATATGTTAAAGTCTGATGAACATAAGGTTTTGCATTTGTTATTCTTTCATTTGCCACCTTAATATAATTATCCTCTTTTTCAATTCCTATAAAATTTCTTCCTAATTTCTTTGCTATTGCCCCCGTTGTTCCACTTCCTATAAATGGGTCAAGCACAATATCATTAGGATTAGAGGTAGAAATTATAATTCTATAAAGCAAAGCTTCTGGTTTTTGGGTAGAATGAATTTTATTACCTTTGGTATCTTTTAATCTTTCGCCCCCATTACAAATAGGGATATACCAATCACTTCTTAATTGTAAATCCTCATTAAATGCTTTCATTGTTTTGTAATGGAAAGTATATCTTGAATCTTTGTTTTTTGATGCCCAAATTAAAGTTTCATGTGCATTGTTAAATCTTGTTCCTTTAAAATTAGGCATCGGATTTGTTTTAATCCATAGAATATCATTTAAAATCCATAAACCGACATCTTGCATAATTTTACCAATTCTAAAAATATTATGATAACTTCCAATAATCCATATAGTTCCATCTGGTTTTAAAACTCGCCTACATTCTTTAATCCATTCTTTACAGAAATTATCGTAATCTTCAAAACTTCCAAACTTATCCCAATCGTCATTTACAGCGTCTACTTTTGTTTGATTTGGTCGCCAAAGTTCTCCTTGAAGCTGTAAATTGTATGGGGGGTCTGCAAAAATTAAATCTACTGAATTGTCTGGAAGTTTCTTTAAAACTTCTATGCAATCCCCCTTTACAATTTTATTTAAGTATTGGTTTATCATCTTTTCTTTTATAGTGTTGATTAGCTTGTATTTAAAAGATTTGTTTTGTTTAAAATTTTTTCGTTTTTAATTAAGTAGAAATCTCCATCTTTAAAGATGGAGTAAAGTTTCTCCCGAT
>JBBTBN010000013.1:0-19186 GCA_038043645.1 Nanobdellota archaeon
TCAAGTTTAATAAGGTCAATAACAAAATGGTTGTCTAAATTTAATTTATAATAATCAGATTTTCCAACTTTTCTTGTTTTAACAAGAATTCCAGATTTAATAAAATTCTGAAAAAAAATTATAATAGAATTATAACTTACATTGCTTTCTTTTGCTATTTCAGTCATAGGGAAATCAAAAAAGTGATTTCCTATTAAAAAATCTAAAACTCTTAATTGAGGAGTATCTCCAAACTGCATAAGGAAAAATGATTTGTTTTCTTTTGTTTTCATTTTAATATATTTAATATATTTATTATATTTATAAATGTTTCTCTTTAGTATATAATTGTTTCATTTATAGAAACATTTAAAATCTAAAAAATTATATAAATTTATGTCATTAGAACTTGAGAAAGCTCAGTTTATGTTTAGTCTTGCAAGAAGCAAGGGAAATTGGGGCGCAAAATATGATAGATTAGAACATTTTAAAAAATTTCAAAATTTAAAACAAATTATTAAAGAGCTTTCAAACCAAGGTTGGATAATTTCATATCATAAACCTCAATATAAAGCAATTTCATTAAATCCAAAATATAAAAAAGAAATTTTAGAATTTGTTGAAAAACAAATACCTTATTCAAGAGGAATAATAAAATGAAGAGCGGTGAGGAAGTTGAAAAATTATCAGAAAAAATTATTTCTGAATTAAAACCTTTTTGCAGAAAAATTCAAATTGTTGGAAGCATCGGAAGGCATGAAAAAGAACATGTTGATATTGATATTGTTTTAATTCCAAAAAGTAAAGAAAAGCTTGAGGAGTTTATGAAAACACGCGGAAGATTTTTGCAAGGAGGAGAGTATGAATCAACCTGGAAAGTTGAAGGAGTTCAAATTGAACTTTATTATACTAATGAAAAAGAATGGGGCGCGGAATTATTAGCTTATTCGTCGCCAAAAGGTTCTGCTATTGGTCTGAGAGTTATTGCAAAGAAAAAAGGTTTTCATTTAACTCAACATGGTTTGTTTAAAGGCAAAAAAAGAATTGCCGGCAAAACAGAAAAAGAAATTTATCACGCTCTTGGAAGAAAATGGAAAAAGCCTGAGGAGAGATAATTAAAGAATTATTTCTGGGTTTTGCTCTAGAAAAAATTATTGAGTTGGAAATTTTTGATAGGAAACTTAATAAAATAAAGTTACTAACAGTTTATTATGAGGAAATTACTTTTAATATTTCTTTTATTAGTTTTTATTTTGGTAATTATTTTTATTGTTATATCTGTTCGGCAAGAAAAACCAGAAGAACAAGGAGAAGAACGAGTTATAAGCGGTTATGTTAGAGATTGTAGTTTTAAGGTTGGTGAAAATGTTTCTGTCCTCTCTGCTAAAATTAACTATGGCATTATTTCTACTTTGACTTCGGATGATGGTTATTTCTCAATAAAAGTTAGAGGTGATCCAAAATTATTGATTAGCGCAGATGGCTATCACAACTATAAAGAAAAACCTTCAAGAATGGTTGATGATGCATTTTATCTTATTCCCGACGAGGTTTACAAGGACTTGTATACTGCAAACTGGGAAATACAAAAAGATAATACAAATAATTGGATGAGAAAATGGACCAGACAACCAGAAATTATTGTAGCAAAAGAAAATGGCACTGACGAGCAAGTTAATATTGTTATTTCTGCTTTACAAAGTGATGTTTTTAATAAAATGACTGGTGGTTTGTATTCTTCTGAAAATATTACCCTTCTTGATAGGCTACCACAAGAATTATATGAAATGAAAAACAGAGATGGAAAAATAATAATCTATTTTGCGGAAAAGATGATGCATGGCTATTCGGTTGATATGGGCGGTTCTGCTTATTCTGGTGATAATGGGGACGGGAACATAACTTTTGCTGAAAGTGTATGGAATCCCTTAGATAATTTTACCAAATTTAATGTCTACCATGAATTAGCGCATGTTGTAAATAGTGGGGGGCATATTAATTACAAGCCCAGTATTATCACTGAGGTGGAACCTCAGCCTAAAAATGGGGAGCCAACTGAAGCAGATTATAAATTCTTGAATTGTGTTTACAATAGTCCGCTGAAAAGGAATAATTAAAAATTCTGTTTAGAAAAGAAAAAATAAAATCAGGATTTACTTTAAAAAAGAAAATTATAGAGATTTTGGATTAGATTAAATATGCCCCGGACAGAAAATTTTAAATTTTATTTTTGAGAGTTTTTCTAAAGATTTTCTCATTTGTTCTTCTGAACCTCCAGGCAAATCCATTCTTCCTATTCCTCCGTTGTGAAACATTGTGTCCCCTGAAAATAAAATATTTTGATAAAGAAAACATTTGCTTTCCGGTGTGTGTCCAGGGGTTTCAATAATTTTTATTTCTGGAAGTTCTTTAATTTTTGAATTTTCATTTAATTTTTCTGCCCGATATATTTTTGAATTTGAAAAAAGTCCAAGATTTTCAATATGGTCGTAATGATTATGCGTCAAAATAACAACATTCACTTTTTCTGGAGGGATTTTTAATATTTTCAAATCATTTAATAATTCTTCCTTCGCTGACGCGCTTGAAGTGTCAATTAAAATTGTGAATTTATTTTTTAAAACATAAACGCAAGAGCCAAATTCTTTGAAATGCAATTGATAAATATTTTTTCCTATTTTGTTTAACATTATTTTTATTATGAAAGTATTTATATAAAGATTATTCTTTTTTAATAAAGATTAAATTAAAATGAAATACGAACCAGCTTTAGATATTCAAAAAATTGTCGAAGAACTATCTCCGCTTTTATTTCCGCACATAAAATTAGACAGAGTTAAATGCTTTAGGAGTTACGGAACTTCTTCAAGGGGAACAATTGCAAGATGCCACGCTCTTGGAAAATTAATGCAAAAAGCAATTGGCATTGACGCTGTTTATGCTCTGGAATTTTTATCTGAAAGATTTGACAAGCTTGATGAAAAAGACCAGATAAAAACAATCATTCACGAATTAATGCACATTCCAAAAACTTTTGGCGGAGGATTTAGACAGCATGATTTTGTTTGCGAGAAAAATGTTTCTCTTTATTATGAAACTTATAAAGCAAAAAAAGCAAATAAAGAAAAAATGAAGAGCTGGTTTGGGGTATGAAAAACTTTTAGTTAATAGAAACATTTAAATATGTGTTAACACATAAATAAGTATGACAAACATGACTTTATCTATTCCAGAAGAGCTTCATAAAAAGATGAAACAAATGTCTGAGATTAAATGGAGTGAGATTGCAAGAAAAGCAATAGAAGAAAGGGTAAATGATTTAGAGGTAATGAATAAGATTGCCTCAAAAAGCAAACTTACAAAAAAAGATGTTGAGGAGATAAGTGAAAAGATAAAAAGAGGAATTGCAAAAAGGCATGGATTGGCATGATAAGATTATACTTGATACTAATATTATTATTTCTGCATTAATAAAATCAGGAATAACAAGAGAAATCATTCTTAAAAATTCTTTTGAATTTTTAACTCCTGCATATACTCTGACTGAAATTTATAAATATAAAAAATTAATCTGTGGAAAATCTAAAATTTCTTTTAAAGAGTTTGATGAATTAATAAATAAATTATTTAAATATATTCAAGTGTTGAATCATCCTTCTTATTTTTCTTATTTGAAAAAGGCAAGTAGATTAATAGATGATATTAAAGATATTCCTTTTATTGCAGGAGCTCTTGCTTTGAATTGTCCAATTTGGTCTGATGACAAGCATTTTCAAAAACAGAAAGAAATTAAAGTATTTACAACTAAAGAAATTATAGAATTGAGAAATGGAATTTAATTTTAAATATAAAAACAAGAAATTTAATTTAGAAGTCAAAAAACTTTCATGGTTTGAAAAAGGAATTGGTTTAATGTTCTCTCCCAGAAAGAATGCAAAAGCTCTTCTATTTGAATTTCAAAAACCAACAAAAATTAGCTTTACTTCTCTGTTTGTGTTTTTTCCTTTTTTAATTATCTGGCTTGATGATAAAAATAATGTTCTTGGTTTTAAAAAAATAAGCCCTTTTACATTTCATATTCCGTCGAGAAAACCTTATAAAAAAGCATTAGAAATTCCTTTTAATTATTCTCACAAGAAAATAATCGACAAATTACTTAAACTCTCTTCGAAAAACAATGGATAAGTTTTATTTATCCGTCGGAGGAAAACATTTAAAAAGAAGATAATCTATATTTCTTAAGGCTGAAATCATAGATTTCGTCAATATCACATTTTCAAAAATGAAAGGAGGTAAAAAAAAGATGGGAAGTATAATTGCAAAAAATATTGTTAAGAGAAAGCCAGGATATCTTTACTATGTAGATGGTAAAGGAAATGTTTGTGAAGCTAAGATGGCTCGAGGCGGAAAAAAGAAGAAAAAATCTAAAAAGTAAATTTTTTTAACTGCTTATTTATTTTTTTTATTTAACTTTATTTTATATTTTTTTAATTTTGAGGTTTTTTATAACTACCCTTCTCTAAATTTGTTAGGCGATGTTTGGAAAATGTCGTCTAATCGCTGTTAATAGACCCGAACGAAGTGAGAGCCTGCAAGGCGTGGTGCGACTGAAAGGAGCAAGTAGCGATGGCACAATTTTAAGGGCGGGGGAAGGCAGTGCGTTTATAATTCCAGTTCCATTCCATCATAAGAAATAAACATATTTTTAGGAAGCATTTTTTGAAGTTCTTCGTGTGATTTTTCTGTCAAATGTGAGATACTATGAAAAATCACTTTCTTAGCATTCAATCCACTTACAAAATCAAGAATTTGTTTTCCATGCAAATGATCAGGGTCAGATTTTAAATTATTTTGCTCTGGTTTATTTGGAAAAGATTCTTCAAAAAGATAAGTTCCATCAGCGATAATGATATCAGAATCTTTGACAAACTCTAAAGATTTATTTGGCAATTTATAATAATCGGCGAGATAAACTGCTTTTTTAGCATTTTTCTCCAATAGAAAACCAAAAGCATTATTTAATTCGTTTTCTTTTATATCTTTATCTCGCCCTTTCATATGGTAAATTGGTATTGGCGTGATTTTAATGCCAAATAAATCAAATTTCTCAAATGACTTGACTACAACTACTTCTTTCGGAATATGTCCAAAACTTTGGTCAAGCCATTCTTTCGTTTTTTGAGAGCAAAATAATTTTGGCTTTTGTCCTAAAACAAATTCTACCCATGCGTGAAGTTCTAATAAGCCATACATATGGTCAAAATGCCAATGACTTATTAGGAAATTGCTAATATTTGGCAAATTAAATTTTGTGGATTGAATGCGTATATCTGGACTAATCTCTATCAAAAATTGCCCTTTTTCTGTTTCAACTAAAATTTGAGGTCTTGTTCTATTATCTTTTGATTTTGGTTTTTTAGCAGATTCGCAAATTTTACATTTACAAAATGGAACTGGAATTCCTTCCCATGCACCAGAACCTAAAATTTTGAGTTTCATAGTTATCATAAATTTTAGACAATTATAAAGTTATCGTTAAGCACTGCCTTCGGGTGGGGTTGGATAAAAGCCATCGCTATTGCTGATAAGCCCTGTTATGCTCTCTGACTGAAAGGAAGATGAAATTTTAGTGCAACGTTCGGACGAAGTCCGAAAAAATCAAAGTCGTCGTGTCTATTTTTTATATTATAGTTTAGGGGGTTTCCGCCACAGTTTTTTGCTTCTTTTTTCTGAAAAAAGAAGATAGGGGATTTCCATCTTATAGTAAAAATTCATATATTCATAAGAAACCATAAGATTTATAAATATGCGTGAATTATAATTCACATATGAAAGGAAAATGTCACTTGTTTTTTGAAACTTTGGGAACTGGATTAAAAATTAGTATCATATCTGAGCTAAAAAAGGGGTCGTTAAGTGTAAATGAGTTATCAAAAATACTTAATCAAGAAAGAAGCAAGGTTTCACATTCGCTAAAGTCATTATTAGAATGTGGTTTTGTCAGTGTTAAAAATAAAGGTAGAGAGAGAATTTATTCATTGAATACTGACACTATTATTCCGCTTTTAAGTCTTGTTGAAAAACATGTTAAAAAATATTGCAAGGTTTGCAAAAAGACGAGGTGAGAAAATGAAAATCAGTTCAGAAACTTCAAAAATATTATCAAAAGAGCATGAAAATATCTTAATGGTAGTTGATGCTTTAGAGTTGAAAATTGAGCAATTAAAGGATAAAGGTATTGACACAATTTTTTTCAAGAAAGTTATTGAGTTCATCAGAAATTATGCAGACAAATTCCATCATGCAAAGGAAGAGGACATTTTGTTCAAGGAATTTAACAAATGTGCAGAAGAAGGATGCGTGCATTGTAATCCAGTAGAACAGATGTTAGTAGAGCATGATGATGGAAGAGATAGTGTCAAAAAGATGGAGGAAGGTCTCTCTGAAAATGACAAGGACAAATTAATAGAAGGAGCGAGACATTACATAGAGTTAATCAGAGAGCACATATTCAAGGAAGACAATATACTCTACCCTATGGCTGATCAAGCAATAAGTGCAAAAGTTGAGAAAAAAATGCTAGAGAAGTTTAAGAAAATAAATGCGGAGAAGAAAAAGGATGTTGAAGTTTTTGAAAAATTCGCTAAAGAGGTTGCAAAGAGATGAATCTAGACAAAAATATTCTAAAGATGATTGAATACCCAAAACAAGGAGTTCTAAGTAAAGAAATACTTAAAGAGGGGAAGATGGACTGTACATTATTTTGCATGGTCTCTGGTACTGAAATATCTGAGCATACTTCAACAAAACAAGGAATCGTGTATGTTATTGAGGGTCAAGGCATATTTAATCTTGAAGGGAAAGATATTGAAATGAAAAAGGGTGTTTTAATTTATATGAAAGAGAACGCAGTTCACTCACTAAAAGCAAATGAGAATACATCATTCTTATTAATCCTGACCGAAAAAACCAAATGAAGAATTCGATAAATTTTTAACGTTTGGTTAGGAAATCCCCAAATAAATTCTTTTTCGTAGAAAAAGGCTAAATGTGCATAGCACCAAAGGCGGAACCCCCCTTAATAATTCTACACGACGATTGAATATAACCCTTGTTATATGACCCGAACGAAACGAAGTGTAGTGAGAGCGCAGCGTGGTGCGGAGTGAAACGGAGCAAGTTGGTTTATCTGGCGTCCAACACTATTGAGCAGGACTTTTGATTTTCCAGCCATCAATATTGAATCCACCCATTTTATCAAGAACATGATTGGTTAATTTTTGATACTCTTTTATCATTTTAGATTTATCTTTAATATTGATGGCGTTCACATACATTTTTACAAATTCATCGTCTGGGAAATTGCTTACATGATATTTTTTCTTGTCTTTTTCATTTACAAGAAAACGTCTTAATTTATGTACAGGCATAGAATCAAATTGCAAAAATTTCGCGTAAGTTTCAAACAAATCATTCAAGTCATTATAGAAAACAAAAAAGAATTCTTCACTATCTGATTCAAAAACTTCTTCTAAATTATCGAGCATATCCCAAATATGATATTTTGCCAATTCAATTTGAATTTTGTTTTGCTTAGGATATTTTTTGACAAGATATTTTCTTGAATCTTTTATCAATTGTTTTAATTCTCCTGTCTTGTCAAAAAGTACTTTTCCGGTACAAAACATATGAGCATTAATTCTTCTTCTTTGCTTATAATCCTCTTCAGCATATTCATAATGCTTTTTTGCGGGATTGGCAAAATATTCAATCAAAATTCCATCGATAATTTCATTACCTCTTTCCCTCCAAGAAGTTTTTGAATCTAAAATAATATGAATATCAATATCCGAATGTTTGCTGGGATTTCCTGTAATAAAACTTCCGCAAACAATCGCACCTGTTACTTCTTTTTTGTTTTCCCACTTTTTAAGAAATTTTTGCAAAGCAATTTCCCATTTTTCCATCTTAATCATAAGTCCTGCTTTTAAATATATAAATGTTTTTACGCATTAGCCAGATAAACCAATTTCATATAATGGCTGTTTATTTCTCCCGCAGGACGAAATTTTAGTGCAACGATGCCGAAGGCAAAAATTTCGAGTTAAAGCGAACTTTGGGACGGCGGGACAGCCGTTTTTTATTATTTTTTTAAGATTGTCACCGAATTGCATGAATTTCTGCGAAGCAGTGTAAATGTCCGAAGGACTGAAAAGTTGTGGGGGCAGAAATAGTAAGTTTTATATATTTAAACATATTATACAGGTTTACACATAATTGGAGGTAGAGAACATGACAATTATGACATTAGCAGTTCCGTCAGAACTAAAACATAAAATGGAAACATTTCCGGAGATGAATTGGTCTGAAGTAGCAAGGCAAGCATTTATGCAAAGAATAAAAGATTTAGAATTTTTAAAGAAATTTAAGTCTGACAGCACTCTGACAGAAGAAGATGCATTAAGATTAGGAAGGGAACTCAATCAAAATCTAGCTAAGAGATACAAAAAGGCTTAATCATGGATTTAGTGATTGACTCAAACATTCTTTTTGCAGCTTTGCTAAAAGAAAGCGGAACTTCTGATATTTTGTTTAAGCATAAGCTCTATGCTCCTGAGTTTATTTTTGTGGAGTTTAGGAAATATAAAGATTATCTAAAAGGGAAGACCAAAAGGACTGAAGAAAATTTTAACGAACTATTTGATTTGTTTGAGAGAAATGTAATATTGATTCCAAAAGAAGAAATTGATCCTTTCATTGAAAAAGCTGAAAAGATTTCTCTAGATTTAAAAGATGTTCCTTATTTGGCTCTTGCCCTGAAATTGAGATGTGGTTTGTGGAGCAATGATAGGGATTTGAAAGAAAAGCAAAATATAATTCAGGTTTATTCTACGGAAGAATTGATTAAAATGGATTGATTTTGGAAAACATATTTTCCTATATATTAAATCCAAATGGGTTATTTTTTGGACGTTTTGGTGGTTGTCCAAAAACATTTCCTCCAAAGATGCCATCCTCTTTTGGTTTTTTTATACGTGATTTTTTCTTTCCACCCTTTTTAATTGGTTTTTTGCCACCAAAATATTTTGCTCTATATTGTTCAATGGATATAGTTCCCATAGAATTGTTACATGAACTACAGATGGGTCTTAAATTATTTATGTTATCTTTCCCTCCTTTAGCGACAGCTTTATTGTGCCCAACATGGTAGTGCTGAAAGGTAATTGGAGTTTTACAAACATAACATTTTCCTGATAAAGAAGATTTATTATATTTTGTCCAAACCAGATGTCTTACATTTTTGTCTATTGGTCTTCGTTTCTTTCCTGATTTTTCGTTGGGATTAAATCCAATATTTAATCCACTACCTAAAAGAACATTATCTTTTCTTCTTCCTCTTTTTGATGTCCCAAAAATATTCAAATCATCCATATCCTACATTAAAAAGAAGAGGTATTTAAATTGTTTTCTTTTTCGTCTGCCCCCAACTTTTCTCGTTGGAAAAAATTTGGATGAAGCGAAGCGTAATCGTTTATCCTATGTTAGAGGAAGTTCAGGGAATTTCCGCATCGTTCTCGTTGGTCGGATAAGCGAAGTTTTTTCCCGTAAATATGAGGTGACAATCTTAGTAATTAAGGGGCGGGTGGTCGGGGGTTCAAAGTTCGCTTTAATTGAAATAAACAGACTTTTTGCGAACTTTGTCAAAAACGTTCGCTATAAGCTTTAAAGAGCTTAAATTTTAACAACGACTCTAAAAATTTGTTTCTATTTTTTAATTAAAATGAGTTTTTATATATTTCAATTTTTTGTATAATCTATGGTTTATATTCCCATTAATGTAAATGAATCAATAAGAAAAGAAGGATATAGAAGAAGGTTAAGTCCACGAACAATAGAAACCTATCAAAAATGCGTTGAAGTTTTTTTAAGAAAAACAAACAAAAGTTTAGATCAAATAAGTAAAAAAGATGTTCGCTTGTTTTTGGAATATTTGTCTGAAAAAAATCTTGCTGGAAGCACAATGAATGTTTACCATATGGCAATCAGGTTTCTTTTTGAAAATGTTTTAGAAAAAAGAATGTGGATTGATATAAAATATTCTAAAACTCCAAAAAGACTTCCAGAAGTTTTGACAAAAGAAGAAGTTAGAAAATTGCTTAATGCAATTTCAAATTGGAAACATAGATTAATGATTGAATTTTTATATGGTTCGGGTTTAAGAGTTTCTGAACTCATTAATATGAAAATTAAAGATTTAGAATTAGATAAAAATTATGGTTATGTTAGAAATGGAAAAGGCGGGAAAGATAGGTTAATCACTTTGGCTAAAATTGTTAAGGAAAAAATAAAAAATTTAATTGAAATGGAAAAATTAAATGAAAATAGCTTTTTATTTCAAAGCAACAGAAATAAAAAATATTCTATAAGGGCAATTCAAAAAATAATTAAAAATTCATGCAAAAAATCCGGGATAAAACGAGGTATTCATCCACACACTTTAAGACATTCTTTTGCAACACATTTAATTGAAAATGGTTTTGATCTCTCAAATGTTCAAGCGATTCTTGGACATAAAAGTCCTGAAACAACTTTGATTTATACTCATATTGCCTCGCCAAATTTAATTAATACTAAAAGTCCTTTAGATGAATTATAAATTTTTTAAGATATCTTTAAATAATTATTTTTACAATTAGTTTCATGTCAATAATCCTCGGAGTTGAATCAACTGCGCACACTTTTGGAGTCGGTGTTGTAAAAAATGGAAAAATTCTTTCTAATGTTATAAGTAATTTTACAACTAAAAAAGGCGGATTGATTCCTATGGACGTTGCTAAGCATCATTTTGAGAAAAAACATGAAGTTTATTTTGAAGCATTGAGCAAAGCAAAGATTAGCGAAGAAGAAATTGATGCAATTGCTTTTTCTCAAGGACCGGGTTTGGCTCCTTGTTTATTGGAAGGTTTAAAATTTGTCAAAGAACTTTCAATAAAATTAAAAAAATCTATTATTCCTGTAAATCATTGTGTTGCGCATCTTGAAATTGGCACCCAAGGGTGTACCCCGAAAGATTTTAAGAAAAAATCTTTACTAAGGGCAAAAACAACTGGGGCAAAAAACCCCGTTATGCTTTATGCTTCTGGAGCAAATACTCAGGTGATTGCATACGCGTCGGGAAAATATCGGGTTTTTGGAGAAACTTTGGATATTGGCGTCGGCAATTTTATTGACACTTTTGCAAGATACGCTGGGATTGGTTTTCCCGGAGGACCAGCAATAGAAAAATTAGCTTTAAGTTCTAAAACACCACCGGCGTACACCAGGGAGGTGCGAGAACCTGCTAAAGCAGGCCCCAAAAAATTTATTGAATTGCCTTACACAATTAAGGGGATGGATGTTGCATTCTCGGGAATTTTGACAAATCTTAAACAGAAACTTGATTCTAGACAATATAATTTAAATGATTTAGCTTATTCTCTTCAAGAATTTGTTTTTGCAATGTTGGTTGAAACTGCAGAGCGCGCATTGGCTCATACGGGAAAAAATGAATTGCTATTGGCTGGAGGAGTTGCTTGTAATAAAAGGTTGCAGGAAATGTGCAGAATTATGTGCGATGAGCGAGGGGCAAAATTTTTCTGTCCCGAAAAATCTTTACTTGTTGATAATGGAGCGATGATTGCTTATTTAGGAGAAATAATGCATAATTCAGAAATTAAATTTTCTTATAAAAATTTAGACGAAGTGGATATTAAACCCCAGCAACGCACGGATGAAGTAAATGTGAATTGGAAATAAATGGTATATAAAGGTTTAAAAATATCTTTTCTTTAATTAAATCATGAAAAAGAGTTTAGCGATAATAAGTTTTGCATTTATATTTTTATTAAGCATGTCAATTGTTTCTGCAATTAATGTTCAAGATGAAAAGGTTTCATTTGGAGAATGGTTAAAAGAATTATTTGGAAAAATTACTGGGCAACCAATAGGAGAATATCTCCCCCCTAAAGAAATTCCTATAGAGATTCCTATAACTTGTATTGATGGTGACGGAGATGGATATAATTCAACTTCTATATGTGGAAGTTTAGATTGTAATGATGCCAATTTCTTCATAAATCCAGGTAAAGTAGAAATCTGCGGAAATTTTATTGATGAAAATTGTGATGGAGCAATAGTCGCAAACTGCGGAATAACATTCCCTGTGTTAAATTGCACTAATGGAGGCATTCTCCCTAATTTTACGATTTCGTCTCGAACCTGTCTTCCAGGCGATATTTTTGAAATTAATTGGACAGATGTAAATTTTTGCGCATCAAATTATACTAAAACTTCTTCTTGTGATTATAATAAAAATAATTTAGTTTGTGAATCCTTTCCGGGAATAGACAGTGTTGGAATCGGTGGATCTTTACTTAATGCATCAAAAAATTATACTAACCTAGGAATGAATTTAGTGCAATTAGTGCAACCTGGAGATGCGGGTGTTGATTTTAATTGGAATTTTTCAAATTCATTAAATTTTTGTGATATTAAAGTAGAAGTTGCAGATTCTTCTGTGGATAATTTTGGATATACTATTGTAAAAAATATTAGTGTAAATAATAAAACAATTTGGGTTGAAAGATTAAATAATTCAAATAAAGTTTGTGTAAAAGATATTCCTGGAGAAATTTCAATTAATGATTTTAGCAACAAGTGTAATACAAATAATGAGGTTTTAGTTTCTTGCCCATCGGGAATTAATTCAACTTATAAATGCGAAATTGTTTCTGATACTCCTCCAAGCAACTTATCTTGGTTTAAAGTTTGGCCATTAAATCATTCTGCCGTTAAGGAAATGACAACAACTAATTTAATAACAGCAGAACTTGTTTGTCAAGAAAATTGGAATTGCACTGAATGGAGTAATTTCGCTAATCAGTGTGGAGCAAGAAATTGTACTGATTCAAAAAATTGCGGAACTAATTTGACTAAGCCTTCTCAAAGTCAAACTTGCGTTTCTCAAGATGAATGTATTCCCAATTGGACTTGCACTGAACCTGGAAAATGTATTGATGGATTTGAAGAAAGAGTTTGCACTGATTTAAATAATTGCGGAGATGATTTAGGAAAGCCAAGTGAAACTCAGGAATGTGAAAAAGGAATTTCTCCTCTTATTATTGCTCTTGCTATTGCTGGACTTATTTTAATTATTTTCTTAATTTGGTATTTTGCGAGAAAAAAAGATGAAGAAGAATCTTCAAATGAAACCCCAGCTCCGCATCATTCTCCTCCAAGAAGTCCGCCTCATCCTCCAGCAAATGTTTATACTCCGAGACCGCAATCTTCATCGCAATTAGCTCCTCAGCGTTAAATTATTAATTATAAATAAAAGTTTTTCTAATAGCAGATTTTTTTGATTATAGATTTCAAAATTAATTTTTAAAAAAGTTTATAAACCAACTTTTTCTTGATTAAATATCCGATGAGCGCAAAGTTTACGCGAGGATAATTTTGCGTTCTGATTAAATTAAAAAATAAAATAAATAGAATGACAGATATATATCAGATAATTGAAAAAGCAAGAAAGACTGGTAAGATAGAAAAAGGAACTAATGAAGTTACTAAAGCTATTGAAAGAGGAACTGCAAGATTAGTTGTTTATGCATCTGATGTTGAACCAAAAGAAATTGTTCAGCATTTGCCTGTTTTGTGTAAAGAGAAAAAAATTCTCTGTAAAGAAGTAGACAGCAAACAAAAATTAGGAATTGCAGCTGGCTTGCCTGTTTCAGCTTCTTCTTTAGTTGTTATTGAATTTGGCGACGCTGAAAAGGACATTGTTGCTTTGAAAAATTAAAATGTTTTTAGATAAGATTTATCGCTTAAATTTTCAGAAGAAAAATTAAAATGAAAGAAAAAACAAGAAATTTTATCAATCATTCGCTAAATAGGAAATTTATCAAATGAAAGAAATACAAAATAAAAAACCAGTTGAAGAATCTTCAAGAAGAAGTGATAAAATTGTTGGAGAAGCTGTGCCGGCAATTGTAGAAGAAATTTTAGGAAGAACTGGTTTTAGAGGAGAAATTACTCAAGTTAAATGTCTTGTTCAAGAAGGTAGAGATCAGGGTCGTTCAATGAGAAGAAATACAAAAGGGCCTATAAGAGTTGGGGATACTTTAATGCTCAGGGAAACAGAAATTGAGGCGCGCAGAATCAAACCAAAAATAACGAAGGGAGCTTATACATAATAAAATGAAGAACCATAAAAATTCAGGAGAATTTTCATAATGGAACAAAAGATAAAGAGATTTGAAAAATTAAAATTTGAATTAAATTCTTATAAAATTAGGAGAATAAAAGAAAATGCCTAAATGTTTTTATTGCAAAAAAGAATATGATATCCATATAGGTCTTACTTTTATTTTAAGTGACGGAACAATAAAACATTTGTGTTCGTCTAAATGCAGAAAAAATATGCTAATGAAGAGGCGAAAGGTTAGATGGATTACTAAGAAGGAAAAATAATTTTGTCTGAAATTAATAAAAGAATTGCCCAAAATAGCTTTTAGAATTTAAAGATTTGAACAATGTGGAGTTTGTTAAAAAATAAATGTTTTTTTCAATAATAATCTTTAAATAGTTACCTTACCACTATTTTTTGTTCAAAATAGAGGCGATATGGTGTATAAAAAGTATATTAAAAGAGGGGATAAATTATTTGGTCCATATTATTATAGAAGTATAAAAAAAGATGGTAAGGTAATTACTCAATATGTCAAGGAACCAAATGATTTTCCAAAAAAAAAATTTTTAATTGATTCTAAAAAAATTCCGAAAAACTTTTTAATTTTACCTCTAATCTTGCTTGTTTTGATTGCAGGTTTTTTTATTCTCAAGCCTGTTTTTACAGGTAAGGCAACTCTTTCTGTTGAAAATTCTTATGTTTCTGGAGAAAATCTTTTTGGCGGTTTAAAACTGAATTTAGAGCCAAGAGAATTTATTCCTGCTTCTACAAAAGTCTTAATTAAAAATGATGAAAATAAATATGAATTTTTTTTAAGTGATTTAATTGATGAAAATCCAAGCCAAGGAAAATTTTATGTTTCTGGCGCAAATATTTCTGGTTTTGGAGAGGGTTATGGAGTTAATGAAGAAGAGTTAGAGGTTTCTTTTACAATGAATATTTTGTCTGAATCTAAAAAAAATGATGATTTAAAAAAATCAGAAGAAATTATAAATGAAACCGAGATTGCAGAAATTAAATCTAATGAAGAGGTTTCTGAAATAACTGAAGAAATAAATAAAACTAATGAAGAAATAATTGAAGAAACAATTCCTGAAACAGAAATTCCTTTGACGGAGGAAACTCAGATTGAAAATCCTGAAACAACTGCAGAATCCAGCGAAATAATTGAATCAGAAATAACTGGCGGAACAATTTTAAATTTCTTTAATAATTTATTTTTAACAATTACTGGAAAAACCTCCCTTGAAATTATTAATGAAGTTTCAGCTAAAGTTTCTAAAGACAAACCATTTGTTTATGTTCTTGAAAATAGCCAGACAGCTAAAATAACTAAATCAGATAAAAAAGTAAATTTAGAAATAATAAATAATTCTGCTGTTGTAAGCACAGAATATTCAGGAGAGGGAGTTGAGTATTTAATAAATTTATCTGAATTAAATATTCCTGTTAAAAATAAAGATTTAGAAATTAAATTAGTGTATAATGGAACTGAATTTTATTCAATAAATAAAAATTTAGATTTTGAAAGCTTAACAAATCTTACTATTCAAGAAGTTAATTTTACAACAGATAATTCTACAACTCAATATGGGGCAATTTTGGGAGAGCCGGTAAAATGGAAGAAAAAAATTATAGCAAGTGAATCTGAAACAATTATTGAACTTCCAAAACAGGCAGAAAATATTTCAATATATCAAATAGAAAATCCTCAAAATACTGAACAAAATATAACTTTAGAAAATTTAACTGCACTAACAGGAAATTTAATTTTAGAATATAAATCTGATAGAAAGGGCTTTTTTTCTAAGGTTGCAAAGTTCATTACAGGAAGAGTTATTGAAGTAACTGAGAAACAAGAGAAGATTGAAGTTAATATTTCTGAAAATGGCTTTGAATATCAAGTTGAGTATGTAACTCCTGCGCCAATTTCATTTGAAAAAAATACTTCTTCTGGAAAAGAAGTTATTATTTCTTCTGAAGTTCATTATGAAAATATTTTAGCTTATACATCTCTGCCTGAAAATACAAATTTAAAAGAAATTAAACTTTATCAAATAGTTAATGGTTCAAAAATTCCCGTTGATTTTATAGCTTATAATGTAAATAATGAAGTTGTAGAAGAATCAAATGATTTAGATGATGATGTTCTTAATGAAATTGAAAAAATTGTGAATCAGGAAGATGAAATAGGAATAAATAAATCTTTAATTTATGGTGAAGAAAACGAGAATAAATTAGATTATTCAGTTAAAAAAATTCGGGCTAAAAAAGAAGATTCAGTTTTGCGTATTGAATGGATTGTTCCGTCGCTGTCAAACCAGACTTATGAAATTATTTTAATTTCAAAAGCAGAGCATTTAGATTCAAGCAGGAATTTTATTTCAAATATTTATGAACAAGTTAAAGCACTTGATAATAATTGGAGCGAGCAGATAAATGATTCTGAATATGTCAGAGTAACTTTTGAAAAAAATTTGACAAATGTAAATGATATAACAATCTATGCAAGAAGTATAAATAATAAAACCTCACAAATTGAAGTTTACGAATCTAATAAAACAGAATTGATTGCAGAAATAAAAAACATTTCTTCTGAAACTTGGTATCAAGTTTTTTTAAACAAGTTGAATACAAGTCAAAATGTTTTTGATTTGAAAGTCGTCGGCGGTTCTGTTGAGTTTGATTATATTGTTGATCCAATCATCCTCGGCAACGCAAACTCTCTAAATACAAACACAACATACGAAAATAATTTTACACATTTAAATGTTTCAAACAGCTCTATTAAATTATATATGCCCTTTGATGAAAATGTTTCATTAACAACAACTTATGATTATTCTGATAATGGAAATGATGGAACTTTAATGGGAGGAGTAATTTATAATTCTTCTGGAGTTTATGGTGGGGCTTATACTTTTGATGGGGTTGATGATTACATTAATGTTTCTGATTCTTCTACCTTGAATTTTGGAACTGGAGATTTTTCAGTTGGAGCGTGGATTGAAGCAAGTTCTTATGGAAAGCAGTTGATGATTGTAACAAAAGATATTGCTACAGCAGGATATACTTTTGAAGCTATGGGCAATAGACTAAGAGTTCAAAGTAGTTCTGGTGCTGGATGGAGTTTAGCAAATTCTAATGCTAATTTAGTAAATGGGAGTAGACATTATGTTTTGTTTGTTAGAACTGGCGCAACTGCTAAATTTTATATTGATGGGGTTGACCAAACCAATCTTAATCCTATTAATAGTGGAAACTTAAGCACTACAAACAGTTTAAAAATTGGAACTTATGCTGGTTTGACAAGTAATTTTAATGGCTCAATGGATGAAATAATGATTTGGAATACTTCTTTAACTGCTACAGAAGTTTTAGCTCTTTACAACAATCAAACAAATAGATTTTATCCAACAGGAACAATGAATTGGACTGGTGTAAATTTTGCAGGGAACGATACAATAAATATTACTTTAGCTGGTTGTCAGCAAAATCAGGGAAGTTCTTTAAAAGCAAGTGTTAATGACGGGGCTTTTGTTGCTTTTGACAGCTCTTGTTTTATAAAAGATTACAACGCGACAGGAAATTTAAATTCAGCGAATGTAACAATTCAGTTTCTTGCGGGCAATTTAACAAATCCTTTTTATTCTCCTTTGGTAATTGGGAATTTGAGTTTGGATTCAAGAGATGTAAATATTCCAAATATAACAATAAATCTTCCGACAAATAATTCTTTTTCTTCACAAACTAATTTAAGTATAAATTTTACAGCTCAATCTTCAGATTTAAACACCTGTTGGTATTCCAACGACAGCTATACAGCAAATACAACTTTGACAAATTGTAATACTAATATTACAACAGTTCAATGGTCAGAAGGTCAGCACAATGTAACAATTTGGGTTAATGATACAGCAAATAGTGTAAATTCTTCTATGGTAACTTTTACAATTGATACAACTTTACCGACTTTTGCTTGGACTAACCCGACGCCCGCTGATAAAAGTTCAACATCAGCTAATTCAACTTATTTGAATGTAACAATAACAGATGCAACACAAACTTCAGCGTGGTTTGATTGGAATAAATCTTTAGTTGGTTATTGGTCAATGGATGTTAGGAATTCAACAGGAGTTTTTGATAATTCAACTTATAATAATTTTGGAACATCAAGTGGAGCAGTTTATAATTCTTCAGGAATGTATGGCGGAGCTTATACTTTTGATGGGGTGAATGATGTTATAAATATTAATTATCCTTTTGGCGGATTGGACACAGCAACAACTGGAACTTGGAGTGCTTGGATTTATACCAATGGGGGTTCTGTATTTTTATCTATTGGGAAATCTACAATAAATTCTCAGATTATGATGCAAGCTATTTCTGGAACAAATGTTTTAAGGGCGTTAGCATTAGATGAAACCTCAAGCATTAAATGGGATTTAAGAACTACTGCTGGCATAGGGGTTAATACTTGGACTCATGTTGTTCTTGTTCAAAACAATACGTCTCCAGTGCTTTATGTTAATGGTGTGGCAGTAGCTCAATCTTTTTCCAGTTCAGTAGATAAAACAATTTGGTTAAATGATATAACTGGTTTTAATAAAATGACAATAGGGGCTAATGCCATAACACCACAGGCGTTTTATAATGGTAGTGTAGACGAAGTAATGATTTTTGATAGGGCATTATCATCAACAGAAATTTTAGCTATTTATAATAATTCTGCAAATAGATTACAAAATAATTTCACTTCTTTATCTGATGGGCTTTATAATTATTCAGCTTATTCAATTGACAAAGCAGGAAATTTAAATATAACTTCTCCTGACAGGCAAATAACTCTTGATACAACTTTCCCAACTTTAACTTTTGCAAATCCAACGACAAACTCTTCAACTTTATCTCAGAATTTTATTCAAGCTAATTTATCTTTCACTGAAATAAATCTTGACAAACTAAATATTTCTTTATTTA
>JBBTBN010000013.1:19286-23092 GCA_038043645.1 Nanobdellota archaeon
CTGCAAATAATGTAAATTCTTCAAAGGTAACTTTTACAATTGATACACTAAAACCGACAATCACTTTTGCAAATCCGACGACAAATGCAACTAATTTATCACAAAATTATATAATTGCAAATATTTCTTTTGTTGAGACAAACATCAATATTACAAACATTTCTTTATATAATTCAACGCAGAATATAATTAATTCAACAACTGGAACAACAAGTCCAATTTATATTAATTTTTCAGGTTTAGCCGACGGAACTTATTATTTAAATGCTACAATCAGCGATACAGCTGGAAATACAAATCAGACTGAGACGAGAAAAATTGTTTTGGATATTGTTGCGCCAAATTTAACAATAAATTCTCCGACAACAACGACTTATACAACTTCTACAATTTTATTTAATGCAACTTCTATAGATGCAACTACTTTAGTAAATTCATGCTGGTATACAATTAATTCAGGAACAACAAACCAGACTCTTTCAAAATCTGGAACATCAAATTATTATAATTTCACAGCATCTTCTGTTGCAGATGGAACCTACACTTCAAGATTTTATTGCAATGATTCTGCAAATAATGTAAATAATACTGAAACTCGTTTATTTACAATTGATACTTCTGTTCCTGTGCTTGGTGGCGGTGGTGTAGCAGCAGGGGGCGGAGGAGTTGTAAGCAAAGTATCAAAACCCTCGCTAAAAAGAGTTTTCAATTTAAATTATAATATGTATGATCAGACAATTTCATTAAATCAAGTGGAATTTGATATGCTTCAAATAACAAATAATGGCGAAGTAACAGATGACTATGCAATAGAAGTTAAGACAATTAATAATATAATTTCTTTTGAAGATAAAAAAATAAAATTAGAGCCAGGCGAAGCAAAAGAAATTGAATTTAAAATTTCTTCTCCAAAAGAGCCGGGAATTTATACTGGAAAAATAATTGTCAGCAATGGAATTTCTGAGAGAGAAGTTTTGGTTACAATAAATGTAAAAACAGAAAAAAGTTTATTTGATATAACTTTGACAATTCCAAATTCTTTAAAGACTCTTTTAATTGGTCAGAATTTAGTTTCAAGAATTGATCTAATTCAAATGGGATTAAAAGAGAATATAGATGTTACTCTAAATTATGTGATAAAAGATTTTGATGGGCAGACTTATTTGCAGGAATCAGAAACAATTGCAGTTTTGGATCAAAAATCTTTTGAAAAAGAATTTTTTACTGGCGAGCTTCCTCAAGGCCAGTATGTTCTTGGAACAGAATTAATACATCCCGACGGAGTTGCAGTTGCAAGCACACATTTTGTTGTGGAAGAAAAACGATTTAAATTTGGAAAAGAGGAAATTTTATTGACTGCTCTAATTGCTGTTTTAATTTTAATTTCTTTAACTATATTCTTATCAATTAGAAAATATAAAAGAGTTGGAAAATTGTTAAGAACTAAAAATAGATAAACAAAATTTTAAAAAGTGGGAAAGGCTAATATTTATATGAAAAACAAAAAACAAAGAGAGGTTGAAAGCTTGAAAAAGAAAATTATTTCATTATTAAAAAAAGAAGGGATAAAAAAAGCGGGAATTTTTGGCAGTTATGCTAGAGGAGAACAGAGAAAAAATAGTGACATTGATATTTTAGTTGAATTTGACGGAAGTTTATTAGACTTGGTGCGATTAGAAAGAATATTAAAAGAAAAGCTTAAAAAAAATATTGATTTACTTAGTTATGGCGGGATAAACCACCGATTAAAAGATATAATTTTAAACGAAGAGGTAAGAATAATATGAAAAAAAATCCTTTAATTTTCATGGATCATATATTAGATGCTATTAATGATATTGAAGAATCTGTAAAAAATCTTTCAAAAGAACAATTTGTAAAAAATAAAGATATTAAAGATTCTAATATAAGAAGATTAGAAATTATTGGAGAGGCAACTAAAAATTTATCTAAAGAATTCACTAAAAGATATATAAATACTCCTTGGAAAGATATCGCGGGAATGAGGGATAAAATAATTCATCATTATTTTGGAATAAATTTAGAAGAAATTTGGAAAGTTATTAAAGAAGATATTCCAAAATTAAAAAAAGAAATAACAGAAATTTTAAAAAAAGAAAGAGATTAATAAATATATGAAAAAAAGAGGGTTGATTATTGCAGGAATAATTTTAATTATCTTAGCTTTAGCTATTGGAATTTATTTTAAATTTTCTAGTTCATCTGATTTTAGTATAACTCCTGATTATCCAATAAAAATGAACTTGGTTCCCGGCGCAGAAGCTAAAACTTTAATAAAAATTACAAATAATGAAAAAGAAACAAATAATTTTCAAATTAAGCTTAATGGATTGTCTGAAATAGCGTCGCTAAGCGAGTCAGAATTTTCTTTAGGATCAAAAGAATCAAAAGAAATTGAAATAACTTTTAAAGATTCCCAGAATGTTTCACATATTTATTTTGCAAATTTAATTGTAGTGAATGAGGGCTTTAAAAAAACGGCGCCAGTTTTGCTGACTTTTGAAGAGCCAGCCCATTTATTTACAATAATACAAAAACCAATGCCAAGATATTTTGATGTTTCTCCCGGAGGAAAGTTAGGTGTTGACATAAATGTTTTTGATTTGGGACTGAAAGATTATTCTAAAGAGATAAAGGCAAATTATGAAATACTAAGTCCTGAAAAAACAATTTTGTCTTCTGCAGAAAATTTGGTTATCAGCGATGAGTTTTCTTTTTCAAAAATTTTTGATATAAGTTCTGACATTGAGTATGGAGATTATGTTTTGGTAACCTCTATGGAATATAATGGAATAAAGAGTATTTCATCTTATTTATTCAAAATTGAACCGAAACCGAAAGGAGTTTCTTTTGACAAGATTAATTTTCTTATTTTAATCTTTTTTGCTTTTGTTATTTTAATTGTAGTGCTGTTTATTTATTTCATAAAATCAAGAGATGAACTGCTTTTGCAGTTAAGAAAACAGCAGTCAAAAGAATTAACAAGAAATATTAAATTAATCGAAGCTATTCAAAAGAAAGCTCCAGAAGTTAAAAAAGAAAAATTTGAGAGCGTTAAAAAACAAGTTGTTAAAAAAATAAAGAAAAAACAAGAAAAGCAGATAAAAGAATTAACCAGATTAAGAAAAAGAAAAGTGAAGAAAAATACTCTTCAAACACAGATTAAAAAATGGGAAAATGAAGGATATAACTTCCCTGAAATTAAAAGAGAACTTCCCGAAAAAAATATTAATAAACAAATTGCAGAATGGAAGAAAAAGGGGTTTGATATAAGCGCGCTGGCTTGAGTAATATTTAAAAACTAAAATAGCGTTATAAAATCATAAAAAGATGGTGATGAAAAAAAATAAATCTCCTGCTAAAAAGAAAAGTAAAGCAAGTTCTGTTTCAAAAACAGATTTTGAAACTTTTAAATTTGGAGTTGAAAGATTAAAAGAGCTTGAAAAAGAGCTTAATTCTCTTGATACTGCTGGTTTTGCTAAAGAAGAGCAGGATATAAGAACAAGATTAAAAAAAGTTTCTGAAATTCCAAATATTGAGAGAAAATTAAAAGATTTAAAATTAAAAATTAATAAAAAATATAAACCAAAAAAAAGAAAAAGTCCTGTAAAAGAAATTAAAAAAGGTCTCGAAGAAATTCAAGGAGAACTTGAAGGAATAAAAAAATCAAGAAAAATAATCAAGCCGGATTTAGGCGGAATTAAGGAAGAATTAAAAAAAATAAGAAAAGAGCACAAAGAAGAAATTAAATTAAATAAGCCTGATTTTGGAGAGATTCAGGAGCA
>JBBTBN010000013.1:23192-26631 GCA_038043645.1 Nanobdellota archaeon
CATGAAAAAGATTCTGAAGCAATTAAAAAATCAGCGGCAAAACAGAGAATTCCTATTGACGACGATGTTGATGTTTTAGTTGATACAAAATTCAGCCGTTTTTTGAATGAAATTAAAAGAGCTTTGTCAGAGAGAGTTGATAAAAAAGAAAAAGAAATTGATAAAGAATTAGAAATTGATTTAACAGAGAGGGAATTTAAGTATAAGAAAAAGCACGATGATTTGATTTCTGATTTTGAGAGCGAAAAAATAAAATTAGAAAATGAGCATAAGAAAGTATTAAGTGATTTTGCAAATAAAAAAGTTAATCTTGAAAAAAAAGATAAAGAGTTAAGTAAAAAACTTGAAACAGAATATCACAGGAAATTTAATGAAAAAATTAAAGATAGTCTTGCACAGGAAGTTTCTGATAAATTTAGAGAAAAACTTGATAATAAATTTGAACAGGAAAAAACAAGAATTGATAAAGAATATAAAGAGGAATTGAAAAAACACGCAAGAATGGAATTGGAAAATCAAAAGCAAAAATTAGATGAAAGAATGAAGAATAAGGAGCAGATATTAGATGAAAGAACGAAAAACAAGGAGCAGGTTATTAAAAGTCAAGGAGAAATTGAATTAAAAAAAATAAAAGAAAAGCTAATTGCAGAATCTCATAAGGAATTAGAAACTGAACTTGCAAAAAAAGAAAAAGAGCTTAAAGCGAGATTAGAAAATGAATATGATCTTAGGATGAAACAGAAAATTCAAGAGCATGAAGAAGAGCTTAAAAAAAGAAAAATAGATTTAGAAATGGAAATGCAGAAAAAAATCAAACAAGTTTTAGCATAAATAGTTCTTTAGTAAAAATTTTTAGATATTTTTTAAGCAATTTCTATTTGTTATATTTTCCCAAAAAACAATTTTGTCGACGATAAAATGAAAGAAAGCTTTATAAAGCAAATTGATTTTATTTCAATATAAATAAAAAATTTTATAAAATGGTTGAAAAAGAATCTTATGGAGCAGAATCTATTAAAGTATTAGAGGGATTAGAAGGAGTAAGAAAGCGTCCTGCAATGTATATTGGTTCAACAGGAAAAGAAGGATTGCATCATTTGGTTTATGAAGTTGTTGATAATTCTGTTGATGAAGCTCTTGCAGGTTTTTGCAAGAGTATAAATGTAATTATAAATAAAGATGGCTCTGTAACGGTTGAAGACGATGGGAGAGGAATTCCGGTAGACAATCATCCAAAATATAATGTTTCTGCCGCTGAAGTTGCTTTGACAAAATTGCACGCCGGTGGAAAATTTGATAAAAAATCTTATATGATCTCCGGAGGATTGCATGGAGTCGGTGTTTCTTGTGTGAATGCTCTGGCAAAAAGATTAATTTTAGAAATTAAAAGAGACGGAAAACTTTATTCTCAGGAATATTCCCGCGGTGAGCCAAAAACTAAATTAAAAGCTGTCGGTAGCGTTGGAAAAGATGAAACAGGAACTAAAATCACTTTTTGGCCAGATGAACAAATTTTTTCTACACTTGAATTTGATTATAAATTTTTAGAAAATAGATTCAGAGAGATTGCTTTTTTAAATGCAGGATTAAAAATAAGTTTAGTTGATGAAAACAAGAGCAAGTCAGAAGAATTTTTTTCTACAGGAGGATTAATTGAATTTGTAAAGTGGATAAATAAATCCAAAGAACCTTTATTTCCAAAACCAATTTATTTTAAAAAAGAAATGGATAGCACAATGATTGAAATTTCTATTCAGTATATTTCCGGCTATCAGGAAAATATTTTTGGATTTGTCAACACAATAAATACTGTTGAAGGCGGGACGCATATTTCCGGTTTTAAGACAGCTTTAACGAGAGTAATTAATGATTATGTCAAAAAGAGAAATTTATTAAAAGGCGAAGAGGGTTTGTCTGGAGAAGATGTTCGTGAAGGATTGACGGCAATTGTCAGCATTAAAATTCCAGAACCTCAATTTGAAGGTCAGACAAAAACCAAATTAGGAAATAGCGAGGTCAAAGGGTTTGTAGATTCAATCGTTACCTCTCTTTTAGCAGAATTTTTTGAAGAGAATCCAAATATTGCTAAAAATATTATTGCAAAATGTTTAGATGCTGCAAAAGCCAGATTAGCCGCTAAAAAGGCCAGAGAGTTAGTTAGAAGAAAAAGTGTTTTTGGGTTTGGAGGACTGCCTGGAAAATTATCTGATTGCTCTTCAAAAGAAACAGAAGAAACAGAATTATATATTGTCGAGGGAGAATCCGCAGGGGGTTGTTTTGACGGAGATATAAAAATTGCTCTTGCTGATGGAAGAAATTTATCATTTAAAGAATTGATTGAAGAATATAATCAAGAAAAAGAGAATTTTTGTTATACAATTAAAAATGATGGAAGTATTGGAATTGCAAAAATAGAAAATCCGAGATTAACAAAAGAAAATGCGGAAGTAATCAAAATAGTTTTAGATAATAATGAAGAAATAATTTGCACGCCAGACCATAAATTTATGTTGAGAAATGGAAATTATAAAGAAGCTAAGGATTTGACAAAAGAAGATTCTTTGATGCCTTTATATTTAGAGGTTGAAGTTGAGCCTTATAATCATAAGATTAAAAAAATTATTTTGTTAAATGAAAAAATAGATGTTTATGATTTAGAAGTTCCAGAGACACATAATTTTGCTCTTTCTTCTGGAGTTTTTGTTCACAACAGCGCAAAAATGGCGAGAAATAAAGAATTGCAGGCAATTCTTCCGTTAAAAGGAAAAATTTTGAATGTTGAAAAAGCAACACCATCTAAAACTCTTTCGAGCGAAGAAATTACAAATCTCATCACTGCTATTGGGACAGGTGTTGGCGAACAGTTTGATACAAATAATCTTAGATATGGCAAAGTAATTATTATGACAGATGCAGATGTTGATGGACAGCATATTATGACTTTACTTTTAACATTTTTCTTTAGATTTATGCCTAAATTAATTGAAAATGGAAATATTTATGCTGCTTTGCCCCCGCTGTATAGGGTCAGAAAAAAGGAAGACTATTATGTTTATTCAGATGAAGAACTTAAAAAAATTATTAAAGAATTGGGCGCTTCAGAATCTTCTGTTGCAGTGACGAGGTTTAAGGGGTTAGGTGAAATGTCTGCTGACCAGCTTTGGGAAACAACAATGGATCCAAAAAATCGCAAAATAAAAAAAATCTATATTGAAGATGCTGTTGAAGCTGACCAAACTTTTACAATGTTAATGGGTGACGATGTTCAGGCAAGAAAACAATTTATTCAAGAAAATGCGCAAAAAGCGCAACTGGATGTTTAGAATGAAAATTGAAATAAAAAATAAATCAATAAAAAAATAAAGAAATTAAAATGAAAAAGAAAATTATAATTTTAGTATTAATTTTATTATTAGTTTCTGCTTTTTTCATAGTTAAA
>JBBTBN010000014.1:0-6078 GCA_038043645.1 Nanobdellota archaeon
ATTTCTGTTTTTAAGATTACATTAAAAATTAATTTTCAACAAAAAAATCCCACAAAAACCTTTTTAAACTTCTTCTTTCTTCAAATTTCTATGAAACGTTCAAGTAGAAGATGGAAAAAAAAAGGGCAAATGCGTTGGAAATGGCAACGAAAAAGGCTCAAAAAAGAAAAGCGTAAGCGTAAAGCGAGAAGAGCAAGAAGTAAATAATTTAGAATATATTTATTAAGATAAATATCTTTAAAAATAAAAATCTTTTTGTTAAAAAATGGAAAATACAGAAAAAGTTATCAATTTATTAAACAGTTATATGAAATTAGAAAAAGATATAGAAGTCTTAACAAGAACTAAAGGAATGTCACAGGATATCTTAAAAGAATCACAAGCTTATCGTTCTTTTGTAAATACGCAATATGAACTAAAAGGATATTTCTTAAATGGTGAAGAGATTCTTGAAATTTATAAAGATATAAGAAATATTGCAGAACAAAAAATGAATTCCAAAGAAGAGGAACATCAATCTGAAATTAATAATTTAGAAGAAGTTTTCTCTAATCTAAAAAATTCTAAAACTAATTTAAGAAATTTAATCTTAGACCAGAATAATTTTTTTAATGGTAAAATAATTGACGAAATTAAAAGAGAATATTAGATGATTTTAGTATATATTTCCTAATATAAATATCTTTAAAAATAAAAATTATCTTTTAAAAAAATGAGTTTTGAAATAATAAAATTAGGTGAATTAATAGAGAAATATGTTGTTGAAAGAGATGACTGCGCAAGAGTAGAATTTCTTAATCAAGTATATAATGGAGAAGAGCTTGCAGAAGCATTATTCCCTCTTCAATCTAAAATTAAAGAATATGAAAAGGATAAAAATAAAACCTCTAATTTAATCAATGATTTAGAGAAAATAATCAAAAATAAAGAAGGGACAATAATAAACGAACTTAAAGAAATAATTAATATTTATAAGTAAAATAATTCTTTAAATAAAAAATAGATTTCAAACACAACAAGATTTATTAACTAAAAGAAAATATTTGTAATACGAATTTGTCCCAAATTTAATTTCCCTAAAACAAATTATCACAAATCTTTTTCAGTATAAATTTAATCACAACAAGATTTATTAACTAAAAGAAAATATTTGTAATACGAATTTGTCCCAAATTTAATTTCCCTAAAACAAATTATCACAAATCTTTTTCAGTATAAATTTAATCACAACAAGATTTATTAACTAAAAGAAAATATTTGTAATATGGACAATGAAAGTGCTATATGGACTGAAAAATATCGTCCAAAAAAATTTTCTGAAGTTGTTGGTCAAAATGATATCATAAAAAGAGTTGAATCATTGACAAAAGCGATGAACATTCCTCACTTGTTATTTGCCGGACCAGCAGGAATTGGTAAATCCACTCTTGCGCTTGTCACAGTGAATGAACTTTTTAAAGACACTTGGAAAGAAAATTATCTTGAATTAAATGCTTCAGATGAAAGAGGGATAAATGTTGTAAGGGAAAAAGTAAAAAATTTTGCAAGAACAAAATCCCTCGGCAAAGTTCCTTTTAAAGTAATTTTTCTTGATGAAGCAGATGCTTTAACGCCCGAAGCTCAGCAAGCGCTAAGAAGAACAATGGAAAATTATTCGTCGGGATGCAGATTTATTTTATCATGCAATTATTCTTCCAAGATAATTGACCCAATTCAATCACGATGCGCAATTTTTAGATTTAGACTTTTAGAAAAAAAAGATATTGAAAAAGTTCTCCTAAAAATTGCTAAAAATGAAAATTTAACAATTTCTCCAGAAGCAATCAATATAATTTATGAAGGAAGCGAAGGAGACTGCAGAAGAAGCATAAATCTTTTGCAATCAACAGCAGCGATTTCTCCGTCAATAAACCCAGAGTTAGTTTCAACAATGCTTGCAAACACGAAACCAAAAGACATCAAAGTAGTTCTTGATTATGCTTTAGCAGGAGATTTTGAAAATTCAAGAGAAAAACTTTTAGATGTTATGTTAAAAGAATCAATTTCAGGGCAGGATGTAATAAAAGCAATTCAAAAAGAAATATGGAATCTGTCAATTGAACCTGAAATAAAAGTAAAATTAACAGAAAAAACAGGGGAGATAGAATTCAGAATTACCGAAGGTTCTGACCCATTTATTCAGCTTCAATCTCTTTTAGCAAGTTTTGTCTTGGCGGGATTAGGAAAATGATATCAAAAAACGCCAAGATTCTTGCACCCTCTTTGGGTGTCCTTGCAGGATTAGGAAAAGGATAAAATGGAACTCAGTAAAAATTATTTTTATTCAAAAATTCCAGAAATAAAAGAACAAGATTTAATTGAAAAATCTTATAGTGATATGCAATCGCATCAATAAATTTTAGTTTTTCAATAAAAATAAAAAATGACAACCTGGACTGAAAAATATAGACCAATTTGCTTTGTAGATATAAATGGACAAGAAGAAGCTGTCGCAAAAATAAAAGATTTCATTAAAACTTTCCCACTAAAAAAAAGAGCAATAATTCTTTATGGTCCTCCTGGAACCGGAAAAACAACTATTGCCCATGTAACTGCAAACGAAAAAAACTTGGAAATGTTTGAATTAAATGCATCCGATTTAAGAAATAAACCGCAGTTAAAAGAAACCTTAAAACCAGCAATAGAACAACAATCACTATTGAAAAAAGGAAAAATCTTATTGATCGATGAAGTAGATGGAATAAATGAATCAGACCGAGGGGGAATTCAAGAAATAATTGACTTAATTGATAAATCAGAATATCCAATAATTATAACGGCAAATGATATCTGGGATAAAAAATTTAGTCCTTTAAGAAAAGAGTGTCAGATGATTGAATTAAAAGAATTAGATTACAAAATAATAAAAGATATTTTGACTAATATTTTAAGAAAAGAAAAAAAATTTATTGATAATGAAATTCTTACAAAGATTGCTCTAAACTCAAAAGGAGATGTAAGAGCTGCAATAAATGACTTGCAAACAATATCTGAATTAGAAAAACCTTCAGAAATCTTATTTAGTGAAAGAAATAAAGAGACAGATATTTTCAATGCGCTAAAAAAAGTTTTTAAATCAAAAGCAACTAAAGAAACTTTGGAAATTTTTGATTCCGTAAATATGCCAATTGACGAAATAATTTTATGGATAGAAAAGAATATTCCAAAAGAATATCAGGGAAAAGAACTAAACAGGGCTTATGAATTATTAAGCAAAGTAGATATCTTTAAAGGCAGAATTTACAAACAGCAATACTGGAGATTTTTAGTTTATGAAAACATTTTCTTGAGTTATGGAATGGCGTCCATAAAAAACGAAAATAAAAATGAATTCACACTTTATAAAAGACCAACAAGAATTCTAAAAATCTGGATGAACAATTTAAAAAATGCAAATAAAAAAACAATTGCAAAAAAATACGCAAAACATACTCATATAAGCATAAAAAAAACAATGAAAGAATTTCCAATTATTGAACAAATGATAAATTCAAATCCAAAAATTGCAAAAGAACTTGGGCTTGATGAAGATGAATTGGTTTATTTAAGGAGATAATTATATTTCTGGTAAGATTCTAAAAACGAAAAATTTATAAACATTACGTAATATTACGTAATATGGAAATAATAGCAAAAATCAGCAAAGGAAGCAATATGGACCAAGTTTATCTTCCAAAAAACAGAATTGGCTTTGACATTGGAAATTACGTTTTAATCAAACCCTTTGAAAAAAAAATTACTCAAACTGAACAAACCTCATATTTTTATGGAATTAAATCCATTAGTCCAATAAAATTAGAGATTATCAAAAAAATAATTGAGACAATAAGCAAAAGCGTTGAAAATTATGAGAACATAATTATTACAGGATCTTTTTTAGATGAAGAATTTAATTTTAATGATATAGATGTAATTATTGTATCTGACGAAAAAGAAAATATAAAAGAAATAGAAAACAATATACTGAAAAAATTAAAAATAAAAACGCATATAATCTTTTTTAATAAAAATTCATTTATAGAGGCATTAAAAATAGACCCAAGATGGAGGCTGATGCTAAATAGATGCATTTCAAGAAAAAGACTTCAACCATTGTCAGCAAGAAAAATAAACTACAAATATCTTGACGCTCAATTAATTAAAAGCAAAATATTAATTGATAATTTTGATTATTTAACAGGAAAAGAAAAATATAAATTAACAAGAAATTTAATAGCCATTTATTTATTTATTGAGAATAAAACATTATCAGAAGAGAATATAGAAAGAGAAATAAGAAAAAAACTAAGTATAGAAGTTGGGGATCTTAAAAATAATTTAATTAATAAAAATTTCTTTAAAAAATATAAGAATTTTTATCTTAAATTAGAAAAAGAGACAATAAAAAATGCCACAAAACAGGAATAAACTAATTGATTTATTTATAGGAAATATCTCAACCGCAATCACACACGAGATTCTTATAGAAGCAATTAAAGATAACAGCAAAGAAATTGCGGACCATTATCAAAAAGAAGCAGAAAATGCTGTAAACATTTCTAAAAAATACAGAGAAAAAATAAATCCTATAAATGCGCCTCTTCCCAGCAAAGATATTTCATATATAAGAACAAAAATTATTAACAAAATAAAAATCGAATTAATGAATAGAATTTCAAAAGGTTATAAAAATATTGATTTAAATCTTATAAATGAATTAGTTGACAAAACATTAAAAAATGCAGGAATTATTTGAAAACAAATTTAAATAAATTTATTTCTATAATTAAAAATATAAAAAGCCATTTAGATAATCTCTAATATGAGTTACGACATTATAATTGGAAGAGATGAAAGTGATAAAAAAGAATTTGAAAATAAAGGATTAGTTTATATTGGAAAAGGTTTTGTTAAAATGGGGCAATATACTTCTTTAAGCAACAAAATATTTTTAGACGTAATAAGAACGCATGTTATTTTAATTGCGGGAAAAAGAGGTTCTGGAAAAAGTTACACCATCGGAGTTTTCGCAGAACAGCTCGCAGATTTGCCAAAAGAAGTTTCTCAAAATATTGCTTCAATTATTTTTGATACTATGGGAATTTATTGGACAATGAAATACCAAAATGAAAAAGACCGAAAATTGTTAGAAGAATGGGGTCTCACTCCAAAAAACCTCCCAGTAAAAATTTTTGTTCCTTATGGACATTTTGATGACTATGAAAAAAAAGGGATGCCCATTGATAAAAAATTTGCTCTTGATGTAACAGAAATGAGCGCAGAAGACTGGATAATGACTTTTCAATTAGACTTAATAAATCCCGTTGGGGTTTTAATTCAAACAACAATTACAAACTTGTTCAAAGAAGATAAAAAAAAGTTTTATATTGAAGACATAATAAATGAAATTGAAAAAGATAAAAATAGTTCGAGAGATACTAAAAATGCAGCAATAGGTTTATTCCAAGCTGCAGACTCTTGGGGAATTTTCGCAAGAAAGGGAACAAAACAGACAAATATTATTGAATTGGTAGATGCTGGAAAAACAACTGTTTTGGATTTAAGTGTTTACAGATCTATCGGGACTTTTAATGTCAGAGCATTAGTTGTAAGCTTAGTTTCAAGAAAATTATTTGAACAAAGAATGATGGCAAGAAAAAAAGAAGAAATTGATTCAATTGCAAAAAGATTTGAAATTAAAGGAGAAGCTGAAAAAAAAGAGATGCCTTTAATATGGATGTTTATTGACGAGGCGCACGAATTTTTGCCTTTAAATAAAAAAACAATTGCAACAGATGCATTAGTTCAGTTATTGCGTGAGGGGCGTCAACCAGGGATTTCAATGATTCTTGCGACACAACAACCAGGAAAAATTCATCGAGATGTTATGACTCAGTCAGATGTTGTTTTATCTCATAAGGTAACTTCTGCGCAGGATTTATCTGCTCTGAATAGCATTATGCAGAGTTATATGTTGGAATCAATAAGTCAGTATATGAACGAGCTTCCAAATTTAAAAGGTTCAGCAATAATTCTCGACGACACTTCAGAAAGAATTTA
>JBBTBN010000014.1:6178-10248 GCA_038043645.1 Nanobdellota archaeon
TTCCAAATTTAAAAGGTTCAGCAATAATTCTCGACGACACTTCAGAAAGAATTTATCCAATGAGAATTCACCCAAGATTTACCTGGCACGGCGGAGAGGCTCCAACCAGCGTTAAAAGAGAAAAGAAATTATAAATTAATTAATAAAATATTTTTATTGTTCTCCGTGACAGGGAACCTGGCATGGAGGTCGAGCATTTTGCTTTGCAATTATTTGTGAGCAAAGCGAACGTCGTAGGCAAAGTAAAGTACGAGATAGAAGACACCTACCAGCGTTAAAAGAGAAAAGAAAATATAATTCTAATAATAAAATCTTTTATTTGTCTCCGTGAAAATGAATTAGGATAGACAAAAATTTTAATTTTCGAAAAATCAAAAATAAAATACTTTAAATTAATTCTCTCAAAAAAGTTACAAGTCCAAAAATAATTAAAAGCAAACCAGCGATTTTATTTAATGTTTCTTCTTTAAAAATATTGGCAAGTCTCGCTGAAAAAAATGCTCCAACAACTCCTCCGATAATTGCAGAAATCAAAAGCAGAGATGAAAAATCCCGATAATAAAAATGCGTTAAAGAACCTGCCAAAGCTATAAAAAACATAACAAAAACTGAAGTTCCTATTGCTTCATGAATTTCAAATTTAAACAATAAAATTAAAAGCAAAAGCAAAGAAATTCCTCCAGCAGCGCCAAATACTCCGGATATTAAACCAATTCCAAATGTAAGCAAAATTGCAAGCCAAAATTTAAAATTTTTTAATGAAAAATTAAATTCTAATTTATTTGGAGATTTAATTTTCTTTTTTCTTCTGAAAATACCGATTCCTGTAACCAGCGTAATTAGTCCAGTAATTGCAAACAATCCAGCTTGCGGTAAAGAAATAGAAACATAACTTCCAATTATTGCTCCGATAACTGCAAAAATAGCTAAAAAAATTCCCATTTTAAATTTTATATGATGGAATTTTCTATATATTAAAAACGCAACTAAAGCAACAAAAACATCTAAAGCTAAGCTGACGCCAATTAATGAAAAAGCATCATAATTTGAAAAAAGCAGAATGATTGGAATAAAAGCAACTATTGAAGACGCTCCGATTATTCCTGTAATAATTCCCGTTACAAAACCTGCAAGAATAAAAATTAAACTTTCCATATTTCACCTTTTTATAGAAAAATAAAGAAATAATATTATTTAAAGGTGCGGGTTATTTAATTAAACACTCTCTTCAAGATCTTCACTAATTATTGTTTTTCTCCCAGAAAAATCTGCTTTTAATTTCGCGCGATTTATTATTCTTTCTGCTTCTAATTTTAGAATTTTATTTATCTTTTCAACTGCTTCTTTACTTGGTCTTTTCCCAATTTTTCTTATTGCATCTTTTATTTTGTTTTTGTTTATCATATTTGTGAGATAAGAATATTTTTTTTATGATACTCAACATTCCATTTCTTTAAAAACTCTTCAAAAATAAGAGAATTTTCTATAGGAACTTCATAGACTCCTTTCCCGCAGGAGATTATGTTTAATTGTTTAAGAATCCCCTTTTCTTTTCTTCTTCCAATTAAAGCGTAAATAAATCTTGTTTTTTTATTATGATCAAAATTTTTTAAATTATATGTAAATAAAGAATAACCTTTAAACCCAAATCTTTCTGAAAATTTTTCTTTATGCAATAGGCTATATCCTTCAATTAATACTCCCTGTCTTGCAAGAAATTCTTTTTCAAATAATTCTTTAAGATTTATTGTTTTTACATCAATTTTATGATTTTTTGAAATTAAAACTTTGAATTCGTAGGCTATTTCTGTTCTTTCTTTCAATGGCGTTTTCTCAAATAAAATTAAGATGTCTATGTCTTTTGGTTTTTCTTTTCCTTTTACAAATGAGCCATACAGCACAATATCAAAAATTTCTTTTTTTTGCGCAAATTTTTTAGATTCTGATATCAAGTGTTTTAAATAATTCTTTTGCATCTTCATTTAGCATCTCTGCGGTTTCTTTATTTAATTTAGATTTATAGCTGTCTTGATAAAAAGGAAAATCTTTGTCAATTAATTTATATATTTTTGGATATTTTAACTGCAAGATTCTAAATCTTTCAGCATGGTTGCTTGGCATAACTTTTTCATTTATTAAAATAAATAAATCCGCTAAAGAAGAAATTGCTTTGAAAAACAAGGTAACAGCAGAATTGTATTCTTTTCTTTTTTCAGTTTCTAATGCGTTTTTATAATATTCTAATGAATTTTCTTTTAATGTTTGTTTAAGCTCTTCATTCATACTCATACAACCAATATTACATATTTAAAGCTTTTGGTTATATGATATAAAAATGGTTTATTTTAGCGTTTTCATTTTATTTTTGTGATAAATAATTCAAGCTTCCCAAATTATTGCTTAATTTTTCATGTTCATCTTTAGTTAGAAAATTATATTCTTTTAGTAAATCTAATTTTTGTTTGTATCTATGGTCTGTAGTGTTAGCAAAGAATAAACTATACAATTCTGGATAAATAGTTTCTTTTGCCCATTTTTTATCCTTAATATAACTTAAAGATTCAACAAATGTTGCTACATCTTCCGAAACTGATTTTTCTGAATAAGGGCTTAAACAACCATCTTTAGGTCCAACGGTTCCATCTTTTCTTGTAATCTCAAATAATTTATTAGATGGAGCATAAACATATTTTATATTTTCTTCTCCATATTTAAAATTTGCAACTTGTTCCCATTTTTTTGAAAAATCTGATTTATTCTTATTTAATGCCCGATGTCTCACATGAGCTGTTTCATGAAAAAGAGTATAAGAATTATGATTAGCATATTCTTTATTTAAACACACGATTATTTCTTCTCCATTATGAGTATGTGCTCCTTCATTTTCAGGAAAATCTTCCTTTTCAATTACATAAACTTTATTTAGATATTCTCTTAGTCCAGGATTTAAATTATTAAACAAACTATCTTTTTGCTCTTTTGTTAAAGGAGTATATTTTTTAAGAGCTTCTAAATGAGGATTTGAGGGGATTTCTTTTCTAAGTGCTTCTGATTTAAGGAACATGGTTTTGTCTTTTTCATTTAGATCGTCACATCCATTCAAACTTCCAGCTAAAAAAGTTCCTGCTAATCCTAATTTGAGTTTATTGATGAGAGTCATTTTTTATTTTTAGTGCTATTTAGATTTCTGGAAAAAACAACAAGATTTTTATTAAAAATAAAAGAGAAGTTTTTTGGATATAATTTAAGTGCATTATCATAACTTTCAATAGCCAAGTTGTATTCTTTTTTATCAAAAAGATTATTTCCTTGATTAAAATATCCTAAAGACAGCAATTCAAGTTTTGTTAAATTTTTCATATAAATTCCATTTTCAATTGATTCTTTAGAGATCTTTTCTTCTTCAATATATTTTTTATCGTAATATTCTCTTAAATTTGTTGTTTCCCAATTAAAATCCTCATTATTAATTGGATTTTCTGAATTTAAGACATCATGTTTTCCATCTGAATCATACCTAATAAAGACGTGTCCCGGAGCATAAACCCCATATAAATTTAAATTAAGTTTTTCTCCAACCGCCAAATAAATAAAAGATAAATCATCGCAATCGATTTTGCCATCTTTAATATCTATCTCAAGATCACCAATCTCTTTGTTAATTGCATTTAGCATCTCAATAACTTCATCTTTAGAATATTGTTCTTTTTTAGAAAATTTGTTTTTTATATTATTTATTATTTTATCTAATTTATTTACATTACTAAAATTTTGTTCTGAATTTCCTTGAATTTCATAAATAAAATGCGTTGTAGTTGGATATTTATTTAATTTAGAAGTTATTGAATCAACAAAATAATCTTTTTTATTTGAGATTAATAGTTCTTGATTATTTTTTGAGGAATTCATCAAATTATCAGTGCTATAAATTCCTCCAGCCAAAACCAACCCCGCTAATCCTAATTTCAAATTCTTCAAAATTTTATTTCTCGTGACCTTTAGGTTATTCATTTTCTCTCTCCTCTTTCATAATTTTCTATTTTCCTCAAAGCAGAAAAATATATATTCTT
>JBBTBN010000014.1:10348-18756 GCA_038043645.1 Nanobdellota archaeon
TCTCTCCTCTTTCATAATTTTCTATTTTCCTCAAAGCAGAAAAATATATATTCTTAAAAGCCAAACCAATTTTATGATCTGAACAATTCTTTAACAATTCTTTTTTTTCTCCAAGACCATTTAATTTTGTATAGGGAGTATATTTTCTTATCAATTTTTCTTTTTCATATCTGCCGTTAAATTCATTATCAACATCAATTTTATATTTATCAACAGCTCTAACAAATTCTATTTTACTTTCTAAGTCCGCTAATTTTTCTAATTCTTTATTTTCTTTTTGTCTCAAAATCATCTCTGCAAGATTGTGGCCGTAATCAGTGTTTCCACTGCCAATTAATTCAATATCCGAATCATATTTTTCTAAAATAGTCATAATATACTTGAGCATAAATACTATTTAAATGTTTCTATAAGTGTTATTTTAAAGGGGTTACAAAGGGGAAAGGTTTATAAATATTGGAATCTAAATAAAAGACATGAAAGAACTTGAAAAAATAAATGATTATTATACAAGAAATTGGATAAAAGTTCCCATAAATTTAGAATCTCCTTATTTATCTAGATTAGTCTATGAAGCAATGAATTATATTAAAGATAAAACTAATTTTATTCCTGAAAGCAAAGAATTATTTGATAAAGTTAATAGAAATAAATTGTACAGAGCATTAATTGATTGGACAGGAAGAAATATTGAAAGCAAAGAAGAACCAAAAAAATATGGAAATTTAAGAGATTATATTCTAAATGCTGGGGGAGATATTGGAGATGTTATTTGGCACAGAACTGCAGTGTGCAGAGAACTTTCTTGTTTTGGGCATATTGTGACCGCAATGTATGGAATAAATACAAAAGTAATTGATGGAACTTTAAAAGAGGGAAAAAATCATGCTTGGTTAAAAACAGCGGGAAAATCTACAATTATAGACTTCAATAAATTCAGAAATATTTTTAATTCAAAAGACTATCCTTCAAAAATAATTATTTCAGAACAATTATTGGTAAAAAGCAAAATAAAATGACAAACATAAATAAAATCTTTCATGGAGAAAGAGAATTTAATTTGGAGCAAATATTAAAATGAAAAATATAAAATAAAATGAAAACCATAAAAAATTTAATTTTAACAGGCTCTTTGATAGCGAGTTCTTTATTGGGAAATTCCCAAAATCACAAATTATTAATTTACGGAGAATCAGATCATATGTCTGAAAAACAAAAAAATTTTATGACAAATTCTATAGATTCTTTGAAAGAACAGGGATATAATTATTTTGCAATTGAACTTCCTGTAAAATGCGATAGTTCTATACAAAACTATTTAACAAGCAACAAAAATTATCAGGATAAGAATATTGAAAAATTATTAGAATGGTGGCCATCAAAGGGGGCATTAGAAATTGCTTATAATTTTTATAAAAAAGGTTTTAAAGTTGTTCCAATAGACGAAGGAAAAAGCTTTTATTTTGTTAATTCTAATTTTTTCACTCCAATTATTAAGAATTCTAAAAGAGAAATAAATAATGAAAGAGATTTTTATATGGCAAAAAATATAGAAAAAATTTTAGAAAAAGATTCTTCTGCAAAAATTATCGCTTACACCGGCGCTTTTCATGCAAGAGAAATTAAAGAAAAACAAAAATTAAGAAATAAAAAGGGAGATTATACAGCTGTTTATAAATATCCAACAATGGCGGGAATATTAAAGAAAAAAGGGTTTAACCCGGAGACAATTTGTTTGATAGATAAAAAGAATAACGGATATCTTGATTTAAGAAAAGAAAAATTAAATAAATATTTGGATAAAGTAATTTATGTAAAATGAAAAATATAAATAAAATCGCGGATTATGGAATAAAAATTGTTAAAAATATAGCAATAGCTGGAATAATATACACTGGAATACTTTTAGTAGCTCAAGGAATTTCACAAGAGACATCACAGAGAATAAATAATCAATCTCAACTTGAACAAATATTAAATATAGAGAGAAAACGAGCAGGAATAAAGAATGAGATGATAATTAATATCAGTATGAGTAATAATAAAGAGGATATTTCAGAAGCTGAAAAAATCGGTGAAAAATACTATCAAATAACATTATCCCCAAGAAGTTCAAACTTATCTACTTTAAGACATGAATTATATCATATAACTGATGGGCATTGTGATGAAACTTATAACAATTTCAAATATTTTTTTTGGAACGAACCACAAGCAACAATTTATCAAATTACAGGATTGAAACCTTAATTTTAAAATAAAATGAAAAATATAAAAGAATATTTAACAAAAATGGCTGAAGAACATCCAAAATCAGTAATTGCAAATTTAAGTAAAGGAAGCAAAGTTCAAAAAAGCTGGGGATTATATTATGAAATTGATGATGTAGAAATAGACAAAAATTTAGGAGAATTTCCAAAAGGCGCAGTTCCATATGGTCCCATTTATAGAACTTTAAAAAATTCTAAAAAAGAAATTATGGAAGAATTTAATGAAAATTCTAAAATACCTTTTTCAAAAGTTTATAATAAAGGAATTGGAGAATGTTTAGAAAAAAGTATTTTAGTCCAGTTAGCTGTTCAAAGAGGAAGAGAGGGATTTCTTGTGAATGGATGTCTTGCAATAGAAGACGAAGTTGGAGTTTCACATCATGCTTATAATATTGTTTTCAAAGACAAAAAGCTTTTTTTAATAGATGTTCAAAATCCTTTAAGAGTAGATTCTACTGGAAAAGTTATTCATCCATATATTGCACCAATTTTAGGCATAAATGAAGATTATGGAGAATTTTTGGTTCCAGAAGAATGGAAGCAAAAAAGAATCTATTCTATTTTCTAAATTTTATTTTTATATAAATTTAAATAATCTCTAAAAACCAAAAAAATTTATTTCTCTAAAATAATTCCTAAAGGAAGTTTCATATTAATTTTATCAAGAATTTTTTTGAGAATCTGTTCTCCTCGTTTTTTAAATGCCAAAATTTCTATGCTTTTAATTTCGCGGGTTTTTTGGTCTTTTCTAACAAAAACTCCCGGCTCTATTTCTTCTGCATAACATTTACTTGATTCACCAAAATACAATTCAAGAAAATCAGTTTCTTCATTGTAATGCAATTCATAAGTTGTTGATTTCATTTTATTTTGTCCTCGTAATATGCTGTAACTACAAAACCTTCGTTGTTTAAATATTTAACTATCGCTAAAAGAAATTTGTTTGGTTTTTGTCTTTGTTTGTAGAATTTATAATAGTAATAAATAGTTTCATCAACAGGAGAATTAGTTATTTTATCTGGATTTTTAATCGTTTCTTGTAAATTTTCAATATTTTCCACTTCCGGATGTTTTTTATTAATATGCTTCCATTGACTTTTAGTCAAACGAATTTTTCTCCCAGTTTTATCTTCAATCTCAAAAACAGCAATCATAAAAAAATATAACCTTGCGCTTTTATAAACTTTTAATTAAGATGCTCAAGCAACAATTTATCAAATTACAGGATTAAAACCTTAAATTTAAATAATCTTTTCTCTTATTTATTTTATGAAACTCCAATTCATTCCAATAGATTATTCATATTTTGATTTTGAAGGAAGAAATTACGCAAAAATAATCGGCAGAGATGAAAATGGAAAACGCGTCTGCATAATTGATTCCTGCCCTGTTTATCTCTGGGCAATACTTAAAGATAAATTAACTAAATCAAAAATTAATTCTTTAATCAAAGAAATAGAAAAAATAAAATTAGATATAAAAGATCGTAAAACAAAAGTAGAAAAAGTTGAACTTCATAATAAAAACTTTTTAGGAAAAGAAGTAAAAGCATTAAAAGTTTTTGCAACAAATTACAAAGATTTGCATGACATTGCAGACAAACTCGGAATGCCCGAAATAGAAAAAAGACGAGGCTACGACTTAGGATATTTGACTCATTATATTATTGAAAAAAAACTAAAACCTCTTTCTTGGTATGAAATTGAAGGAGAAATTTTAAATGGTTCGCAGGAATTTGGAGGAATAGATTCAGTTTTAGAAGTTGATTTAACACTTAAGGTTCAGAAAATAAAAGATTCAGAAGATAAAAAATTCAAGCCAAAAGTTTTAGCTTATGATATTGAAACAGATGCTTTTAAAATTGGAGAGGGAGAAATTTTAATGATTTCTTTAGTCTCGGATGAATTTAAAAAAGTGCTGACTTATAAATCGCCGAAAGAAACAGAAACTAATTTTTCTTATGTGGAATATGTTAAAGACGAAGCTGAACTCTTAGAAAAATTTGTTGAATATGTAAAAAAAATTTCTCCAGATTTTTTAGTCGGCTATTTTTCCGACGGATTTGATTTGCCTTATCTAAAAGCACGGGCAGAAAAATTCAATGTAAAATTGTCTTTGGGTTTAGACGGCTCACAGCCAAAATTTAGCAATGGAATAAATATGACTGCAAAAATCAACGGAATAATTCATATTGATATTTTAAAATTTATAAGAAGCGTTTATTCCCAGTATATGCAGTCAGAGACTCTCTCATTAAATGAAGTTGCAAAAGAATTTTTAGGCGACACAAAAAAAGATTTTAAATTCAAACATTCATCAAAAATCGCTCAAGATGAATGGGAAAAATATTATGAGTATAATCTGCATGATTCTGTTCTTACATTCGGATTATTTGAAAAATTCTGGCCTGATTTATCTGAATTTACAAAAATTATTCAAGAACCAATATTTAGTATTTCAAGAAACGGGATGTCTGCAAATGTTGAAGATTATATAATCCATCATTTAGAAAAATTTAATGAAATTCCTGAAAAAAGGCCAATGTATAATGAGATTTCAGAGAGAAAAGCAAGAGAAAAATATCAAGGAGCTTTTGTTTTTCAGCCAACTCCAGGACTCTATGAAAACTTGGCAATCTTTGATTTCACAAGCATGCATGCAAGTATTATTGTAAGTTATAATCTTTCAAAATCAACTCTGCTTGTCCCGAAGGGATCTCCTTTGGAGGAAGAAAAAAAAGAAAATTGCTACGAATCTCCAGAATTAGAATTAAATGGAAAAAAAACAAAATTTTACTTTTCAAAAAAACTCGGATTTTTTCCCTCTTTACTTGGAGAAATAGTTGAATTAAGAAAAAAATATAAAAAAGAATTAAAAACCGACGCGCTAAATCCTATTTTAAAAGCAAAAACAGGAAATTTTTGTATTAATTCGCTTGAGAACAATCAAATTAAAGCAAGAAGCAATGCTTTCAAATTGCTGGCAAATGCTTATTATGGATATTTAGGATTTTTTGGAGCAAGATATTATTGCGTCGAAGCCGCTGCATCTACTCTTGCATTTGTAAGAAAATATAATAAAGAAACAATAGATGTCGTGATTAAAGAAGGATACAGCGTAATAATGGCAGATACTGATTCGGTCGGCTTTTTATTAAATAAAAAAACTAAAGAAGAAACTCTAAAATTTTTAAAAAAACTTAATGAGAAATTGCCCGGCATTATGGAGCTGGAATTAGAAGATTTTTATAAAAGAGGCATCTGGGTTTCAAAAAGAACAGGAGAAGCTGGCGCAAAGAAAAAATATGCTTTAATTGACGAGAAAGGAAAATTAAAAATTAGAGGATTTGAAACAGTCAGAAGAGATTGGTGCAATTTGGCGCGTGAACTTCAAAATAATATAATAAGACAAATTTTAAAAGATGGAAATGAAAAAAAAGCATTAGAATATTTAAAAGAAATAATTAAAAAAATAAAACAAAGAGAAATTGGTATTGACAAACTAATAATTAGAACCCAGCTAAAAAAACCAATTTCAGATTACAAAAATATATCTCCGCATGTGATTGCAGCAAAAAAAATGCAAGAACTTGAAATTCCAATTAGTCAAGGAAATTTAGTTGAATATTATATCGCAGAAACAAGAGACAAAAAAAAATTAGTCAGAGATAAGGTAAAGCTTCCAAATGAAAAAGGAGAATATAATTTAGAATATTATTTGAATCACCAAATTCTTCCTGCAGTTGAAAATATTTTTCAGGTTTTAAAGGTGAATATAAAAGAAATTATAGATGGGAAGAAACAAATGACGCTTGGGGAATTTTAATTAATTTAAAATTGATTTCAAATAATTAATGTCTTCTTCAGAAAGTCTAGAAATTACTTTTTTCCCAAGGAAAAAATACTCTTCAACTTCAAAAATTGGAGAAACTTCATATTTCTCAAAAGTTTTTTTAATTCTTTGAAAATCTTTTATTTTATTAATTTTTTGCCAATATTCTTCTTTGTTTACAGATTTTGGAATTCTAATAATAGTATTAGTTATTTTCTCAATCCCAGTAAATCTTTTTCCAATATCAATTACAAAATCTCCATCTTTAAGATTTTCATAGATTAGTGCTTTTCCAATTGGAATTTTATCTTGCACACTATATTCTTTTGAATTCATAGATAATAAAAAAATAAATCAATATTAAAAGATTTATATTCTAAAAAACAAATGACGCTTGGGGAGTTTTAGTTATAATTATAAGTTCTCATCACTCCAAAAACAGCAATCCAACCATAACCAAAATTCCGAGAATAAATACAATTAACTGCCAGATAGATTTCTTAATCTGAAATTCCCGATGCAATTCAGGAATTAAATCACTTCCAGCAATATAAATAAATCCTCCGGCTGCAATTGGAATTAAGAAAAATTCAACTCCACTAATAAATCCAGACAATAATAATCCAACCACCGCCCCTAAAACAGCAGTTAAAGCTGTTGCAAAATTAATTAATAATGCTTTTTTTCTTGAAAATCCCCCATGTAATAAAATCCCGAAATCACTTATCTCCTGAGGAATTTCATGAAGTATGACGGCAATAGTAGTAGTGATCCCCAATGGAATACTAACGAGATAACTTGCAGCAATAATCAAACCATCTAAAAAATTATGAAATACATCTCCAACTAAATTCATTATCGCAAAAGAATGCACATGGTTTTTTGCAATAGGCCTGTGGCAGTGGTTCCAGCCAACTATTTTTTCTATAATAAAAAATATAATAATTCCTAATAAAATAAAAATAGGAATTTTTAAGCTAAATCCGTTTTTTTCGATTACTTCAGGAATTAAATGCAAAAAAGCTCCTGCAAATAAAGCGCCGGCAGAAAAAGCAACAAAATAAATTAGAACTTTCTGGAGTTTCTCTGCTTTTAAAGAAAATGTAAAAATTCCAATAAAAGAAATTAAACTAACAACTAAAACACTAATTAAAACATATAACCAAATCTCTAACATAAAAAGTTAAATTTAAGGAGATATTTAAAGTTTTATAAAACAAAAATCATTAAATTAGTCATGAAAAAAACTATCAAGCCAAAGCCGGAATTTTTAGAAAAAATGAAAAAACTTTTGAATTCCTCTGATTTTGAAAAATACGAAAAAATAATACAAGAGCCATTATTAAATTCAATTCGCTGTAACACTCTAAAAATTTCTCCAGAACAGCTCAAAAAAAATTTAGAAAAAAAAGGTTGGAAAATTTCACAGCCTTGGGGGAATTATCCTGAAGTGATGGTTGTTAAAAATGAATTGCTCCCAGGAGAACTTGGACGTTCTATTGAGCATTTGATTGGATATTATTATATTCAGGAATTAGCAAGTATGTTATCAATAATTGCCCTTAAACCCAAACCAAATGAATTAATTCTTGATTTATGCGCTTCCCCAGGAAGTAAAACCTCTCAAATAGCGTCGCAAATGCAGAACACAGGAACAATAATTGCAAATGATATTAACATTCAAAGAATACAAATTTTGGCTTCTAATCTTGAAAGATGCGGAGTTGCAAATGTAATTATTACAAGAGAAGACGGCATCACACTTTGTGAAAAACTAAAATCACAAAAATTAAAATTTGATAAAATTCTTTTAGATGCCCCATGCTCTGGAGAAGGGACAATGAGAAGCTCTCCAAAAACTTGTTTAATGTGGAATCCAAACACCATTAAATCTCTTTCAAAATTGCAAAAAAAACTTTTTAAAAATGCTTTTGAAATTCTTAAAGAAGACGGAGAAATGGTTTATTCAACTTGCACTCATGCTCCCGAAGAAAATGAAGAAATTGTTGATTTTGCATTAAAAGAGTTTAAAGGCCTGATAGAAATAAAAAAAATAAATCTCCCTGTAAAATGCCGTGAAGGCGTTGTAAAATGGGAAGATAAAAATTATAATAATGAAGTAAAAGAATCATGCAGGATTTATCCTCAAGACAATAATTCCGAGGGATTTTTCGTTGCAAAATTCAAAAAATTAAAATGATTCACATATTTTCAAACCGCGAAACACAAGAAATACTTTCAAAATTAAATGCTCAATTTGGAATAAAAGAAATTCCAGGCAAATTAATAAAAATTGGAAAAGAAAAA